>JBBASD010000397.1:0-1002 GCA_040399485.1 Cyanobium sp. | reverse complement strand
CCCGTGGTGCTGCTCAACGGGCCCCGCCAGAGCGGCAAGACCACCCTGGTGCGGCAGTTCGCCACCGAGCAACGCCCCTACCTCACCCTCGACGACGCCACCACCTGCGCCGCCGCCCGAGAGGATCCGCAAGGCTTCATCCGTCGCCTTGATGGGGCCGTGATCGATGAGGTGCAGCGGGTCCCCGAACTGCTCTTGGCGATCAAGCTGGCGGTGGATGATCGGCGTCGGCCCGGCCGCTTCCTGCTCACCGGCTCCGCCGATGTGATGGCCCTGCCCCGTGTGGCCGACTCGTTGGCCGGGCGCCTGGAGGTGCTGTCACTGCTGCCGCTTGCGGGTTGCGAATTGGCCGGCCAGCCCAGCGCCTGGATCGATGCCCTGTTCTCTGCCCTGGCGGCCGAGAAGGCGCCACCATCGCCACCGCCCGACCAGGCAGCCGCCCAGGTGGGCGAGGCCCTGGAGAAGCGGGTGCTCACCGGCGGCTACCCCGAGGCGTTGCATCGCAGCAGCGAAAAACGCCGTCAGGCGTGGGCGCGCAGCTACCTCAACGCCATCCTGCAACGCGACGTGCGCGACATCGCCTCTATCGATAAGTTGCAGAGCCTTCCCCAGCTGCTCACGGCGCTCGCTCAGGTGTGTGGCCAGCTTTGCAACTACACCCAGCTGGGTGCCCGCATCGGCCTCGATGGCAAGACGGTGACACGCTACATCACCTTGCTGGAGCAGCTTTTCTTGGTACGGCGTGTGCCGGCCTGGTCGGCCAATGCTCTGGCGCGGGTGGTTAAGACCCCCAAACTCCAGTTTCTCGATTCCGGGTTATTGAGTGCGCTCTTGGGGCTCAGGCTGGCTGAACTCGTGCCGAATCGGACCGCTTTTGGTCCAGCGCTTGAGTGCTATGTCTATGCTGAATTATTACGTCTGGCCAGCTGGAGTGAAGACAGCTACGAACTCTTCATGTATCGCGACAAGGATCAACTGGAGGTGGATGTCGTGATCGCCAAT
>JBBASD010000396.1:0-1009 GCA_040399485.1 Cyanobium sp. | reverse complement strand
CTGCGCCACCTGCGCCTGGAGGACATTCGCTTCCCCCTAGCCTTCATCAAGACCTGCATGGGTCCCCCGAACGGCATTGTAGTCGAACGGGACCGTATGAACAAGTACGGCCGTCCGCTGTTGGGCTGCACCATCAAGCCCAAGCTTGGTCTTTCCGGTAAGAACTACGGCCGGGTGGTGTACGAATGCCTGCGCGGCGGTCTTGATTTCACCAAGGACGACGAAAACATCAACTCCCAGCCTTTCCAGCGCTGGCAGAACCGTTTTGAATTCGTCGCTGAGGCCGTTCGTTCCGCTCAGGAAGAAACCGGCGAGAAGAAGGGGCACTACCTCAACTGCACCGCCGCGACTCCTGAAGAGATGTATGAGCGCGCCGAGTTCGCCAAGGAACTGGGCCAGCCCATCATCATGCACGACTACATCACCGGTGGTTTTACTGCAAACACCGGTCTGGCGAAGTGGTGCCGCAAAAACGGCATGCTGCTCCACATTCACCGTGCCATGCACGCGGTGATCGACCGACATCCCAAGCACGGCATCCACTTCCGTGTGCTGGCGAAGTGTCTGCGCCTGTCAGGTGGTGACCAGCTGCACACCGGCACCGTGGTTGGAAAACTTGAAGGTGATCGTCAGACCACTCTCGGTTACATCGATCAGCTGCGTGAATCCTTCGTGCCCGAGGACCGCACCCGCGGCAACTTCTTCGATCAGGACTGGGGTTCGATGGGCGGCGTCTTCGCCGTTGCCTCCGGTGGTATCCACGTTTGGCACATGCCAGCCCTCGTCGCCATCTTTGGCGATGATTCGGTGCTGCAATTCGGTGGTGGTACGCACGGCCACCCCTGGGGTTCGGCGGCTGGCGCCGCTGCCAACCGGGTAGCTCTTGAAGCCTGCGTCAAGGCCCGCAACGCCGGACGTGAGATCGAGAAGGAAGGCCGTGACATCCTTACCGAGGCCGCCAAGCACAGCCCCGAGCTGGCGATTGCCCTGGAAACCTGGAAGGAAATCA
>JBBASD010000395.1:0-1012 GCA_040399485.1 Cyanobium sp. | reverse complement strand
CCGGCAGTTCCAGTCTCAAGGCCTCCCTGCTGGATGAGGACGGCAACCGCCTCTGGCAGGGGCAACGGCCATGCCCAATGGCCGAGGGAGCTGCACCGGAGCCGGTGCTCGATGACTGGCTGCCGGCGGCCCTGGCTCCCTGGAACGAAACCATAGTTTTGGCCGGGCACCGGGTGGTCCATGGCGGCGAGGGCTTCATTTCCCCCGTGCGGCTGGAGCCAGCTGTGCTGGCGGCCTTAACAAAACTTGTGCCCCTGGCTCCGCTGCACAATGGCCCGGCCCTGCGGGTGATGCATTGGCTGGCGGCCCAGCAGCCGGAGCTGGAGCAATGGGCCTGCTTCGATACCGCCTTCCACGCCACCCTGCCGCCCGAGGCCGCCACCTACGCCATCCCCGCCGAGTGGCGCCGCCAGGGGTTGCGGCGCTTCGGCTTCCATGGCCTAAGCCACCAGCACGTCGCCGAGGTGGTCGCCGCCCGCTTCCCTCCGGCTGCGGCGGCGCCCCCCCTGAGGCTGATCAGCTGCCACCTGGGCGCCGGCTGCTCCTTGTGCGCCATCACGGCGGGACGCAGCATCGACACCACCATGGGCTTCACCCCGCTGGAGGGGCTGGTGATGGCCACCCGTAGCGGCTCTGTCGACCCCGGCTTGCTGCTGTATCAGCTGCGCAGGGGCCTGTCGGTGAATCAGCTGGACCAGGCCCTCAATGGACAAAGCGGCTTGCTGGCTCTTTCCGAGCTAAGCGGCAGCATGCAGGAACTCAGGACTGCGGCAGCGGCTGGGCACGAGGGAGCCCAGCTAGCCATCGCCGTCTTCCGGCACCGGCTGCTGCGGGAGATTGGCGCCATGGCCGCCAGCCTCGGTGGCGTCGACGTGCTCGCCTTCACCGGCGGCATAGGCGAGCACGATGCCGCCCTCAGGCAAGAAGTGGTGTCGGCCCTGAGCTGGCTCTCCCCCTTTGAGGTGATGGTGATTGCGGCCGATGAGGAGCAGGTGATCGCCAGGGCCTGCCG
>JBBASD010000394.1:0-1016 GCA_040399485.1 Cyanobium sp. | reverse complement strand
CCTCAGCAGCGAAGCACAAGCCACTGCCGTGGAAGGCCCCGGAGCAGTAGCCGAGCCTTTAGCGGGACAAGCCACAGAGGCCGCAGGCAAGGCCCAGGCCGCTGCAGCTGCTGAGTCAGTGGCCCCTGCTGATGAAAAAGCCAATGTTGGCTCGTCAGCCCGTAACCGACCGCCTGCCACCGCCGCCCAGCTCAAGGAACAGCATCTGGTCGTTCCAGAAAACGCCAAGGGCTGGAGCTACCGCCGCCTGTTTGCCGATTATCTCCAGGGATGCAGCGGCATCGTCATCCGCGACCCCTACATCCGGGCTTTCCATCAGGTCCGCAACCTGGTGGAGTTCCTGCGAATGGTGAACGAGATCACCCCCGTAGGCGATGAGGTGACCGTGCACCTCGTCACTGGTGCGGATCAGGAGACGATGGAGAAACAGGTGGAGAACCTTGGCCAGGTGCAGGATTCCTTCGCCGGCACCAGCACACCTTTCAGTTGGGAGATCGACGCCAGCCCCAATTTTCACGCCGGCAGCATCACCACCGACCATGGCTGGAAGATCACCCTTGATCGGGGGCTGGACTTCTTCCAATGGTTTGAGTTCTCCCCCTTCAATGCCGCTGCCGTAATGCAGGAAGCCCGGATGGTGAAGGGCTGTGAGGTGAACTACGTCAAGACGAGCGCTTGAACCTCATTCATCCTGCATGGACACCAATCAAGACACGCTTCTGGCTGGCTGGTGGCGTCTGAGCGCACGATCGAAGAAAAGAAAGTCGTCTCAGCCATCACGATGGGCTGCAACTGCCCCAGTAAAAAAGCCCCCTCTTTCGAGGGGACTTTGGGCTGAAGTGGCTGGTGAAGGGCTGAAAGCCCTACTAACTCAGCTGATCAACCGATCGAGGGAGCGGTCAGCGCCACGGGGGTGGTAGTGGCAGCAGCCAGATCGAGGGGGAAGTTGTGAGCGTTGCGTTCGTGCATCACTTCCATGCCGAGGCCGGCACGGTTGAGCACGTCGGCCCAGGTGT
>JBBASD010000393.1:0-1020 GCA_040399485.1 Cyanobium sp. | reverse complement strand
GGTGAGGATCGTCAGCGGCATCGCCGCATCGATCGACCCATTCACCGCCCCGGTCATGGTGCCGGTGGTCACCACTGACCAGAGGCCAGTGAGCCCGGCCCCGAAGCGCAGCTCCTTGCCCTGCAGGTTGCCGCCGCTCAACCAGCGTTCGAGCATGGGGTTGCCGGCCTGCTCAGCCGCCATCGACACGACGATCCCGATCAGCAGCAGGGCGAACACCAGGGCCAGCAACTGGTTGCTCTGGCGCCGGTTTCCCACGAAGCGGCCGAAGGCATCGATCGTGGCGGCAGGGATGATCAGCATGGCCCAGGTGCTCACCAGGTTGGTGAGCAGGGTGGGGTTCTCGTAGGGATGGGCCGAGTTGGCGCTGACAAAGCCGCCGCCGTTCTCGCCCAGCTGTTTGATCGCCTCAAACAATGCGATCGGTCCCCTGGGCAACAGCTGCTGGCCGCCCTCCAGGGTGGTGATTTCCAGAGGCGGGGCCAGCGTCATCGGCACGCCGCTCACCAGCAAGAACAGAGCCAGCAATAGAGAAGCAGGGATCAACACCCGGGTGAGTGCGCGCAGCAAATCGCGATGGAAATTGCCGATGGGCCGGCCACTGAAGCCGCGGATCACGGCGAAACCGACGGCCAGGCCGGTGGCGGCCGACACGAACATCAAAAACTGCATGGCCCCCAATTGGGCCAGGTTGCCCAGGCTTTGTTCAGGAACCAGGTGCTGCTGGTCGGTGTTGGTCAGAAAGGAGATCGTGGTGTGGAGAGCCAGATCCCAGCGCAAACCGCCAAAACCCAGGGGGTTCAACCAGGCCGGTTGAACCAGTAGCAGCGTCAGCGCCACGGCCCCAAACAGGGCATTGCTGATCAGCAAGGGCAGCAGGTAGCCCATCGCGGATTCGGCGTTGCGGCCGTTGTCACCGATCCAGCGCAGCAGACCGGCTTCGATCGGGTTGAGCCAGCGGTCCCAGGCCGGCTGGGGCCGCCCGTCGAACACTTCAAACAAATGACGCCCCAGGGAGGG
>JBBASD010000392.1:0-1025 GCA_040399485.1 Cyanobium sp. | reverse complement strand
GCCATGGACGGCCGCGATGGCAGCGACACCTACCGCATCACCAACAGCAGTGAGCGCTCCGCTGCGGAAATCAACGACACCGGCACAGGTGCTGGTGACATCGACGAGCTCCGCTTTGCCTCGACCACCGCCAATCAAACCCTCATCATCTACGCCGGCGATCTTGGCCTGGAAAAGATCGTGATCGATGGCGCCACAGCCCTGAACGTGAATGCCGCCGCCGCACCCAATGGCGTGCTGATCATCGGCAACAGCGCCAACAACGTCATCCTGACCACCGCCTTCCAAGACACCCTCGATGGCGGTGGCGGCAGCGACGTGTATCTCGTCAGCAGTCCATTCCACCGCCCCGCCGGCGAAGCCATCACCGACTCCGGCGCTGCCGGCTCCGATGAACTGCGCTTTGCCTCCACCACCAATGGCGACATCATCACGATCAACGCCAGCGATTCCGGCCTGGAGCGCGTGACCCTCGGTACCGGTACCGCCGCCGCTGCCGTGCTCACCGCCGCCACCTCCCTCCACATCGACGCCGCCGCCTCAACCGGCAGACTCGAACTCCTCGGCAACTATGGCTTCAACGTCATCACGGGCTCATCCTTCAACGACCTCCTGAACGGCAATCGCGGCAACGACACCCTCATAGGCGGCGCCGGCAACGACACCTTCCGATTCGACAGCAGCCTCAACGCCACCACCAACCGCGACACCATCACCGATTTCGCCCCGGCAGACGACCGGATCGAACTCGAAAACAGCATCTTCACCGTCCTCACCGCCCCCGGGCCTCTCGCTGCCACGGCATTTGGTTTCGGCCTTAATGCCACAACCCCTGACCACCGCATCCTCTATGACAACGCCACCGGCAGGCTCACCTACGACAGCAATGGCAGCGCCTTAGGTGGTGCCACCATCTTTGCCACCCTTCCCACTGGCCTCGGAGCCACCATGAACGCTGGCCTCTTCTCCATCACCTGAGCTGCACATTGCTGGCGGCGCGCTCTGGCCTGCGCATCGCATCAGAG
>JBBASD010000391.1:0-1028 GCA_040399485.1 Cyanobium sp. | reverse complement strand
CATCACCAACGGCAGGCATAACAATGCAGGCATGGAACAAGGCTTGCAAAGGGATGGCAGGGATGGAGGCCAGGCACCCAACCCCCTCCCAGCTACGAGCACCTGCGCGGGTTCATCGTCGAGCGGGTGGGCATGAGCCCCGATGCAACAGACCGATCCGCTGCACAACGGGCTGATCAAGAAGGGAATGATCTGGAGCCAAACCCACGGCCAGACGGCTTTCACCGTGCCGATGTTCGAAGCCTGCATGAGGGCCCCGGATTCCTGCAGGGGGTGACGCCTGTAGGCCACCACGCGCCGTTCAGCGGCTCAGACGACATCAGCAACCTGCAGGCGCACTGCTGCCGCTGCTGCTGCAAGGCGGGCAAGCGCGATGCTGTTGACCAAGGCAAGGGGGTCGCACTGATTCCGTGGGTTGCAGGCCAGCGATGGGAGGCACTGCGGCGGTGAGCTAGTAAGGATCACCAGAAAGGTAGTGCTGGATGAACACCGCCATCGGCATGGGCCCGCAGCGGGCATTCCAGCTGTCGCCGCCGGGGATCCGCCGCCAGCACTGCACCTGTAGGTTGTGCTCTGCGTCGGCAGCGTGCTGGACCATGTAGCGGTACTCAGCATCGGCGGAAAACTCTGGGCTCTGGATTGGTTCCGCATTGGGCTGCGTGCCCAGGAAGGCCACAAGGAAGGAGGCTGGTTCGGGGGCTACGCGAAAGCCCTCGGCAAAGCGCCAGGCGGCGCTGGTGGGGTAGCCGTCGTGGTGGAGATAGAGATGGCGCACATGGGCGCTGGTAAAGCCGGTTAGCGTGTAGACAGCGCGGGTGGCCAAGGAGAGGGTGCGATGCCTTCTGCTGGTGCCACCGGTGGCTCAAAACTGCTGCCGGGCTGGACTACACCCACTGGTTGCATAACAGCTCTGCTTGGGCCAGCACCGTTTTCACCGCCTCTTCCTGAAGATCGGGCGGGTAGCCGTGTTTGCTGAGGATGCGTTTCACCATCACACGGATGCGAGCACGGGCGCTTTCGCGCAGGGT
>JBBASD010000390.1:0-1048 GCA_040399485.1 Cyanobium sp. | reverse complement strand
TGCTGATCCGACAATAAGGGAGGCAATGGAGCGACTGCATCGGCAATCCTGATCAGTAAGCCTTCAGGGGGCGGGACAGGAAAAAGTCGCACCAAGCCACTGAATCACCAGCTGGGTGACGTCAGGCTCAAAGTGTTGTCGATGTCTTAGCGACGCCGACTGTTTAGTCGTTGGGGATTATGGAAGGCATCTCCCCTGCATGGCGATGGGCCATCCAGGCCTGCTCAAGGAATTCCCATAGATCGCGGCCTTGTTGCTGGAGGCTGGTGCAGACCGTGAGCAGGCGTATGCGACAAAGCGCCCCCGTTTTGGATTGAACGCCGTAACTGATTTTTCGTTGAATCACGGCAGGGCGCAGGGCTCGTTCCGCTCCATTGTTGGTGGGCTCCACATCGTGATGATCCAGGAAAGTCCACAGCGCTTGTTGACGTTGGAGCAGGTGCTGGCAAGTCCGCACGGTTTGCGACCAGGGTGTTTGTTCTTTGCGCTCGTGCCCCAGCTCCACCACCTGCCACAGCGTCTGTTCAAATTCGGCGCGGATCGGCCGGCACTGCTGCCGCAAGTGTTTTCGGTTGATCTCGCCGGCCTTCCAGCGGTGCCAGTGCTCAAACAGCTGTTGCCGCAGATTCAGTAATCGCGTGCCCATCTCGGCACTGGCGCCAGAGCGCTCGGCAATGGCGGTGAGATCACGGACGATGTGCGCCCAACAGAGTTGCCTTTGCTCAAGCGGCAGCTGGTCGTAAGCCGAAAAGCGATCGCTCACCACAATGCCGCCAAAGGAGAGTCCCAGCAGCTCCATCGCGGCGGCTCTCGAACGGCTCAAACCCTGAGAAAACACTGTGAGCATCGGCGTCATCAGCACCCATAACCAACCACGACGACCATCGGGGTTGCCCCCGTCGGCGTTGCCGGTGGGGGCACCGGTTTCATCCATGTAGACCACGGGCTGCAGCCGGGCTTCCCTCAGGGCTTCCTCCATCGGTTCGCGCAGGCAGCCCGCCAGCCGCGCGCGAATTGCCACGATCGCTCCGCCGCTGATCGACACCCC
>JBBASD010000389.1:0-1049 GCA_040399485.1 Cyanobium sp. | reverse complement strand
ATCGGCGCCGGTCAGGCGGGCCTGGCCATGGCGGCCTGCCTGAAGCGCCATGGCATCCAGGCCCTGGTGCTGGAGAAGAACCGCATCGGCCATGCCTGGCAGCACCAGCGCTGGGACAGCTTCTGCCTGGTGACACCCAACTGGCAGTGCCGGTTGCCCGATTTCCCCTACGACGGCGACGACCCGGAGGGTTTCATGGTCCGCGACGCCATCGTCGACTACGTGCGCCGCTTTGCCGTCCACACACAGGTTGACGTGCGTGAGGGGGTCAATGTTCAGGGATTGCAGCGCCAGGGGGAGGGCTATCGCCTCAGCACCAGTGCCGGCCAAGTGCATGCCGACCAGGTGGTGGTGGCGATCGGTGGCTATCACCGCCCCAAGCGCCATCTCCAGGCCCAGCGACTGCCCGCCAGCCTGCTGCAGCTCGATGCCCGCGACTATCGCAACCCCGACCAGTTGCCTGCAGGGCCGGTGCTGGTGGTCGGCAGTGGCCAGTCTGGCGCCCAGATTGCCGAAGACCTATTTTTTGCCGGTCGCCGCGTCCATCTCAGCGTCGGTTCGGCGCCGCGCTCGCCCCGCCGTTATCGCGGCAGGGACGTGGTCGATTGGTTGGAGCGCATGGGCTATTACGCCATGCCGATCCACGAACATGCCGACCCCAAGGCAGTGCGGTCCAAGACCAACCACTACCTCAGCGGACGGGATGGCGGCCACGACATCGACCTGCGCCGCCATGCCCTCAATGGCATGCAACTGCATGGGCGCCTCCTGGAGCTAAGCGACCACGGCATCCAGTTCGCCGACGACCTGGAGGCGAACCTGGACCAGGCCGACGCTGTTTTCAACCGTATCGGTCAAAGCATTGATGCCTGGATAAGCGATCAGGGCCTCGACGTGCCCCCCCAGGCTCCCTATGAACCCTGCTGGCGTCCACTGCCGGGCCCTGACCCAGCCCTCGACCTGGCGGCCGAACCGCTGGCCGCCGTGATCTGGTGTACGGGCTACAGCAGCGATTTCAGCTGGGTTGACGTGCCGGTCTTCGATGGCGC
>JBBASD010000388.1:0-1053 GCA_040399485.1 Cyanobium sp. | reverse complement strand
TCTTCGGGGCCTTCACCTGGCGTTTGAGCAGGTTGGCGTGCCATGGCTGCAGCAACCGCACCATGAACACACCTTCGAGCAGATCGAGATAACGGCGGCAGGTGGTTTGATTCACCCCGAGCGAGCGGCCCAATTCGGCACCGTTCCAAAGCTGGCCGTGAAAATGCGCAAGCATGGCCCAGAAGCGCTGCAGGGTGGCTGCCGGCACGCGCACCCCCAGCTGGGGGATGTCGCTTTCCAGCAGGGTGCGGATGAAGTCGCGTCGCCAGATCAAACTGGCTTCCTCCGAGTCCGCCAGAAAGGAGCGGGGAAAACCACCGCGCAGCCAGAGGCTTGTGGCAGCTTCCTCCCCCACCTCCGCCAGCGAGAAACCCGCCATCTCCACAATCTCGAGGCGGCCAGCCAACGATTCCGATGACTGGCGCAGCAGCGCCGGCGAGGCGGAGCCGAGGATCAGAAAGCGGGCCGGGGCATCAGCTCTGTCGGCCAGCACCCGCAGGATCGGGAACAGCTCCGGTCGCCGCTGCACCTCGTCGATCACCACCGTGCCGCGCAGCTCAGCCAGGGCCGTGAGCGGCTCCTCCAGCCGCGCCAGGCTGATCGGATCCTCGAGATCGAAAGAGTTGGCCGAGGCCACGGGCACCAGCTGGCGGGCCAGGGTGGTCTTGCCGCACTGGCGCGGACCGAGCAGCGCCACCACCGGCGCTCGGGCAAGGGCGGCATGCAGTGAGGCGAAAAGCGAGGGCCTGGGAAGCATGGCGCCACCCTGGATAATGCCTTGAAAATCCTGCAACTGGCGCACGAATTTCAAGGTGCTGATCACGATTCTCGCCAGCGCCGTTGCCAAGCCCCCTTGGGGGAGGACGCTCTGATGACGGCCAAGGTGTCTCAGCCTTCGCCCTGCTGGGGGTCAGCTGGCCCACCTCAATGAGGGTCAGGGCAGCAGCAGCCTCTCCAGGCTTTCAAACCGTTCGAAATCGCGATCGAAGCTCACCAGGCGCCAGCCATTGGCGATCGCCAGGGCCGCCAGATGGGCATCGGTGCAAAGCCGGG
>JBBASD010000387.1:0-1054 GCA_040399485.1 Cyanobium sp. | reverse complement strand
AGCTTTTGCCAACCCGCCACCGCCCGCCACTGGGCCTGGGTAATCGGTGTCT
Source organism: Cyanobium sp. (assembly GCA_040399485.1). GTDB lineage: Bacteria > Cyanobacteriota > Cyanobacteriia > PCC-6307 > Cyanobiaceae > Cyanobium. Next base: position 1,002 of record JBBASD010000387.1, on the reverse strand, counting down.
GGGCCATGAAGTAAGCGCCCAGCGTCACTTGATGTTGGGGGCCTTCGTTCTCTGCACGCTCAGCCTCGCGCTTAGGAGAGCCCATCAGAAAGCTGCCCGCCGGGATCTTAACCATAGTGAGCTCCACGCCCTCGCCCAACTCCTCCCGGTAGCACTCCACCTGCAGGGGAAGGCGCTCCACACTCCAGCGGCCAGCTTTCTGGCGCAACAGGCAGGTGCTGGTGGCGAAGAGCTGCAGCCGCGAGGCATCCTTGGCGGTCGGGGCGACTGGGGAAGAGGGCGCAAGCGCAGGAACTGGCCGTGGTTGAGTCTGGTCCGGATGCTGAGCCTGGGCCGGATCCTGGCCCGGGGCAACCCCAGGACTAAGCGCATCGCGGATAGCCCCGGCGATGGTCTTGAGCGCCGCCTTCTGCTGCACCGGACTCATCGCTTCAAGGGGCTCTCCCGGAGGCAGCACCGCCTGGTACTCGTGAATAGGGGTGGCTTCGTAGAAACAAGGGCCAAGACATACCCAGAGGATGCAAAGGCCTTCCGCCTCGGCAGCCCGCAGCAGCGGCGGCAGCTCCTTGTTGATCACGAATTCGGAGGCCAGAAAGTCGTCGCTCACCAGCAGCAGGGCCACCTTGGCGCTGGCGAGGGCCTTTTCGATCTCAACCTTCCACTTCGCCCCCGCTGGAATCTGGGAGTCATCCCACAGCCGCAGGGCCTCGCTGCGCACCAGCGGTCGAATCATCTTCTGCAGCCGCTCCACCCACCCCCGATCGACATGGCTGTAGCTGATGAACAGCTGATCGCGTTGGATAGGAGGGTTCATCGCATGCCGCCAGGCGGTGGCCGTTCCGGTGCGGCAGGTTTGTGGTGGTGAGAGTAGGGCACCAGGCACGGCCGGAGGCACCACCCTTTCCAGGCAGAGTTCTGCATCATGGCGCTGCAGCTCAAGGAAATCTTCGCCTCGCTACTCAATAAACCGCAATTTCACGCGATCACGGCCGATATCCTTTT
>JBBASD010000386.1:0-1062 GCA_040399485.1 Cyanobium sp. | reverse complement strand
TGGATCGCCTGGGCATCGAACGGCTCGAACTACAGCAATGCACCCCTTTGGGGCTGCTGGAGGTTCTTGCTGTCCGGGGATGCAACCAAGTGCTCTGGGAGTGCGGTCCCACCCTGGCGGCGGCCGCCGTTCGTCAAGGCTGTGTGCAGCAGGTGGCAGCGGTGATCGCGCCCACTTTGCTGGGTGGTGAGCCGGCTCGCACCCCCCTTGGCCAGCTTGATTTGACGAGGCTCGACCAGGCCCCCCGGCTCACCTCCCTGGGCTGGCGGCGCCTTGGCCCTGATCTGCTGGGGCTGCATGGGTTCGACTTTGGCCCGGCGATCGGGCCATAAAAAAGCAGGCCTTGTCAGGCCTGCCGCTGTTGGTTTTGGTGATTCAAGCAAAGACCGGACCAAAATCAGTCCCGCCGGCCACCACCACCGCCTTGGAGAGCCACGATGAAACGCAGTAGGAAGACAAACAGATTGATGTAGGTGAGATACATGCCAAGGGCGCCAGAGAGGTACTGGTCATCCCGGTAGGTGCGCGGCATGGTGTAGAAGTCCAAGAAAGCTGCACCGACGAATAAAATAGTCCCAAAACCGGCAATCAACAGTTCAAATCCACCGGTGCTGAATATTTGCGGTGCAAAGAAACTGCCGACAAATTGCACCAGCATTGCCAAGATCAGGCCGAGCAGGCCCAGACCCACCGCGCCGCTCAACGCCTGACCCACGTTGTCACTCATGCGACGGCCCATGGTGGAGGCCGCAACAAAAGTGATGCCCGTGGCCAGGGCGGCGGTGCCGACGGCGCCGACTCCGGCGGCGGCAACGGCATAGCTGACGATGCCGCTGAGGGTGAAACCGGTGATCAGGCTATAGGCCGATAGCAGGGGCAAGGCGGTGGCATTGTCACCCTTGGCTGCCACATTCTGGGCGACAAAGAAAAGAATCAGATTGCCAATGAGGGCCAAGAAGAACAGCGGCATGAACAGGGCTGAGTTCGCTGCCATCAGGGAAAGTCCACCCATGACGCCAACGGCGGTCAGCACCATGCCACCACCCACATAGGGCAGGGCCT
>JBBASD010000385.1:0-1078 GCA_040399485.1 Cyanobium sp. | reverse complement strand
AGAGTCCGACTTGGGGAGGCCAGGACCATGAAAGTGACCGTCGAGCTTTCAGACAAGGAAATGGCCGAAATCCTGAACCTCACCGGCGAGCGCAAGAAGGGCCCCGCCATCCGCCGCCTGATGGAGGAGGCCCTGCAGCAGCGCCGTCGCGCCCAAATCGCCCAGCGTTTCCTCAGCGGTGAGTGGGGGGTGGAGCTGGAGACCTACGAGGCCGACCAGCAGCGCGAGCGTCAGCGGGACCAGGAGTTCGCCCCATGACCCTGCTGCTCGACACCAGCCTCTGGATCGACTTCACCCGGGCTCGCAGCCCGGCAACGCTGAAGCAGTTCATCGCACCCTTCGTGCTCGATCCCGAAGCGCACCTGGCCGAACCGGTGCGCTTCGAGCTGCTGCGCTCAGCCCGGCCGGACGAGACGCGCCAGTTGGAGGCCCAGTTCGCCACCCTGCCCACGCTCCCCACCCCGGCGGACCTGTGGCAGCGGGCGATCGACCTGGGCCAGGCCTGCCGCCAGATCGGCCGCACCGTGCTGAGCCTTGATCTATTGGTGGCTGCTGTGGCCCTGCACCACAACGCTGTGCTGGTGAGTTTCGACACCGACTTCGAGGCCATTGCCTCGGTCAGTGAACTGCGCCTGCAGCGTCTGAACCGCCCCGACTGACACATGACCCCCCACCCCGTCCTGCCGTAGAACGATGCAGAGTGGCATCAACCGGCGACAGCGTATGGCCCATGGGAGCGTCAAAGCTGGACGGACCGGTCTTGGGGTCTTGCATCTCGGGTCTCCTGTCAACGCCCCATGCCAGTGGTGCGCCCTGAGCCGGGCCCTGCGATGAGCGAGCGCTTCTTCAACGACCCGATCCTCAACTCCCCCTACGAGCGCCCCAGCCAGCACTGGGAGCTGGTCGACGGCATCCCGACGGAGGAGAGCGTGGCGGGGCGGCGGGAGTCGCAGCTGATCACGCCGATCCCCAAGCCCAGGAAGCGGGGCGGCAAGGACGAGCAGCGCGAGCTGGAGTTCGGGGCCCAGGGGCTGTCGGATAGCGACCAGCAATACGAGGTCACCCAGCAGATCAACTC
>JBBASD010000384.1:0-1102 GCA_040399485.1 Cyanobium sp. | reverse complement strand
GCCACCTGGCGCTGGCGCAGATCCAGCTGGCGCAGATAGCTTTCGGCCACGGTCACAAGTCGCGGCTCGCCCACCAGGGTGATGGTGGAGAGGCGCGAATCGGTGGTGGCGATCAGCCCCTGCAGGGGGCCGGCACCAGCCGAATAGGACTCCACCTTGGTCTGGCGGCTGGAGGTGGTGGTGGCAAGGTTTTGGGCGCCAATTGCGGTGTTGTTGGGATTGATGCCTTCGGTGATGGCCGTATTGATGGTGTTCGTCTTAGTGACCTGGGCGCCCAAATTGGCCAGATAATCAGCGGCTGAATTGGCGTTCACCTGGTTGAGGCGATACACCTTGGAAAGCTGGGCCCCAAAACTCTTGCCCAGCACATTGGTTCCCGCTAGAATTGTATTACCTTGCCGTTTGGCCTGCAGACCGGCCGCCAACAGGGCCGAATTAACGGCCTGGCCGTAGTTTTCATTGCGAAACGAAATCGAGATCGGCAATGTGGAGGCCGCCGCCCCGGCGTTATCCGCTTTGCCCGAATCTTCGACAAACACAAACCCATAGCCCCCCAGCCGGCTCAGGGCCATCAGCACATCACGGGCAGGTGCATTCCTAAGCGTCATCGTCACCGGCGGACCGCTGACATTGAGATAGCTGCTGTTGGTGAGCAGCATCGTGCCCACTGCCATGTCCCCCACCGGCGGCGCCACGGCCCGCGGTTGCAGCGGCGGCACATAGGCAGCCGTCGGTTCGCTCACCCGGCCGGGCCGGCGCAGATCCAGGCTGCTGGTTTGCTGGCTGGCCTGGCCGCTGGCGGCGAAACTCAAAATCAAATCACGTCCATCGGCGCTCACCACCGGCCGGCCCAGGGGATAGCCCGGAATCGGCGTGACCTGCAGTTCAAACACCTGGCCAGCACCCACCAGACTGAGGCTCTGGAAACCGGCCTCCGGCACCGACAGCCGTTGGCCGCCACCCGGCAGCGCCGCCGGGCGGGAGGTGAGCAGCCGCCCCAGCCACACCGTGCCCCGGGTGGTCTGCTGCAGTTCCGGCGCCGAGCCGACCCCCTCAATCACCACCTCGACCCCATCACTCTGGCGCCGCACCCGCAGATTCA
>JBBASD010000383.1:0-1103 GCA_040399485.1 Cyanobium sp. | reverse complement strand
CACTTTCCAGCGGATCGCCGCCGCGCAACTGCCGCGAATCGATCCACACCTCCTGCCCCAAGTCCGCCAGTGCCGCCCGCAACTCCCGCACGAAGCCATCGTCGGCGCTGCTGTGGGAGAGGAAGAGGTGGGCCATCGGCGCGGTGTGGCGCGGTGTGCCGGGGTGGGGTAAGGGTAACGGGGCTGGGTGCTTAGGGCAGATCACGAACAGCTTGGGCCGCAGCTTCTCCAGCCTGTAGGGCACCATGGATGTAGCCGGGCCAGGCCGTGCTTACCTCAGTCCCCGCCCAGAAAATTCGGCCGATTGGTTGACGCAGGGCAGCACCGAATTGGGTCCAGGTGCCTGGGGTGTAGAAGCTGGAATAAGCACCACCAATCCAGGGATTCTCAGGCCAGTTACCTTCATGATATTCCAGAACTGCATCTCGCGCTGCAGATCCAAGTAGCGTTGCTAGGTCTTGCAGTACGGCAGCGCGACGCTCTGACAAAGGCAGGCTGCCGTACTTTGTGGCTGCTTCGCCTGTTAAGAAGCTGGCCAAGATGCCTGGACTTCCAGGTTTGGGATTGGTTGAGTCTGCAACGAGTTCAACTGCTTCCAGCTTGCCAATCGCATTGCCAGACAAACCTTGCTTACGCCACCAGGGCGTGTCATAAACAACAAGCACCTTGATCAGGGCGCCCATAGGTGAGCGCTGGGTTAACTGATCGCGGGCTGCAGGCAGGGGTGGTGAGTAATGAATACGCCCTGTCAGGTGCGGTGGCATGGCAACAATCACAGCCTTAGCGCGGTAAACGGCCTTGGTTGTTGTAACTGCCACACCAGAACTGCCATGCTCAATGAACAGGGCAGGCTCATGCGTATGAATGCTGCCCTGCGGCAACTCAGCAGCAAGGCGCGTTGGGAATTGCCCGGCCGCACCCTCAAACAGCATCGCCTCTGGGGTTTCACTCTGGGGCGACACCCGCTGCGCCCAGGCGAAGTGCAGCATCGACGCCGAGCCGGATTCAAAGGCGCCATTGCCGCCCCAGTTGCGGGCGATCACATCGGTCCACCAGGCAGCAATCGGCGTACGCGCATTGCGTTCCAGCCAAGTGGCGATGGT
>JBBASD010000382.1:0-1103 GCA_040399485.1 Cyanobium sp. | reverse complement strand
AGGTAATGGGCCGTGGCCGCCTTGTCCGTCTCACTGGGCGCCACTAGCTTCTTGATGGCTTTCACATAGTTATGGGCCATGGGGACGACACTTCCATACTTCTTGACCAGCCATTCCTTCATGCCGGCGAAATCGTCCTTGAGAGAAGTAAAGTCGGCGTAGCTTTCGGTGATGGTTTTGTCCAGGTATTTGTTGTACAGAATGTCTGCTTTGTGCTCCTCGGACAGATAGCCCTCGGCCCAGCTCTCAAAGCCGGACATGAACTGATAGATTGACACGTCACTGCCTGGCTTGAAGGCAGTGAATGTCACTTCCCTGTGCTTGACATTCTTTTCCAGGTGGAGCTTCTGTTGCCTGTGGCGGGACACTAGGTCCTTTGCCCACTGATTGGCGTTTTCGCACCTGGCCTGTGCTTCTCTTGCCAGCTCCCTGTCGTAGTTAGGGCTGCTGGTGTATATGATGAGAGCCTTGCGGCAATCGTTGATAGCCTGGTTGGTCTGAGGCATGGTGACATCATAAAGGTCCCTCAGTACTGAATTATTTACGTCAGCCCCGACACTAACATCAGGCATATTTCTTTCGTTGAGGCTGTCCATTGCGAACACAAGGTCCCGGTGGATTCTTTCCATTGTATCCGGTGACACTTCCCTCCTCCTCCTGGGCTCAGGCTGCTGCTGGTAAACCGGGGGTGGTGGGGCGGCAGCTTGTTGGGAAGCCTCGCAATCCAGCACCATCTTGGTGAGGAACACTTTGATGCGGGACCTCCAGCTGACCAGGGTGTTGCTGAGGTTATCCAGCTCGGGGTAGTCGGCCAGGTTGACGTCGCAGTTTAAGATGGCGTTGCCCAGGCGGGTCACCTCCTGCTTGACAATATCTACTATTCCTGCGCTGACCTTTGTTCCCCCGTAAATGTCGCACAGCTCTTGGCACTCGGCCATAATGTTTTTAGCCTCTCTCTGAAGCTTGTTGACAATAATTCGCCTGGCCTGCTCCGGGTCCGGCCTAAGGGCTTGCGGAACCGGCGGCGGCGGTGGCTGCTGAACAGGAATGACCGGGTCCACGACCGGCGGATCAGCAAGGCGCGGCACCTGTATGGCCGGCGG
>JBBASD010000381.1:0-1107 GCA_040399485.1 Cyanobium sp. | reverse complement strand
TGGTGTTTGATGAGGCCGATGCCCTGTTCGGCAAGCGCAGCGAAACCCGCGATGCCCACGATCGCTACGCCAACAAGGAGATCGCCTACTTGCTGCAGCGTCTGGAAACCTTCAAGGGGGTGGTGATTCTGGCCACGAACCTGCCGGCGAATTTGGATGGGGCCTTTTTGCGGCGGTTCGAGAGCGTGGTCTATTTCCCCTTGCCGGGCCCGGAGCAACGGCTGCGCTTGTGGCGGGAGGCCTTCTCACCGCTGGCGCAACTGGAAGTGGATATGGAGGCCCTCGCCGTGCGGCACGAACTCTCCGGCGGCCTGATCCTCAATGTGGTGCGCCGGGTGAGCCTGCAGGCGATCGCCGCAGGCGGCCGGCTGATCGGCGAGGCGGACTTGCTGCGGGCGATCCGGCAGGAGCTGGAGAAGGAGGGGAAGGGGGTGTGAGGGGTGATCAGCTCTGCCCTTGCGTATCGGGGGGGCTGATGTCCGCGATCAGGGTCAGGAAGAACTGGAACCGGGCTCGGTTGGTGGGAGTGGGATCGAGTTGGACGCGTCCGGAAAGCAGTGCTGCCTGATCAAGGCGCTCAAAGCTTTCTCTCTGGCGTTCTCGCGCCTCAGCTGCTCTGTTTCTTTCTCGATATGCTCGCTGTCGCTCCTCACTCGCAAGATTTCGCTCTCGAGCTGCTTCATCCTCAGCTCGTGCTGCATCTTGCGCTGCTCGTAGTGCAGTATCAGCTGCTCGTGTTGAATCCTGCGCTGCTCGAATTGCTGCATCTGCAGCTCGTAGTCGGGATCGCGTCGCCAATTGAGCATCGACAAAAACTGTCGCCACCGAGGCAGCGATGAGAGGGATGCCCCATTGCTGCTGGAGTTGGAGGGTGCGGCCGGCGAGGCTGAGGTGGTCATAGGAGGAGAACAGGGCGATCAGGCCGAGCACGAGGCCGCCCAGGGCCTGAATGATGCCAAGGCGATCTTCAACGATCCACCGACCCCATGATCACGTCGATGGAACCGAGGATGGCCATGATGTCGGCCACCTTGGCCCCCTTGAGGATGTGCGGCAGGATCTGGAGATTGTTGAGGTCGGCGGCGCGGATTTTGAAGCGCCAGGGGG
>JBBASD010000380.1:0-1110 GCA_040399485.1 Cyanobium sp. | reverse complement strand
GGCCAGCAGACCAGGCCCCTCCCGCTCGACGTGCTGCACCACCAGCAGTTCCTGGACCCGGACCATCGCCACGGCGTGGAGAGGCCGGAACGTTAATGCCGCCCCCGGCCGGGCGGCCGTGGTCACAGGCCGGCCACCACCTGGAGGCGCGCCAGGATTGAGCTTTCTCCCCAGAGCGCCCCATCACTGAAGCGGAAACTTTCGATCCGCTGCGATGGGAAGTTGAAATAGCTCTGCACACGCACCTGATCCGACGACTCAAACTGCAGCAACAGGTCATTCCCCGATCGCTCCACGAACGCCACCTCCGTGCTGCGCAGGTCCCTGAACTCCACCACATCCGCATTCGGCTCATTGGTGCTCGCCTCGTAGTCGTAGATCGTGGTGCGCCAGCCACCCCGGCTGATGCGGTAGAGATCATTGCCGCCGCCTCCCACCAGCGTGTCGTGGCCACCGCCGGCGATCAGCGTGTCGTTCCCTAGATCGCCCCCCAGCCAATCGTCGCCGCTGCCGCCCTGGAGGTCGTCGTTGCCCCCGTAGCCATGCAGCACGTCATTGCCGGCACCACCCAGCAGCCGATCACCCAGCCCCGCTCCGTACAGGGTGTCGTTGCCCGCCAATCCATCAATCCGGTTCGCTATGTCGCCGTAGCCGCCCAGCTGATCGGAACCAGCCGTGGCGCCACCCACCACCACCCGAGACCGCAGAGTCGCATCGCCCCACACCACCGCATTGCTGAAGCGGAAACTCTCGATCCGCTGCGATGGGAAGTAGAAATAGCTCTGCACAAGCACCTGATCCGACGACACAAACCGCAGCAACAGGTCATTCCCCGATCGCTCCACCAACGCCACCTCCGTACTGCGCAGGTCGCTGAACTCCACCACATCCGCATTCGGCTCATTGGTGCTCGCCTCGTGGTCGTTGATCGTGGTGCGCCAGCCACCCCGGCTGATGCGGTAGAGATCATTGCCGCCGCCTCCCACCAGCGTGTCGTGGCCACCGCCGGCGATCAGCGTGTCGTTCCCTAGATCGCCCCCCAGCCAATCGTCGCCGCTGCCGCCCTGGAGGTCGTCGTTGCCCCCGTAGCCATGCAGCACGTCATTGCCG
>JBBASD010000379.1:0-1116 GCA_040399485.1 Cyanobium sp. | reverse complement strand
CGCTTCGCCGGCAGCGACAAGAGCCGCATCCTGGATCGGATTGAGATCCACTCCTTCCCCGTGCAGGCCGTGGAGGAAGCGATTGCCTTTGTGCAGAAGCATTCCTGGCATGGCGCCAGCATCGGCGCGGTGCGCCGCACCGACCGCTGGAGTCTGCCGCCCGAGGCCGTGCGCGAAGCCCTGATCAATGCGGTGGTTCACACCGACTATTCCCAGCGGGGTGCACCGATCCGGCTCTCGATCTTCGCTGACCGGCTGGAGATCGAAAATCCCGGTCTGCTGCCCTTCGGGCTCACCGTGGAGGATCTGCCGCACGGCGTGTCCAAGCTGCGCAACCGCGTGATCGGGCGAGTCTTCCAGGCGCTGGGGTTGATCGAGCAGTGGGGCAGCGGCATCCAGCGGATGACGGCCGTCTGCCGAGACGCCGGCCTGCCGCCGCCGATCTTCGAGGAGATCGTCACCCGTTTTCGCGTCACCAGTCCCACCGTCCCCGTAGGGCCAACGCTGGTCGATGCCACTGAGCAGGCGATCCTCGCCAGCCTGAAACAAGGCCAGGGGTTGGCCACCCGGGAGATTGCCGCCATCATCGGCCTGTCGGCCCGGGCCACTCGCACGCGGCTGGCCCGGCTGATCGATCGCGGGCTGGTGCGCGAGATCGGTACCAGCGCCAAGGATCCGCAGAGAAAGTATTTCCTGGCCGAGGGTGGTCACCAATGAACCTGATGCCCGAACAGAAGGCCCGCCTGGACATCAACGTGGCTCTGGTGGCCGCGGCTGGACCCTGCAGAACCGTGAAGCCAGCAACCTGGCCGCCGGGCGCGGTAGCTACAGCCAGCACAACACCGTTGTCTACAAAGAGGGAGACCAATATCGCGGCATGCCCCATAGCAACACCATTCTGATGAACCGGGCCGATATCGACCGCGCTGGCTTCAGGGCCCACCAGCGGGTGACGGTGCAGGGAGAAGCCGGCGCGCTGCAGAACGTGGAGATCGTCCCCGGCGAGATCCGCAGCGGGGCAGCGCTGATGTTCTACCCGGAGGTGAACGGCCATCTTCAAGGCGGTGATCGATTCCCGCAGCGGCACCCCCGCCTTCAAACGGGTGCCGGTGCTGG
>JBBASD010000378.1:0-1125 GCA_040399485.1 Cyanobium sp. | reverse complement strand
GGGGTGGCACACTTTTCGGTGTCGGAAGTGGTGCAGTTTTCGATGTCGGTTGACAAGTGGTGATGGGCTTCTCTGGGGTCATCCGCCAGGAGCCGGCTGGTTGATGCCACTCAGCGAAACCTTCCGTGTGCTCAAGACCAACGACCTCCGCCAGTTCGGTGAGTACCGCATGCAGCGGCTGGTGCTTGAAGCGTGGGATCAGCTGTTTGGGGGATGACGATGCCGATGGCTTCAGCGACCCAGAAATGCCTCCACGCTCACATCGGCCTGGCGAAGGATGGCCCACAACGTCCCCTCGGGCATATCGCCAGGGTGATTGGGAATGGTGGTGTACCGCTGATCAGACGCCCGATACCAGATTTCATGAGATCCAGCCGCCTGGCGATCAAACGCGAAGCCCAACGACTTGAGATGCTGCACAACGTCGCGATAGCGAAAACCAGCAAGTCGCCCCACTCAGCCGCCAACCACAAGGGGCATCTCGAATCGATCAGAGATTGGCAGGGCTTCCACCGGTTCGCCTCGCTCAGCCCGGGCCTCGATCAGACGTCTGGCCACATCGCGGGCGATCTCCAGGGTTTCCGTCACGGTTCGCCCCTGCGCAACCAATCCGGGTATCGCTTCACTGGTGGCAAGAAAGAATCCTTCCGGCAAGTGTTCCACTTGAAGGGTAATCATTTGTTCGGCCATTTCCTTATCTTGTTCTGTGCTTTGGCGATTCTAGCCAGCAACGGTCCGTCATCGCCCAGACAGCCACAGCAGTCGCTGGTCTGAGTCATGACGTCAGTAGCCTTGGTCTCTCCAGCCCAGTCATCAGCCCCCTGCTGGTTCGTGGGTGCCATGACCGGTGGCGCCGATCAAACCAATCGATTCATCGACGAGGGCCTCTGGGAGCACGACTTCGACGACAACAGCAGGGTGCTGGCCCAGGTGCGCTCGATGCAGACCGGCGAGCGCATCGCCATCAAGGCGGCCACCAGGAGAAAGGCCGGCCTTATTGATTCGACAGATAAGACGAGAAGAGCCTGCTACTCTTGACCAGTTCGCCAAAGGTGGCGACTCAGTCCAATTGCCATGCCCATCCAGCGTCTGATGAGTGACGAGGCTCTCCTGCGGGAGCTGGGG
>JBBASD010000377.1:0-1136 GCA_040399485.1 Cyanobium sp. | reverse complement strand
GATCATGCGATTCATCGTACGATTGCAATAGCTGCTTAAAGGCCTGTGCAGTCCATTTCGGCGAACGACCTCAAGACCGGCGGCATCGGTGCCATCTCCCGTGCCTTGGAGACCCAACGGGAAGTGGGACTGAGCGTGCGGGGCGAACTGCGGTTTGTGGTGATGGAGGCCGACGCTTACCAGCGCCTGCGCGATTGCGAGCTGGAAATCGCCCTGCTGGAGACCCGCGCCGACCTCGCCGCTGGTCGCATGGTGCGCGAATCGGTGGACGATCACCTGCAGCGCCTGGATTCCTTGCCTTGAGCTGGTCACTGGTCTTCACCGAGCGCTACAACCGCCGAGCGGCGCGTTTTCTGCGGCGCCACCCTGACCTGAAGGAGGCCTATCGCAAAACCCTGCTGCTACTGGAAGCCAATCCACATCACCCTTCTTTGCGGCTGCATCCATTGAAAGGAAAGCTGCAGGCGATGCATTCGGTCTCCATCAACCTGAGCTATCGCATCAGCCTGGAGCTGTTGATCGAGGGCCGAACCTTGATCCCAATCGACATCGGCGATCACGATGTGGTCTATCGGGCCTGATGCGACGTGGATGCGCCTGCAGCGGCTCAAGAAAACGGACAACCTTGTTAATCACCCAGCCCGTTTACTCCCCCCCTCACCATGGCCGGCCGCGCCAGCCTCAATGCCAAGAACCTGGAAGCGCTGGGGCCCGCCCGGTTGGCGGCCCTGCTGCTGCAACACACCGAGGGCAATGCGGCGGCGCGGCGGGCGTTGCGGCTGGCGTTGGCCGAGCAGCAGGGACCGCTGGAGATGGCGCAGGAGGTGCGCAAGCGGTTGGCGGCGGTGGAGCGTTCCAGCAGTTGGCTGGATCAGAAGCGGCGCGATGCCTTGCTGGCTGATCTCGATCGGCAGCGCCAGGCGATTGCGGGGCCGATTGCCGCCCACGATCCCGATCTGGCGGTGGAATTGCTGTGGCGCTTCCTGGATCTGGCCAAATCCCTGGGCGATCGCTGTGACTGCAGCGACGAGGGAATCGTTTTTGGGAGGGAAACCGACGGAGTTAAGGAGCCAGATCCGCGTCAGCCCTCCCCCTGATCAAGCCGCTCCACCCAGGCCAGCACCGCCGTGGCCGTG
>JBBASD010000376.1:0-1139 GCA_040399485.1 Cyanobium sp. | reverse complement strand
ACTGGCAGCAGCACCAGGTGCTGCGCCACACCGCCCAGGAGCTGGGCCGGATCGCCGCCGCGCAACAGCTGGAGGGTTGAAATTATGCGCCCGGTGCCTAGAACCAAGATTCGCGGCCCCAAGTGCTTCTGTTGTGCTGCCGCAGTACTGCTGGGAGCTGGTTGAGGATCTGGCGCTCTGCAGGAAGCGCTATCTCCGCCTGTCTGAGCTGGCGACGTCCTACGGAGATGCCTCAGCCACAAGCAGCTCCACACCCTCACAGCGGCAGAAGCGCTGATCAAAGCTCAACACCGGCAGGGCACCGATGCGTGCGGCACGGGTAAGGATGAGCTGGTCGGCCAGGTCGCCCCCCTGGCGGAACTGTTCGAGGGCATCGATCACCGCATCGATGTCATCGACGACGACACCGCGGGTGCGCACCAGGCGCTCCAACAGCTCGTAGCGGCTCTGGCGTTCAAGGTCGTAGCCGATCAGCAGCCGTACAACGACGTTGGTGTCAAGCGTCCTCACGATCGTCTGGCCTGCCTGCGGCAGCGGCGATGGCCTCCGCCATCTGATCGAGGCTCAGGCAGCGGTTGAGCTTGGGGCGGTGGAGGAACAGCTCCTCCGGCTCGTATTTCGAGGGCACCAGCACCAGCCGCCCCTGCCGGTCGATGCGATCCGCGCCCTGGTCGCCCTCGATTCCCAGAAACAGCAGATGGAGCTCGAGGAACAGGACGCCCAGCGGGAAAAGCGCTTGCAGAAACTCCTGGCCATCCTGGCCTCAGGCCTGGCCATCAGTGGCATTGCAGCCTCCACCCGCTCTAGGCCGACGGAAAAGTTCCTGCAGAGGCACGTACCTCAGTACGCAAAGCCCCCCCATCAGCCTCCGGCCGAAGTGCTTTGGCTCACCGACATCGCCCTGATTGCCTTCCTTGGCGTTATGTCCGCCTTCCTAGTCGCTTGCCTTTGGGACCGCACCGAGAGCCTGCTGCGTAGCCTTAACAAGCGCACCAAACCTTGACCGCAATCTCGCTTAGATCGCCTGAGAAATCTATAAGCCAAGATTTGTTCTCCAGCAGTTCACTAGAACTGGGGCTCCCAATCCGTACCTGGCGGAAAGGCTCACCCCTTGCGGCACCTTTCCGTGCAGCACGGGC
>JBBASD010000375.1:0-1141 GCA_040399485.1 Cyanobium sp. | reverse complement strand
ACGTGGAGTGCATGGAGAAATACACGGCGTTTGATCAGCGGCCGCTGGATCGCTGTCTGGCTGATGTGGCGGCGGCGGATGTGTATGTGCTGCTGATTGCCCACCGCTACGGCTACCGGCCGCCTGAGAACAATCCCCAGCGTCGATCCATCACCCACCTCGAGTACCAGCAGGCCAGCCGACGAGACAAGCCGTGCCTGGTCTTCACGGTTGATCGTGATCACCCCTGGCCGCCGCCATGGATCGATCGAAATGCAGACGCCGACGACCTGGAAGCCTTCCGCGCCGAAGTCGAGGGCAACCATGGCGTGAGTCGATTCACCACCCCGGATCAACTTGCCAGCCAGGTGTTGCAGGCGCTGCAGGCGCTCAGGCCGCCTTCCATGGAGTCCGCTTCTCCGCAAGCGCGTTCCTACACCCCCGCCGACCTGCAGCGCTGGGTGGACCGCCACCAGGCCCAACTCTCAGAGTCCTTCCTTGGCCTCCCGTCGGTGCAGGCACGCCAGGTGCACGTGCCGCTGGATGTGTGCCTCACCCCGGCGGGGGCGGCGGTCACCGAGGGCCCACGGCTCCTGAGGCCGGAGGATCTGGAATCCCTGCTGGCGGCGGCAGGCAGTCACGTGCTGCTGCTCAGCGGCGATGGCGGCGCGGGCAAGACAAGCCTCGCCTTTGCGATCGCCCGCTGGTGGCTGGAGGGAAAACCCGGCGGCGTGGTGCGCCTGCCGGTGCTGATCGAAACCGCTCTGGGTCCCCAGGAGAGCGTTGCCGATCGGGTGCGGAGCTGGCTGCGCAACCAGCTGCCCGCTGCACCAGAGAAGGAGCTGGCAGCGGAGCTGATCAACGCCCTGCTGGCCGCCAAACGGCTGATCCCGATCGTGGATCACCTCTCGGAGCTGACGCCCGCCGCCCGCGAAAAGCTGCTGGCCGCCCTGCCAGCGGGCCTGGTGATGGTGACGAGCCGCAGCGACGACGACGGGTTCCGGGAGCGCCCCTTGAGCCGGATCGTGCCGCAGCGAATCGCGGTGGAGCGCCTGCAGGCCTTCTTCCTCGATTACCTGCGCCGCAAGGGCCAGGGGGAAGCGTTGAGCGACGACGACCTGATGCCGGCCCAGGCGCAGCTCAAGCGGATCGTGGGCGACAA
>JBBASD010000374.1:0-1141 GCA_040399485.1 Cyanobium sp. | reverse complement strand
ATCGAGAGCGAAATCGAGCAGCTGAGGCGCGAGAACGCCAGAGAAAGAGCTTTGAGCGCCTTGATCAAGCAGCATTGCTTTCCGCCCGAGTCCAACTCGATCCCTCCCCAACCAATCGAGATCGATTGCGGGCCTTCCTCAACCTGATGGCGCAGCGGCCGCTGGAAGATGGGGATGCTGGGAAGGCATGAATTGCGAGTAAATTGAGGCGCCTGCGGCGCCATCCGGGAACAGCCTGCAGCCAACAGCCATAAACAAGCAGCCAACAACCACAAACCAACAGCCAGTGTAAAGAAATAAAGAGTTTAAGGGTAAAGAAACTAGTCCTGGGGGAGGCAACAGACGCGGAAACCGATGAAGTCGTTGCGGTAGTCCGGGAGGGCGCTGACGCGGAAGGCCGAACGGCAGTCCGCGGGGTGGCAGACCCACGACCCGCCGCGCAGCAGCCTGGCCTTTCCTATTTCTTTACTCTTTTCTGCTTCCGTATCATCCACCCAGGCCTGGCCATCTGGAGGTGCTTCGTCATAACTAGCATGCCATTCATCCAGGCACCAATCCCACACGTTGCCATGCATGTCATGCAGGCCCCAGGCATTAGCCGGAAATATACTAACCGGGGTAGTCTGCCCTCGATCAATGCCTTTCGGGCCATTGACATAGACATGATCTCCGTTATAATTAGCGAACTCCGGGCTAATCGTCTCACCAAAACAAAATGGTGTTGTCGTTCCAGCCCGGCAGGCATATTCCCATTGGGCTTCGCTCGGCAAGGTGTAATTACGGCCGGTGCGCTGGCTGAGACGGCTGCAGAACTCCATCGCATCCAGCCAGCTCACGTTTTCTACTGGGCGGTTGTCGGTGTTGGCTTCGCCAGGAAACAAACGAACCTCGCCTTCCGCCTGGCCTTCCCTGTTCTGAAAATGGGAGGGATCAGGGTTCAAGTCCCGTCCCCAGTGCTCTGCCGGCATCGGCTGCCATCCCGCCACCGCCCGCCACTGGGCCTGGGTGATCGGGGTCTGGCTGATGAAGAAGCTCTCCAGCATCACCTCATGCTGGGGGCCTTCATCATCTAGACGCTCGGATTCATCCTGGGGGGAACCCATCAGGAAACTGCCGGCGGGGATTTCGATGAGGGTGAGGG
>JBBASD010000373.1:0-1149 GCA_040399485.1 Cyanobium sp. | reverse complement strand
GCTCTTTTGAAGCACAGGTCTCTGTGAATCAACGGCCAGCCCCCGCAACTACAAGCCCATAGCTTCCCCCAAATCAGCCCCATGGTTCACCGCGTACCCTCCCTCAGTCACCGCTGGGCCCGCCTGATTGCCTGCGCCTTGGCGCTGCCCCTGGCGGGTTCCCTGCAGCCGGCCCAGGCGGCAACGTTGCTGTCTTTCCTCAGCAGCCCCTACAGCTACGTGGGTGGCGGAGAAACGGTCTCCGCAGGGCCTGACAACGGCTTCGAAATCGATGTCCAGGGAGATCCTTTCACAATGCTTGACTTCAGGGTCATCGAGACCTGGACGCCTGACGGATGGAGATGGTGGTACCTCAGACTGGCAGCTCCCGAGGGTGCCAATCTTTCCGTGGGCTCCTACGCCAACGCAACCCGGTGGCCCTTTCAGGAGACAACGGCTCCAGGCCTTGACTTCAGTGGCAACGGTCGAGGCAACAACAGATTAACGGGGTCATTCAATATTTTGGAGTCCAACGTTGCTGACGACGGCACCTTCTCCTTCGCCGTCGACTTTTTACAATACGACGAAGAAAGTACCAATGCCTGGATCAAAGGAGCGATCCGATACAACTCAGAAATCTCAATCAACTTGACTCCAGAGCCCATCGTCGTAGATCCTCCGATCGATTTGGGTTACAACCCCGATCCCTATCCATATCTGCCCATCATTGACCCCATCATCGAAGACCCAGGTATCGTGGCAGGTATCGAGGAACCATGGCCAGATGGAAGCAGTATTGATCCGCCAATTTCAATTCTCCCGTATCCAATCGACGACCAAGATTTTCCTGTTTATTGGTATTTTGGCAGTTCGGGCTCCTCAATGGTCAACGTAGCCCCTCTACCTCCAATCACTTTTGAAACCATGGGTTCCGACCCAATCTCCGCCCCCGGGCCCCTTCCCATCGCAGGCGCCCTCGCGGGCTGGCATAGCGCTCGCCGCTTGCGGCGCCGCTGCCGGGAGAGCAGCCAAAGGGTTGCTAAGCCTTAGATCCCCGAGAGCGGTCGCAGCTAACGTCTAGCCCCAGGATGGGACCATGGCGCCTGGGAGCCCACCCCCGCCATGACGGCCGACCTGGCCCGCGAAATCCTGCAACGCTGCGGTGAGCAC
>JBBASD010000372.1:0-1151 GCA_040399485.1 Cyanobium sp. | reverse complement strand
GAGATCGTGGCCCGCTTCGAGCTCAAGCCCAGCACCATCGCCGATGAGGTGCGTGCTGGCGGCCGCATCCCCCTGCTGATCGGTCGCTCCCTGACAGACAAAGTGCGCACCCAGCTGGGCCTGGGCGCCAGCGAGCTGTTCATCCGCGCCGTGGCCCCCGCCGACACCGGCAAGGGCTTCACCCTGGCCCAGAAGATGGTGGGCAAGGCCTGCGGCCTGGCCGGCGTGCGCCCCGGCACCAGCTGCGAACCGCTGATGACCACCGTCGGCTCCCAGGACACCACCGGGCCGATGACCCGCGATGAAATGAAGGAGCTGGCCTGCCTCGGTTTCTCGGCCGATCTGGTGATGCAGAGCTTTTGCCACACCGCCGCCTACCCCAAACCCGTAGACATCAAAACCCACGCCGAACTGCCCGATTTCATGGCCTCGCGCGGCGGTGTCGCCCTGCGCCCCGGCGATGGCATCATCCACAGCTGGCTCAACCGCCTGCTGCTGCCCGACACCGTCGGCACCGGCGGCGACAGCCATACCCGTTTCCCCTTGGGCATTTCCTTCCCCGCCGGCTCGGGCCTGGTGGCCTTTGCCGCCGCCATCGGCGCCATGCCGCTGGACATGCCCGAATCGGTGCTGGTGAAATTCTCCGGTTCGCTGCAGCCTGGCGTCACCCTGCGCGATGTGGTGAATGCGATCCCCTACGTGGCGATCCAGCAGGGCCTGCTCACGGTGGCGAAGGCCGGCAAGAAGAACATTTTTTCGGGTCGCATCATGGAGATCGAAGGATTACCCGATCTCAAGCTCGAACAGGCGTTTGAATTGACCGATGCCACGGCAGAGCGCTCCTGTGCCGGCAGCACCATCAAGCTGTCGCTGGAAACAGTCAGCGAATACCTGCGCAGCAACGTGGCGCTGATGAAAAACATGATCGCACGCGGTTATAGCGATGCCCGCACCCTGGCCCGCCGCATCAAGGCGATGCAGGCCTGGCTGGCTAATCCGCTGCTGATGGAGGCCGATGCCGATGCCGAGTACGCCGCCGTGATCGAGATCAACCTTGATGAGCTCAAAGAGCCGATCCTGGCCTGCCCCAATGACCCCGACAACGTCAAGCTGCTCAGCGAGGTGGCCGGTGATCGCATCGACGAGGTATT
>JBBASD010000371.1:0-1156 GCA_040399485.1 Cyanobium sp. | reverse complement strand
ACTGGCACTAACAGCTACTCCGGCGCCACCACGATCAGCGCCGGCAGCCTCATCATCGGCGGCGCGGGCACCGCTGGTACAGGAACACTCTCCATCGCGGCGACCGGCTCGGTCTTTGAGTACGCCTCGTCTGCCAACCAGACCCTGTCCGGCGCCATTACCGGCTCAGGAAGCCTCACCAAGTCTGGCGCGGGCACGCTGACGCTCACTGGCACTAACAGCTACTCCGGCGCCACCACGATCAGCGCCGGCAGCCTCATCATCGGCGGCGCGGGCACCGCTGGTACAGGAACACTCTCCATCGCGGCGACCGGCTCGGTCTTTGAGTACGCCTCGTCTGCCAACCAGACCCTGTCCGGCGCCATTACCGGCTCAGGAAGCCTCACCAAGTCTGGCGCTGGCACCCTGACGCTGACTGGCACTAACAGCTACTCTGGCGGCACCACGATCAGCGCCGGCACGCTGGCTATCGGCAGCGATGGCAACCTCGGCTCGGCAACCGCCGGCAACCTTACCCTCAACGGGGGTAACCTCGAGGTCACTGCCAACACTGTCATCAGCGCAACCCGCAACATTGTTCTGGGGAGCGCAGGCGGCAGGCTGACCGCCGACGGCTTCTCGCTGGACTACGCCGGCATCATCTCTGGCTCAACTGGCTCAGGAAGCCTCACCAAGTTAGGCACTGGCACCCTGACGCTGACTGGCGCCAACACCTACAGTGGCGGCACCACGATCAGCGCCGGCACGCTTCAGATCGGCAGTGGCGGCACCACCGGTTCAGTCACCGGCAACATCACCAACAACGGCACACTCGCTTTCAACCGGTCGGACAACATTTCGTATAGCGACATCATCTCTGGAACTGGCAGCCTCACCAAGTCTGGCGCTGGCACTCTGACGCTGACTGGCACTAACAGCTACTCCGGCGCCACCACGATCAGCGCCGGCAGCCTCATCATCGGCGGCGCGGGCACCGCTGGTACAGGAACACTCTCCATCGCGGCGACCGGCTCGGTCTTTGAGTACGCCTCGTCTGCCAACCAGACCCTGTCCGGCGCCATCACTGGCTCAGGAAGCCTCACCAAGTCTGGCGCTGGCACTCTGACGCTTACTGGCACTAACAGCTATAGTGGCGGCACTTCTATCAGCACCGGCA
>JBBASD010000370.1:0-1158 GCA_040399485.1 Cyanobium sp. | reverse complement strand
GCCATGATCCCACGTGTTGTCGAGGTCAAGCCACTTCCAAACTTCTGCCTCTGGGTGCGCTTTCTAGATGGCACTTCAGGCACCGTGGACCTGGCGCACGAGCTGTGGGGACCCATGATTGAGCCCCTGGCCAATCCTGAAGTCTTCAATCAGGTCAGGGTCGATCCCGAGCTGGAAACGGTCGTCTGGCCCAATGGCGCCGATTTAGCGCCTGAGTTTCTCTATCAAGCGGCCCAACAAACATCTTCTACGATGGTCTAAATGAATGGCATCACGGCTCTGATGTGCTTGCCGCCAACCCTTGCACCTGGGCCACGGCGGCCAAACAATGGTCCTGAGTCCACAGCCGGCAGTGGCTCAACCGGGCAGCAGCCAACAGGTGAGCATCGATATAGCCAATGCCCCGGCCCATCAGCTGCTCGCGCTCGATCAGCAGCAGCACCTCCGCATCGCTGGCCACCGTTGCCATCGGTAGGCCCTGCAACAGATCCAATACCTGAGATCGATTACGCAAATTGCCCCAGGCCAGTTCGCCGATCACCCCGGGATGGATCAGTACCTCGCCCCCCTGCAGGAGCGTGGCGAGGCGAGGCAGGCCATGGCGCAGGTGCTCCACCCATACGGAGGTGTCGACCAGGATCACGCCGCGCTCTGGCGACGGGGATCGGCTCCAAGGCGGGTTCACTCCCGCCCAGGGCCGCCAGGCGCTTGGCGCTCTCGCGCTGCACCAGAGCCCGCAGGGCTTCCTTGAGCAGGGCGCTGCGTTCCAGGTCGCCGCACAGTTGCTCGGCCCTGGCCAGCAGTTCATCGTCGAGCGTCACGGTGGTGCGCATGGCACAGCCCAGGGGTTGCATCAGTTTAGGCATCGTTTGATGCCGTTCCCGATGCGCTGAAGTGCAATCGGAAGGCTTTGGTCATTCACGCCATGCGCAGCACGATCACCGCCCATGGGCAGACCGTGGTGCCCGCGCCCATCCGCGTGGTGCCGGTGGCCCCTTCGGCCAATCGTGCAGGCACCGCTTGCACAATGCCCCAGGCCGCCAAATGTCCAACGGCTTGTTGGACAATTCCGCTCCCGATCAGCCGCCGGTTGATTCAGACTTGGCCGCCATCAGATTCCGACTTGGCCGGCTCTAGATTCCGGATCAGCCGCTGCTA
>JBBASD010000369.1:0-1159 GCA_040399485.1 Cyanobium sp. | reverse complement strand
CCCTCGGCATCTCCAAAGACTTCTGGCGCCACACCCGCGCCTTTCAGGACATCCTCGCGGAAGGGCGTGAGGAAGGCCGGGAAGAAGGTCGCCGCCGCGAGGCCAGCACTCTCGCCCTGCGCCAACTGGAACGCCGTTGCGGATCCCTTGACGCCCCCACCTCCGCCCGGATCGAAGCCCTCAGCCTCTCGCAACTGGAAGAGCTGGCCCTGGCCCTGCTCGATTTCAGGGGCGTCGGGGATCTACAGACCTGGCTGGAGCAGTTGGAACCCTGAGGTGCCTGGTGTCAACTACCTTATTGGACAAGCTCGTAAAGATACTGCTGGTCTTCTCGAGAGTAAGAAATAAAAAATTTTAATGAATTGGCCATAGGATAATGCGGTTAAATTAATAGCTTGGCAACAAATCCGTTTTATTCGCCCAGCAAAACCTGCCAAAGCCCCTCCCCTCCCTGGCGCACCGGATCGCTGCAAGGCAAACCGGTGCTGGCGGCCGTAGCTGCGAGAGCCTGCCGCGCCGCTTCCTCGTCCAGATGGGCGGTGTTGAGGGCGATGGCCCGCACCCGGGGCGGTGGAGCCGCTCCGGCCGGCCGGCCCAGGGCCGCCAACCGCTCGACCGCGTCGATCACCTCGCGCAGGGGCGGCATGGCCACCTCGGCATGGTTGCGGATGCTGGTCTGGCCGGCCCGGTGCACCAGCAGCAGGTCCGTCGGCTGGCTGCCGCGGAGCAAGGGCAGCGTCGCAGTGGATCCGGGATGGCAGAGGGATCCCTGGCCCTCCACCAGCAGCCAGGTGTCGGGGCCCGCCGGTCCGGCAACCTGCCACGAGCCAGCCCCGTCTCGAGAGCCAGCAGCGTCGGCCGGGGCCGCAGCCGCCAGCACCGCCTGCTCCACCGCACCGGCTGCGTAGTCCACCCGCACCGCATCGAGGGGCACACCCTGGCCGCTGATCAACAGTCCCGCCTGGCCGGTGCCGATGAAGCGCGCCTCCAGCCCCCGGCGCCGGGCCGCCGCCAGCAGTTCGAGGCAGGCGCTCATCTTGCCCACCGCCATGTCCGTGCCCACCGCCAGCAGGCGACGGCAGGGCAGGGATGCCGCCCGGCCCGAGGCCACCGGCAGGTCGGCCGGCTCCTGGCGCAGGTCCCAGATCCAGGCGCCATC
>JBBASD010000368.1:0-1165 GCA_040399485.1 Cyanobium sp. | reverse complement strand
AGAACAATCAGAAAAACAGCCGGAACCAAAACAAAAAGAAGGCTGGCAACGAAACCGAGATCGTTGGTTTCCATGGCAATGGAGAATTTGATGAGACGGTATCACCGCCGCCCGTCCTAGCCCTCCCCAGCTTCATCGCTCGTAGTGGATTCGACTTCCCCTTCCCCAAGCTCGGCCTGGATCTCAGGCTCCGGCCAGGCCAATGGACCAGGGGGCAGGGGCGTTTCCAAGGCCCGGGCCATGATCCGTTCTCGGTCCGGCAGGCCAACCTGGGGGCGAGTGAGCACCACAAGCGACCGCTGAACAAGGGCTTGGCAAGCCAGTCGCCAGGTTGAAGGGCGACGGCGAAGCTTCAGCTCCTCGACAGGGGTGCAAGGGGTCATTGCGAGGGGATCGGCCCCTTCGACATCCACGAAACAGGTGATGCATTGGCCGCACCCACCACAATTGCCCAGTTTTCCTTTGAGGCCGTAGAGCTCGATCCCCTCCCGCAGGGCCACCTCCCGCAGGTTCTCCCCGGGGTAACACTCAACATCCCTGGCTTCACGCACGAAACGAATTACCGGCATGGCCTGCCTCCAAAAATGCATTTTGCCGGGTAGGGCAGTTGCCCGCCCCGTTGCGGTCCGTAACCGGTCCCCCCTGAAGGAGGTCAGCAACAACTACCATCACCATCACACCCAGACCTGACCCCCATGGGATTGCCCTGGTACAGGGTGCACACGGTCGTCATCAACGACCCGGGCCGCTTGCTCGCCGTGCACCTTATGCACACCGCTCTGGTTGCCGGCTGGGCCGGCTCCATGGCTCTCTACGAACTCGCCATCTTCGATCCGTCCGATCCGGTCCTCAACCCCATGTGGCGCCAGGGCATGTTCGTGATGCCTTTTATGGCCCGCCTTGGGGTTACTGGAAGTTGGAGCGGCTGGAGCATCACCGGAGAAACAGGAGTCGATCCCGGCTTCTGGAGCTTTGAAGGCGTCGCTGCAGCTCACATCGTCTTCAGCGGTCTGCTTTTTCTTGCGGCCATCTGGCATTGGACCTACTGGGATCTTGAGATCTGGCAAGACCCCCGCACCGGGGAACCAGCCTTGGATCTTCCCAAGATCTTCGGGATTCACCTTTTACTTGCAGGTCTTGGCTGCTTCGGGTTTGGAGCTTTCCA
>JBBASD010000367.1:0-1166 GCA_040399485.1 Cyanobium sp. | reverse complement strand
GTGGCGGTGAACCCCGCCGATCCCCGCTACGCCCACCTGGTGGGCCGCACAATCGACCTGCCCCTGGTGGGCCGCCGCATCCCGATCGTCGCCGATGAGCACGTGGATCCGGCCTTTGGCACCGGCTGCGTCAAGGTGACGCCCGCCCACGATCCCAACGACTTCGCCATCGGCCAACGCCACGGCCTGCCCCAGATCACGGTGATGGCCAAGGACGGCAGCATGAACGAAGCCGCCGGCCGTTTTGCGGGTCTCGATCGCTTTGAGGCCCGCAAGGCGGTGGTGGCGGCGATGGAGGCCGAAGGATTGCTTGTCAAGGTGGAGCCCCACCGCCACAGCGTGCCCTATTCCGATCGCGGCAAGGTGCCGGTGGAGCCGCTGCTTTCGACCCAGTGGTTCGTGCGCACCGAACCCCTGGCGGCCCGCTGCCGCACCGCCCTCGACAACCCCGCCGGCGCCGAGCCCCGCTTTGTGCCGGAGCGCTGGAGCAAGGTCTACCGCGACTGGCTCACCGACATCCGCGACTGGTGCATCAGCCGCCAGCTGTGGTGGGGGCATCGCATCCCCGCCTGGTTTGTGGTAAGTGAAACGGGCGGTGTGATTACGGAAGCGACGCCCTATGTGGTGGCGCGCAGTGAAGCCGAAGCATGGGCCCAGGCTGAAGCGCAGTTCGCTGCGGCGAGCCTGGCGGCGGGTCGGACGCTGGCGCTGGAGCAGGACCCCGATGTGCTCGACACTTGGTTTTCCAGTGGCCTCTGGCCCTTCTCCACCCTGGGCTGGCCGGGCGAGGGCGGCCAAGAACCCGCCGATCTGGCCACCTGGTATCCCACCAGCGTGTTGGTGACGGGATTTGACATCATCTTTTTCTGGGTGGCCCGCATGATGATGCTGGCCGGCGCCTTTTTGCCGGAGGCCGGCGCACCGTTCGGCGATGTCTACATCCACGGCCTGGTGCGCGATGGGAACAACCGCAAGATGAGCAAATCGGCCGGCAACGGCATCGATCCGCTGCTGCTGATCGAGCGCTACGGCGCCGATGCCCTGCGCTTCGCCCTGGTACGCGAGGTGGCCGGCGCCGGCCAGGACATCCGCCTCGACTACGACCGCAAAACCGACACCTCCGCCACGGTGGAGGCGGCCCGCAACTTCGCCAACAAGCTGTTCAA
>JBBASD010000366.1:0-1172 GCA_040399485.1 Cyanobium sp. | reverse complement strand
GCTGGCATCGAAGCCGGTGACCGATTCGCTGAAGGTGAACGTGAAGCTCACAGCAGCGTTGGCCACACCGGCACTGGTGTCGGTGATGGTGATGGTGGGAGCGAGGGTGTCAAACGGCTGGCTGACTTGCGCCGGCACCGCGGCCTGCTTGCCGGCGGAGTCGATCACACCGGTGGTGCTCACATCGATTGTGATGGTGCCTTGCTCTCCTGCATTCGGCATGACCACGAGCGTGTAGACGCTGCCGCTGCCGCTGAAGGTCCCTTTGCTGCCACCGCCCACCGTGACCTTGCTGGCATCGAAGCCGGTGACCGATTCGCTGAAGGTAAAGGTGAAGCTCACAGCACCGGTGGCCACACCGGACGTGTCATCGGTGATGGTGATGAGGGGGACGATGGTGTCAAACGGCTGGCTGACCTGCGCCGGTGCCGTGGCCTGGTTGCCAGCGGCGTCGCTGACACCGGTGGTGCTCACATCAACCGTGATGTTGCCTTGCACTCCTGCATCAGGCGCGACCACGAGCGTGTAGACGCTGCCGCTGCCGCTGAACGCTCCTTTACTGCCCCTCGCCACCGTCACCTTGCTGGCATCGAAACCGGTGACGGCCTCGCTGAAGCTGAAGCTGAAGGTGACAGCACCGTTGGTCACACCGGCAGCATCGTCGGTGATGGTGACGGTTGGTGAGATGGTGTCAAACGGCTGGCTGAACTGCGCCGGCGCCGTGGCCTGGTTGCCGGCGGCATCGGTGACACCGGTGGTGCTCACATCGACCGTGATGTTGCCTTGGGCTCCCGCCGCAGGCGTCACGATCAGTGTGTACACGGTTTCGCTGACTGCCGTGAAGGTGCCCTTGCTGCCGTTGCCAACCGTGATGTCGTCACTAAGGAAACGGATGACCGGTGCGCTGAAGGTGAAGGTGAAGGTGACAGCAGCGTTCGCCACACCGGCACTGTCATCGGTGATGGTGAGGGTGGGAGCGAGGGTGTCAAACGGCTGGCTGACCTGCGCCGGTGCCGTCACCTGGTTACCAGCCGCGTCGGTGACACCGGTGGTGCTCACATCGAGCGTGAGAGTGCCTTCTTCATTGGCAGCGGGCGCCACCACGAGCGTGTAAACGCTGCCGCTGCCGCTGAAGGTTCCTTTGCTGCCATTGGCCACCGTGACCTTGCTGG
>JBBASD010000365.1:0-1176 GCA_040399485.1 Cyanobium sp. | reverse complement strand
GCATGGCCAGAGAGGTCCACAAACAGCCTCAGCTTGTGACTTTTAATAGGCCCTGGGGTGGATGGAAGGTCTCGAGCACCCGCAGGCTGCTGTGAGTGTCGGCAAGCAGGCGCCCCAGGGCTTCCACTTGCACATGGCGCCTGCATGGCAGCAGCGCCGGCGAGCGGGAGTAAGCGGCGGCCCGTTCAGACATCCAATCAGCCCCTGATGAAGTTCCGCATCCGCCGCGCCTCCCTAGCAGCCTGCTCCTGAAGCTCCGCATCGCTGAGCTGTTCATCCTGGCGCACCTGGGCGGCGATCACATCGGCCTCCTTAACCTCGAAACCAGCGCCGCGGGCCAGGGCCAGAAAGTCGGCCAGATCAAGTGGATTCGACTGATCCTGCAACTGCCGCCGCAGTTCGGGCCGCTCCCGGGCATGGGCCAAAAAGGCATCCAACTGCTCCAGGCCCATCACGTCAAGGGCGAGTTGGTTCCTTTCTAATCCCTTCCCCCGCGGCTTTCTTCCCCTTCAGCCGGGCTCAGGGGATCCGCTCCAGCTTCACCGCCTCCCGGGCCGCCGGATCCCTGGGCTCCATCAGAGGCTCGAGGGCCCGTGGGCCAGGCCCATCGGTTGCCCCAAGCCAGGCCTCCTCCAGCCCTTCCGGGATGACGACGGGCATCCGGGTAATGCATCCGGCGCAGCAGGTAGTTGGGGGCGGTGGTGAGCACCAGGCAGCTCTCCTGCTCGCCGCCATCAGGCCCTCACAAGCGATCCCAGAGGCCGCCGAGCCAGAAAATGGCACCCACGGCGGCAGAACAGCCAGGGCTGCTTCCAGACCTTTCCCGTGGCCGGATAGGTGAGGTTTTGCCATTCGTAGAAGCCGTCGTCCGGCAGCAGGGCGCGCCGATGGCGCCAGGGTCCGCGTAAGAAAGGTTTCTCCGCCACGGTCTCGCAGCGGGCGTTGATCGGCCGCCGCCTCCCCAGCGGATCCTTGTCCCACTCCGGCACCAGGCCCCAGAGGGCAAACCCCACCGGCAGGCGCCCGTGCTCCTGACGCTGCAGCAGCAATGGCTCCCCCGGGCGCACCTGGGGGCTGGGTCTATGGCTGGCCAAGGTGGAAGCCTGATTCCAGAGACACTCAGCGCACCATGGCGGGCACGTTGCCGCCATCGACCGTGAGCACAGCGCCGGTGGT
>JBBASD010000364.1:0-1178 GCA_040399485.1 Cyanobium sp. | reverse complement strand
CACCACCTTCCTCGTTGATGCCGAAGTCAGCGGTACCGCCTGGAGCGCCACACCCTCCCTCATCACCGACGGCACCTACACCATCACCGCCCGCGTCGTTGATGCCGCAGGCAACCAGGGGCCCGCGAGTGCCAGCCGCTCCCTCATCCTCGACACCACCGCTCCCACCCCGGCGGTGACCATCACCAACATCAGCGACAACGTCGGCACCATCCAGGGTTCTGTCGCCGATGGCGCCATCACCAACGACACCACGCCAACCCTCACAGGCACCTTCGGCGGGGCTACGGCTGGTGCGGCACTCGTCGTCGGTGAAACCCTGCGCATCTCCCGCAATGGCGTCATCGCCGGGAACGCCACCGTCACCGTCGTAGCAGCTGGACAGAGCATCTGGACCTACACACCCGCCACGCCGCTCACCATCAACGGCTCCACTGTCTTCATCGCCCAGGTGATCGATGGGGCAGGCAACGGCGGCCCCCTCTCGGCGCCACGCTCGATCGTTCTTGATGCCACCGTTCCCACCCAGAGGGTGACCATCGCTTCCGTCATCGACAACACCGATCCGGTGCAAGGGGTCGTCCTGGTTGGCGGCCGCACCAATGACAACACCCCCACCCTCTCAGGCACACTCTCCGCTGCTCTGGGTGAGGGTGAATCGCTCAAGCTCTACAACGGCACCGCCTTCTTGCTGGATGCCGTTGTCGACAACACGGCCCTCACCTGGAGCGCCACACCCTCCCTCACCGCCGTCGGCAGTTACACCGTCACCGCCCGCGTCGTTGATGCCGCAGGCAACCAGGGGCCCGCGAGTGCCAGCCGCTCCCTCATCCTCGACACCACCGCTCCCAGCCAGACCATCGCCATCACCAACATCAGCGACAACGCCGGCACCATCCAGGGTTCTGTCGCCGATGGCGCCATCACCAACGACACCACCCCAACCTTCAGCGGCACCCTCTCCGCCGCGCTGGCTACCTCCGAGGTCGTTCGGATTTACAGCAATGGCGGCCTCCTCGCCGGCAATGCCAGCGTCAGCGGCACCACCTGGGCCTACACACCCGCCACACCGCTCACCATCAACGGCTCCACTGTCTTTATCGCCCAGGTGATCGATGGCGCCGGCAACGGCGGCCCCCTCTCGGCGCCACGCTCGATCGTTCTTGATGCCACCGTTC
>JBBASD010000363.1:0-1191 GCA_040399485.1 Cyanobium sp. | reverse complement strand
TCCACGGCGATGTGGCAGACAAGATGGAGCGGATTCAGCTATTCAAGAACCTGGCAATCATGGGCGGCCTGCTGCTGGTGGCTGACCAGGAAAGCAATTGAGCTGCTGCAAAACCTGCTGATCGACACGGCCCGACTCCCCCAGCGCATCCGCAGCGCATCAACGGTCTGGGGTGACGGGCTGGGTCCAGCGCCGGTAGAGCCAAACGCCAGCGCCGCCCCAGAGCAGGCTCCAAAGACTGAAAGTGGCGGCGGTGCCGAGCTGGCCGCCCTCCAGGGAATAGAAGCCGGCGTTGATCAGGCCGGCATCGATCAAAGAGCCGCCAATCCCCCAGCCCAGCACCCAGGTGAGCATGAAGCCAATGGCCTGAAGGTTGCCAGTCATGGGAATGGGGATGCAGCGATGGCCAGCAAAAACCCCCGGGATTGCCGGGGGGCGTGGGCGAACCCAAGTGGAGGCTTAAAGAAAGAAAAGTGGGACGACTGCCGTGATGGCGGCGGGTTAGTCGGTGCCGATTGCGATCAACCGAGCCCGATTTGCTGAAGAATGCCTTGGCCGGTGAGCAGTTCAGTTGCCAGGCCGATCACGAAGCCCATCATGGCCAGACGGCCATTCCAGGTCTCAGCAAATTCGACAAATCCGAAGCGGGGTGTGGGGTCAGCCATGGGTGTTGGAATTCGATGACGCAACTGTAACAGCATGTGAAGCGGTTGGGTCATGGCGGGTTCCCGCATGCTTAGCCAGCGCCGTCGGCACCTCGATTCACACGGAGGCAGACAGCCTGAAGCAGCTGCAGCGGGAGATCCGAGATGCCGTGCACTGCCACTTTGAGGAGGGTGATGCCCCGCCCCTGATCCGGGTGCACCATGGGCGGCAGTAGCCGTGGGGGTGGGGTGGAACCCGGAGGGGGACCTCAACGGGGTGGTGCGGGCCAGCGTGAAGCGGCGGGTGCCCGTGGTGATGACACCTGGCAGCAACCTGCATGCCAGCGATCTGACGGCGGGATTGGGGAAGGCCGTGGGCAACAGGGGCGCCACCACCTTGATGGCTCGATCGTTCAAAAAGAGGTTCGCCGGGCCGTGGTGGCCTCTGGGATGGCAAAGCCGGCGAGCTGCCACACCTTCCGACACTCGTTTGCCACCCACCTGCTGGAGCGAGGGGCAGACATACGCACCATCCAGGAATTGCTCG
>JBBASD010000362.1:0-1192 GCA_040399485.1 Cyanobium sp. | reverse complement strand
AGGGCGCTGGTGGCTCGGGTGGGACGGTTGTCGTCATTGCCCATCCAGACCCCCATGACCCAGTGCCGCTCGGGCGCAAAGCCCACGAAAAGCAGGTCCCGCCCCTCGTTGGTGGTGCCTGTTTTGCCCCCTGCCCGGCCCCCCACATAGGCCGCTGTGCCGGTGCCGTTGCTGACCACTCCCCGCAGCAGTTCCTGCATGGTCGCTGCTGTGCTGGCGGCCATGGCGCGTCGACCGACGTTGTGGAAGTTGGGGGTGTTTCGTCCTCCGCGGCAGGGGGGCTCCCCTGTCTTGCCGGCGCTGCTGCCGGGGCTTGCTTTGCTTTCCCTGCCGCTGCCCGACTCCCTGTCGCCGCCATTGCAGCGTTCGGCGTCGGTAAGTCTGCGAATGGTGCTGGGGGCATGCCAGATGCCGTCGTTGGCGACGGCCCCGTAGGCGGCAGTCAGTTCCAGCAGAGTCACCTCACTTTGGCCAAGTGCCAGTCCAGGCACCGGTTCCAGGGGGCTGGTGATGCCCAGGTCCCGCGCTTTCTGGGTGAGGGCCGTGAGGCCCACACGACGGGCCAGGCGCAGGGCGGCCGTGTTGCTGCTGATAGCCAGGGCCTGCCGCAGGCTGATCAGTCCCCCGCAGGCACTATCGAAAAACTGACCTTGCCAGCGCAGGGGACCGCAAGCGATGGAATCGCCCGCCCGGGCTCCCTGTTCAATTGCCACGACGTATGGAATTAGCTTGAAGGTGCTGCCCGGTTGCCTCTGGGCCATGGTGGCCCGATTGAACTGGCTCTGGCGATAATCACGACCACCGGCAATCGCCAGGATGCCGCTGCTGCGGCTGTCGAGCACCACCACAGCCCCCTCGCTGACGCCCAGCCCGGCGCTGGCTAGAAGCTTTTGGCGCAGCAGGCGCTCCACCAGGGTTTGCAAGCCTGGATCAAGATGGGTATCGATCAGGTAGTTGCCTTCGGCGGCCACGTCGCTGCCCACCAGGTTCGCCAGATCACGCCGAGCCTGGTCGCTGTAAAAAGGTGCCAAATGGCGTTGGCTGGAGCGGCAGGCGTTTGCCGCCAGCTCAATGGGGGCCCGGCGGGCGCGGTGGGCTTGGTCTGAGTTGATGCGGCCAGTGGATTCCATCTTGGCCAGGACGCCGTTGCGGGCGGCCAGGGCGGCCTGGGGGTCAAGGCAGGGGTCGTAGC
>JBBASD010000361.1:0-1208 GCA_040399485.1 Cyanobium sp. | reverse complement strand
AGACCCGGCTGCGACTGGACCTGCCAGAGGAAAAACTCGAACTGCTCGAACCCCTTGGCATCCGCCAACTGGTCCTTGTGCCCTTCACCTTGGATCTGGCCAGCCTCAGCCCGGACGCCTTTGTTCAGGAGGTTTTGGGGCAACAACTCGATGCCCGCCGCGTCGCGGTCGGTGAAAACTTCCGATTTGGGGCCAACCGCAGCGGCGATTGCCACGATCTGGTTCGCCTGGGAGTTCGCCACGGCATCGCCGTGGAGGTGGTACCCATGCTGTGGGACCAGTCCCAACGGATGAGCAGTAGCCGCATCCGCCAAGCTCTCTCCAAGGCGGATCTAGAGGAGGCCCGGCGACTGCTCAATCGCCCCTACCGCTTCCGGGGCCGGGTGGTGACGGGGCGTGGCCTGGGGCGCCAACTAGGTTGGCCAACCGCCAATCTGCAGGTGGATGGCCGCAAATTCCTTCCCTTGGAGGGAGTTTACGCCGCTTTGGCTTGGAGAGTGGGAGGTGGGGAGGGCCCCATGGCCGCCGTAATGAACCTGGGCCCCCAACCCACAGTTGACCCCACGGCCCCGTCGGCCGTGGAGGTGCACCTGATCGACCGTCAGTTGGATCTGGCGGAGGCCAGCCTGGTGGTCGAACCAATAAGCCTGCTGCGCCACCAGGAACGATTTGCCGATCTGGCTGGCCTGACCAGCCAGATCGCCAGGGACGCCCATCAGGCTATCCAGATCCTCGTCGCAGCCTCAGGTGGTCGAATAGGCGTGGGTAATTCCCCAACCGATGAACAGGGCGATAGCTCCGAGCAACAGGATCCCTGAAATCAATACCCCCATTGGGTTGTCCCCCCCCGTGGCATCAAGGGGACCAGGAGCTGGGGCAGACCCATAGGATCGGGTCACCGTGGCCCCTGGAGCCCCGGGTGGTCGGAAAGTGACCACCGATTGATTCACGGGTGGTACCGGCTCTACGGCCATCCTGGTTCAGCATTTGCAGCCAGCTTAGTCAGTTGCGTCCATGGGGACCGATACCTCATTTTTGCGCTCCTCCCCAGATTTTTGCGCTCCTCCCCAGCCCATGTCCCTTCCCCCTGGAGCCAAGGCCCCGATTGAGCGCCTGATCGACGCCAACCTGGATCGCGCTCGAGAAGGTTTGCGGGTCATGGAGGAATGGGCCCGGTTTGCCCTGGAACGACCCGATCTTGTCTGGCG
>JBBASD010000360.1:0-1220 GCA_040399485.1 Cyanobium sp. | reverse complement strand
AGGGCAGTGTGGCCAAAATCAGCGGCGTCAAGAATCCAGTCATCACCGGTCCGGCGCGGGTGTTTGAAAGCGAGGAGGAATGTCTCGCCGCCATCCTGGCCGGACGCATCCAGCCCGGTGACGTGCTGGTGATCCGCAATGAAGGCCCGGTGGGGGGTCCTGGCATGCGTGAAATGCTCTCGCCGACGGCAGCAATCATTGGCCAGGGACTGGGGGATTCGGTGGCTCTGATCACCGATGGCCGCTTCAGTGGCGGCACCTACGGCATGGTGGTGGGTCATGTGGCCCCAGAGGCAGCCGTCGGCGGCACCATTGCCCTGGTCCAGGAGGGGGATGGCATCACCGTCGATGCCCAACAGCGTCTGATTCAGCTGAATGTTGACGCCGCCGAACTGGAGAGGCGCAGTGGGGCTTGGCAAAAAGCCGAGCCCCGATATCGCCACGGTGTACTTGGAAAATATGCGCGCCTTGTGAGCAGCAGCAGCCAGGGGGCTGTCACCGACTTTTAAGGTAGGCGGCCACCAAGAAAGCCTTGGGGCCGCAGCCATTGGTCACCAATGCCTGGAAGATTTGTTTGCCTTTTCAGTCGTTGGCGTTGAAGACCATCAGACATGAGCCGGAATGCACTCTCACCACCTTGCGGTGCTGGATATCGTTCATTTGAGACACCTTCAATTCACAGACCTCACCCACAGAAGCATTATTATTGGCTCTAGAAGGTTTACTGGGACTGGCCTTGGATCTTGATGCTGGTGCCTGAGGTCGCGTGGATTGGATGGGTGCCGCTCCAGGGGTGTTGAGACGCTGCTTGACGGCATCAAGGGTACCAGTGTAAGCGGGGCCTACGGGGCTGTTCGGTAGGGCCTGGGGCGCCAGGTTCATGAGCATCTGGGACTTGCCCGGGGGAACCAAGGTCAGAGCAACGATCAAAACAACAGAACCTAAGCAGGTTGGCGCTGCCGCCAAGCTTTGGCTATTGGGGCATAAACATTCCATGGCTTTGATTCTAATCCACACCATGGACATGAAAGTTCTTAGAGGGACAGCTCTCAGGCCACCAAATAACTACGCAAGTCAATTGAATGCTTGCGGATGCTTTCGAGGGCGCGGCTTTCGATGTTGCGGGTCTTGTCCCTGCTGAGACCCAGTTGCTTGGCAATAGAACTCAGGCTCATGGGCTCGCCATCCTCAATGCCGTAGCGCATTCTCAGCACCTGGCC
>JBBASD010000359.1:0-1224 GCA_040399485.1 Cyanobium sp. | reverse complement strand
CAGAGCCAGGCAGCGCATCAGAGCCAGGGTTCACCTCTGCCATAGGTCAGTCGCCTTCCAGCTCGCCCACCACCAGCACCGCCTCAATCCGCAGGCCCCGGGCCGGTTCGGCGGCGGTGATCGCCCAGCGCAGCAGCCGCGCCGAGGCGCCCGCCTGGGCCTGGCCGGCCGCCAGCAAAAAAGGCCGCAGCTGCGGCAACAGGGCCCCCGCCGCCGGCTGGAACCAGACCGCCAGCGGCTCCAGCCTCACTTCTGGTATTGGCCGAACTGGGCCTCGTAAAGGGCATCCTCCTGGCCGGCCAGCAACTGCAGATCGCTGAGCGGGTAGCTGACGCAAAGCAGGGCGTAGCCCTGCTCCCGCAGTTCCGCCTTGACGCCCATGGCATCGGGCTGGTGGACGCTGCCGCTGGTCAGCTTGGCGGCGCAGGTGGTGCAGACCCCCGAGCAGCAGGAGCTGGGCAGCGGCACCCCAGCCGCCTCGGCCGCAGCCAGCACGGTCTGGTCGGCGCGGCAGGCAAAGCTGTAGGTGGTGCCAGCGAGGCTGGCCTGGACCTGAAAGCTGGGGGTTTCGCTCACCGAGTTGCCGTCGTTGGCGGCCATCCTGGCTGAGCGCCGGTCAGGGGCCAGGGCAGGGCTGCTCGCTCAAGGGGCGAAGAGCAAAAGTGCGGTGATGATCAAGGTTTGCCTGAGCGGTGCTGCCGGCGAAGACAGCTTCCTTAACTTTGCACCTGAACTATGCACCTGAAATAACAACTGCAAAGTTCAGACTGCTCAAAGAGATCGCGATTGCTGGCCTGTGGCTCAGTGGCAGAACAAAATGGAGCAGGGGCGCACTCGAATCGGCGCGATCGCTGCCTGGGCGGCGGCGGGGTTGCTGGGGGGCCTGATCGGCTGCCTGGCGGCGGTGGCGCTCACCGAGCTGATCAAGCTGTCGCTGGCCGCCGCCGCCGACCAGGGTCCCGCGGCGCTGCGGTTGCTGCCCCTGTTGGGTGTGGGCCTGGCGGTGCTGATCCTGTTCGGCCTGGGCCGAGGCCAATCGGTGCAGACGATCGCCCCCCGCCAGACGCTCCGCCCTGGCGTCGCCCCCGGCTCGCTGGCGGCCTGGTATTCGTTCCCCCACGACATCGCCCGCGCCGATCTGACCGGCGATGTGGTCAATGCCTCGGGGCTGGAGGAGCGGTTCCCGTGGAACCTGGCGCCCCTGCGGGCGCTGGCGATCCTGGC
>JBBASD010000358.1:0-1236 GCA_040399485.1 Cyanobium sp. | reverse complement strand
AGCCGTAGGCGTCGCTGCTTTTGCCTTCGCTGATGCGGCGGGCCTCCAGGTTTTCAGTGGGTCCGCCGGGAATCATGCGGATCGCCTGGCGCAGGATTTTGAGGGATTGGCGCATTTCCTCGACGCGCACCCGGTAGCGGGCAAAGCAGTCACCTTCTTTTTCCCAAGCGACGGCCCATTCGAAATCGTCGTAGCACTCGTAGTGGTCGACCTTGCGCAGGTCCCAGGGGACGCCCGAGGCGCGCAGCATCGGTCCGGAGATGCTCCAATTGATCGCTTGGTCGCGGCTGACGACGCCAAGACCTTCAATGCGGCGGCGGAAGATGGGATTGTTGGTGATCAGTTTTTCGTATTCATCGATTTTGGGGCCAAACCAGTTGCAGAAGTCTTCGCATTTCTCCAGCCAGCCGTAGGGCAGATCAACTGCCACACCACCGATGCGGAAGTAGTTGTTATTGATCAGCCGTTGGCCGGTAGCGGCTTCCCAGAGGTCGTAGATCATCTCCCGTTCGCGGAAGATATAAAAGAAGGGCGTCTGGGCCCCCACATCGGCCAGAAATGGGCCCAGCCACAGCAAATGGTTGGCGATGCGGTTCAGCTCCAGCATCAACACGCGGATGTAGCTGGCCCGGCGCGGCACCTGGATGTTGGCCAGCCGTTCGGGGGCATTGACCACGATGGCCTCATAGAACATGCCGGCCGCGTAATCCATGCGGCTCACGTATGGCACATACATGATGCTGGTGCGGTTCTCGGCGATCTTCTCCATGCCGCGATGGAGATAGCCGATCACCGGCTCGCAGTCCACCACATCCTCGCCATCGAGGGTCACCACCAGCCGCAACACCCCGTGCATCGAGGGGTGATGGGGGCCGAAGTTGACCACCATCGGCTCGGTGCGCGTTTCCAGCTGGGTCATGGGAAGGCGGAGGCCGTGGCTAGCGGGGATTCTAAGGAGCCCGCGGCGGAAATCTGGTGGTCGGCAGCGGGCGAGTGATCGCGGCCAGGGGCCCTAGGTGCTGGCCCAGAGGTTCTGGACCACGGCGGCACCCACATTCAGACCGACATCAAAGGAATCCTCACAGGCCTCGCGGATGTGCACGCCGCCATAGACGCGGCTGATCGCATCCTCCAGGCCGGCCTCGTAAAAGCTGTTGCGGACTACTCCCCCCCCATCAATAAAACCGTCAAAGCTGCGCACCACGCCGGGGAGTTCCTGCGATGTGGCGTCAAAGG
>JBBASD010000357.1:0-1257 GCA_040399485.1 Cyanobium sp. | reverse complement strand
GGGGGCGGGGCCAACCGCTGGCCGCCAGTCCATCGCGCCAGCGCCCAGCCAAAGCCAGCAGTTCGGCCGGCAGCTGGGGTTGATCGATCAATAGTTCGAGTGCCGCCAAAGCACCCGCTGCCAGGGCCGGCGCCAGGGCGGTGGTGTAGCGGAAAGCGCCGCAATGTTGCAGCAGCCATTCAGCCAGGACGCCATCGGCGGCCAGGAAGGCACCACCGCTGCCAAAAGCCTTGCCCAAGGTGCCGCTGATCAGGGTGACTCCCGCCAGATCCATAGCCAGGCCCCGGCCACCGGGCCCGAGCACCCCAAGGGCATGGGCCTCATCGAGCAGCAGCAGGGCATCAAAGCGGCGGCAAAGGGCCGCCAGCGCGGCCACATCCGGGCTGGTGCCGTCCATGCTGAACAGGCTTTCGCTCACCACCAGCAGGCGGCGCGGTGGTCCGGCCGGGGCCTGGTGGGCGCGCAGCAGACGCCGTTCCAGGTCGGCCAGGTCGTTGGCGGCAAAGCGCTGCAAGCGGGCGCCGCTGGCCCGCACCCCCAGCAACAGGGAATGGTGGCAGTGGCGATCGGCCAGCACCAGGGTGTGGCGATCGGCGAGGGCCACCAGGGCGGCGAGGTTGGCCTGGAAGCCACTGGGGAACAGCAGCACCTGGTCGCGGCCCAGCCACCGGGCTAATTGCCGCTCTAATTGGCCGTGGATCGGCCGGCTGCCACAAACCAGGCGGGAGGCGCCGGCCCCCAGACCAC
The DNA here is from genome assembly GCA_040399485.1 of Cyanobium sp. GTDB lineage: Bacteria > Cyanobacteriota > Cyanobacteriia > PCC-6307 > Cyanobiaceae > Cyanobium. Next base: position 510 of record JBBASD010000357.1, on the reverse strand, counting down.
TAGCGGCCAGCTCCGCAGCGGCGGCAGCCACCACGGCGGGATGGCGACTGAATCCCAGATAGTCGTTACTGGCCAAATCCAGCAGCGGGCCCCCCAGGGGGGCGGGCAAGGGGAACTCCAGCGGAGCCGGGGGGGACTCCAGGAGCGCCTCTGCCGGCGGCGACCCCTGGGGCCGCATTTCGGCGTTGCCGGCGGGCAGATAGGTGCGCAGCAGCCGGCGCCGCTCGCCCGGCAGGACGGCCAACTCTGCCTCAATTTGCCGCAACCAAAGGCTCAGGGACCAGAAGGCGGTGGGCTCCAGTTTGCTTGAGGGCAAGCGGCCGGCGGCTTAAACCACAGCAGTCATGCCAAAAAAGACCCCTTCACGGCTTCAACAGCAGCACCTGCTGGTGGCGCCGGCTCAGGGCTATCTGGGCCTCGATCGCTGCGGGGCTGGGGGGCTGGTCCAGGACGGTCTGCCATTGCTGCAGCAGCTGATCGCTGTGCAGGGGCTGGGCCAGGTCCTGGTCG
>JBBASD010000356.1:0-1272 GCA_040399485.1 Cyanobium sp. | reverse complement strand
CTGTGGCTTCGTGCACAGGAGCCGCCACCGCACCCCGATCAGCGGCTCGATCAAATACCGGGTGCTCACCCCTGCCAAGGGCCGCTGCGAATGCTGCGGGGCGGGCTGTTGCTAGGCAAACCCCGCACCAACGGGCCCTGGAGGTGGACCACATCGTGCCCAGGAACCAGGGCGGCTCGGACGACCTCAGCAACCTGCAGGCCCTCTGCTTCCGTTGCAACGCCGGCAAGCGATGGGAGGCGCGAGGCGGGCTGTGGGTTCTGCGCGCTGGAGGCCAGCGGCCGGATGCTGCTGGAGAACGCATTGGCGCTGTGCATCGCCGATGCCGATCCGGTGACGCCTGGGCACAGCCTGGTGATCTCGCGGCGGCATGTGGCGGATGGGTTGGCGTTGCACCAGCCGGAATGGAACGCGCTGGTGGAGCTGCCTCACCCCATTGTCCATAAACGGACATCCACATGCTGAGCGGCCGCATGGAAGTCCTTGTCGGTTGTTAGCAGCGTCAGGTCATAGCGCTGGCTGAGTTGGATGAGTAGGGCATCAATGGTGCCGATCTGTACACCCCGGCGGCGGCAGGCATTGCGGATCTCGGCGGCTGCGATGTGGTCCTGCTTGTCGGGCTGAAGAAAGGCGAGACCAGAAAGACGCTCCACGAGCTGGTCTCGGTGATTAGGACCTGCAAAACCCTGCAGCACTTCCTGTAGCACCAATCCGGTGGTGAAGACTTGCTCGGCGCCCAGGAGAGCGGCACGGAGAGCACCAACTTCAGGCAGTCCCGGCTGGACGTCACGGCGAAAGGCCAGCGACCACACGGAAGTGTCGACTAACAGACTCACCGCTGGCGTTCCCGTTCGCTCTTGTAGTCGTAGCCGGGGTCCCACTCGAGCTTGCCGAAGAGCTCCGCCACCTGGCGCTGTTCCCGGCGTGCGATGAACTCCTGCAGAGCGCGGGTGACGGCGGCCTTCTTGGTGGGCTCACCGCTCAGACGGAAGGCGTGGTCAAGCAGGTCCTGATCGAGAGCGAGATTCGTAGCCATGTGTGACCTCGAGAAGAGGTGTCTACACATTATGGCCGACGCCCTGGCTGAGGGGACAGAAAAAGACATGGCAGCCGGGCTTCTCCCCTTACAAGTGCCACTCCTGTCACCCCCCAGTCCCCACCTGGCCCCCCAGTCCCCAGTCCCGGCGCAGGATGTGGCGCGCCTAATCCACCGCGCCTGGTGGGCAAGGTTCACCTTCAACGGCATCACCCGCTACGAGCGAGGCGCCTACG
>JBBASD010000355.1:0-1283 GCA_040399485.1 Cyanobium sp. | reverse complement strand
GCCGACCGGCTTCCAGTCCCTCCTTACGGCCTTCGTTGCGGCCCTCCTGGCGGCCCTCCTGGCGGCCTTCCTGGCGGCCTTCCTGGCGGCCTTCTTGCCTTCCCTCCTGCCTTCCCTCCTCCAGGATCTCCTGCACCGCGCGGGTGTGGCGCAATTCCTGCAGCGGCAACCCGGCGATCATCAGAATCTCCTCTTTGCTCAGCTTTGGAAACCGTTAGAACAGCATAGAGAAAACCACCGGCTCCAGATCCCGTCTGCTCGCCAGGATCCGCCGGCAGCGCTCCGCCAGCTCTTGCTCGGAACGCACCGGCAGGGTGAGCAGATCCACCGCTGCATCAAGATTTTCCTGTTGGCCTAGCTCTTCCAGGCTTACCCAGTGCACCTGCTCCAGAAAACCCCGCAGGGGCATCACCGGCCCCAGCTGGAGACGCTGGTGCGGCGTGATCACCACCACCCGCCAGTGCTCGATGCGGTGGTGGAGCTGCAGGAAGCGGTAGGTCTGGGCCGCGAGGCGGTGGTGGAAGCTGATGTCGGCGCGCATCTGGACTTCCAAGAGCACCACCGGCAACTCTGCGGAGCCCGTATCACTGCCGGTGGGCCAAAGCACGCCATCGAGCCGATGGCTGCCCGCCTTGAGTTCCGGCGCCGAGAAGCGGTACTGCATATCCAGCTCTGTGGGCACGGCGCCGCTGGGCACGGCGCCGTTGGGCGATGCCACCAGCCAACGGATCAGGTCCGGCGCCGACTGGAACACCCCGTAGAACCAGCGGTCGGTGTTCAACGCGGGGTGGAGGGCTGCCGACAAGGTACCGGGTGCCAGGCCAAAGCCATCCCTACCGGGTGGAGGTGGCCCTGCCGCCCTGGGTGCTCGATGGCGTTGCGGCGTTGAGACGTTGGCTGTTGTCCTACGGCCGCGCCGCGGCCCTGCCCAATCCTGGCTTGGAGCCAAGCGCTCAGCGTTGCAGCAGCCAGCGCAGCAACGTGAGGCCGATGATCAGCCCATGCCGGCGTTCCAGCGGTAGCGACGTTGGTGAGCCGAGTTGACGGCTGCTATATCGATCCCAGGGGCGGTGGTAGGTGAACCGTGCGGAAGCAGGAGTCGGCTACAGGCATACATTCATCAAATCCAGAACTGAGCGTCGATGGCCGCCAAGGCTCTCTGGCCCCATGGCCGCACCCAGCTGCAGCCCTGAACCATGGGCGACCAGCACGATCACGGCCACCACGAGCAATCCCACAGCCGGGCGTCCAGTGCCTTTCGCTGGAGCATCGCCCTCAACAGC
>JBBASD010000354.1:0-1294 GCA_040399485.1 Cyanobium sp. | reverse complement strand
GTCAGCACCTCAATGCCCTGCATCTCGTCGTCCAGTATCTGCGCATCAAGCAAGGCGACACTACGGGAATGGTACCCCGCAGCGTCATTTTCGGCGGCAAAGCAGCCCCCGGCTATTACATGGCCAAGCTGATCATTCGCTTCATCAATGGGATCGCCGAGGTGATCAATAGCGACCCAGATTGCAAAGGCCTGCTTAAGGTGATTTTCTTGCCGGATTACAATGTCAAGGTTGGCGAGAAAGTGTACCCTGCCGCCGATCTTTCCGAGCAGATCTCCACGGCCGGCCTGGAGGCCTCCGGCACCGGCAACATGAAGTTCAGCATGAATGGGGCCCTAACCATCGGCACCCTGGATGGGGCGAATGTGGAGATCCGCCAGCAGGTTGGGGCCGACAACTTCTTTCTCTTTGGCAAAACAGTCGAGGAGATCCGCCAGCTTCGCGGCCAGTACCGTCCCTGGGAATGGCTGGAGCGCCTTCCCGCCCTGCAGGAGGCCTTCGCCCTGATTGAACAGGGTCATTTCAGCGGCGGGGAGCGGGATCTGTTCCGACCCCTGCTGGACAAACTGCGGGGCCAAGATCCGTTCTTTGTGCTGGCCGATTTTGACGACTACATGCAGGCCCAGAGCCGGGTCGACGCAGTCTGGCTCGATCGTCGCCGCTGGACGACGATGTCCCTGCTCAACACCGCGCGCAGCGGCTTTTTCTCCTCCGACCGCGCCATCCGGGACTACGCCAGCTCCATCTGGAAGGTCCATCCCCTAACTCCCTCAATGGCCAGCGGCGCCGTTTGAACGCCCATCTCCCGTACCTCCCAAATGGATAACCACAATGCAAAACGGCCAGCAATCCCAGGTGAAGTGTTTCTGATTCGCCACGGCGAGACTGAATGGAGCCTCTCGGGTCAGCACACCGGCAGCACCGATATCCCCCTCACCGACCATGGCGAAGCAGCTGCCCGCCTGCTCGCCCCGGTGCTGGCGGACCGCGACTTTTCCCTGGTGCTTTGCAGCCCCCTGCAGCGGGCCCGCCGCACCTGCGAACTGGCCGGTCTGGGTGATCAAGCCAGCATCGATCCTGATCTGGCCGAGTGGAATTACGGCAGCTACGAAGGCCTGAAGCCTGCGGCGATTCACGGGCAGCACCCCGGTTGGTTGGTGTTTCGCGATGGCTGTCCAGACGGGGAAAGCCCCGCCGAGGTGGGAGAACGGGTGGATCGCGTCATCCGTCGGGTGCGGCAGAACGGCGGCAGGGTGGCCCTGTTCGCCCATGGCCACGTGTTCCGGGTGTTCGT
>JBBASD010000353.1:0-1311 GCA_040399485.1 Cyanobium sp. | reverse complement strand
AGGGCCTGTCAATAAATAAGTGTAGCAATTAAAGCGTGAGCATGCATCCTCGGAGGATGCATAAAACCGACCCTGTAAGGCGGCGATTTGAGCGACTTTCTCCTTGGCTTGATGAGCGATTGAGGCGGCTTTGGGCAGCCGCGGAGGCCGAGGCGATTGGGTTTGGCGGCGTGACGGCAGTGGCGGGCAGCACAGGGGTGTCACGGCGAGCGATAGCACAGGGGCAGCGGGAGCTCTCGGCTCAGGCTGGGCGGGAATCCGCAATGATGAACGGAAGGGTGCGCCGCCCCGGCGGCGGGCGTAAAAAAGCGACCAGCAAGGCTCCACTTTTATTGGAATCCCTACGTGAGCTGGTGGAGCCTGCCACACGTGGCGACCCCGAGAATCCGCTCAGGTGGACGTCAAAAAGCGTTCGCCATCTGCAGGCCGAATTGAGTGTAAAGGGGTTTAAGGTTAGCCATCAGCTTGTGGCCGAGCTACTTCAGCAGGATGGCTACAGCCTTCAGGCTAACGCCAAAACCCGCGAGGGCGGCACACACGTTGATCGCAATGCACAGTTCGAGCACCTCAATGGACGCATCCGCTCACTCCAGGCCGAAGGACAGCCCGTCATCTCGGTGGACACCAAGAAAAAAGAGCTGGTGGGTGATTTTAAAAACAGCGGAAGAGAGTGGCGCCCCAAGGGGAGCCCCGAGGAGGTTCGGGTCCATGATTTCATTATCCCTGAAATGGGCAGGGCTAACCCCTATGGGGTTTATGATCTGACCCGAAACCAGGGCTGGGTCAGCGTGGGCACTGACCACGACACGGCCGCCTTTGCGGTTGGCACCATCAGGCGCTGGTGGGAAAGCATGGGGAAAGCCATTTATCCAAATGCCGGTCGCCTTCTGATCACTGCTGATGGCGGCGGCGGCAACGGTTCACGCAATCGCCTGTGGAAGCGGGAGCTGCAGTCGATGTCCGATGCAACCGGACTCGCCATCGAGGTCTGCCACCTTCCGCCGGGCACCAGTAAGTGGAATAAAATCGAGCACCGACTCTTCTCTTTTATCAGCCAAAATTGGCGCGGCAAGCCCCTCATCAGTCACGAGGTCATCGTCCAGCTTATCGCCGCCACGACCAACCGCAAAGGCCTGAAGGTACATGCTGAAATCGACCGCCGCACCTATCCTCCCGGAACCAAAATTAGCGACCAGGAAATGGACTCACTGCACCTCGTTACCGACCCTTTTCATGGAGAATGGAATTACACCATCCTGCCGAAACCAATATCTAAAATCGATACGGTTATTTACTGACAGGCCCTAAGCG
>JBBASD010000352.1:0-1353 GCA_040399485.1 Cyanobium sp. | reverse complement strand
AGGCCGCGTACACCAGCACCCCCGCCAGGGTGGCTTCGCTGATCAGCTGGCGGGGCCCCAGGTTGGCCTGGCCGCCCAGCAGCGGCAGGGTCGCCAGTCCCGCCAGGGGAATGGTTTCAAGGCCCGCCCGGGGAATGCGAAAGGGGTCCAGTTCACGCGCCATGGTGACGGTGTCGGCACAGAAAGCAACATTCATCTTGGCGCGGATGGGGCGGGCTGACCAGCGGTGGGACCGCCACTGCGGGACGGCGGCGAAGGGGGATCTCCGCCTGATGGCGCCGGCTTCAGCGCACGACCAGCACCGGCACCGTCGCCCGCAGCAGCACCCTCTGGGTTTCGCTGCCCAGCAGCAGTCCCTGCATGCCACGGCGGCCATGGGAGGCCATGACGATCAGGTCGCAGCCCAGCCGTTCCACCGCCGCCAGGATGGCCCGGTGGGGGATGTCGTCCTTGACCCGTTCGCCAGCCACCGGAATCCCTGCCTCCCGGGCCAAGGCGCAGGCCGCCGCCAACGCCGCCTCGCTCTCCTGGTGGCGAGCAGCCACCAGGCTGTCCAGCAGGGCTGGGTCCAGCCCCTGGCCGATGCCAGTCAGCGGCATCGGCACCGCCGCTTCAGCGGTCAGCACGGTGATGCGGGCCGCCAGGGGCTTGGCCAAGGCCACCGCTGAGGCCATCGCCTTGAGGGCGAGGTCGGATCCATCGGTGGGGACCAGCAGGTGCTTGGGGGTCATCGGCACATGGATGCTCTTACCTGTCTAGTCAGCTACGGCCGCGCCAACCCGCCAACTGGGCCGCCGCCTGGGAGCGCACCAAGGCCCGCGCCGCTGGCAGGGCTGGATCGAGCCGCTCCGAGCTGAAGGGCGGCAGCGGCCGCCGCCGCAGCCAGGCGCCCCAGCGGAATTCATGGAAGGGAATCAGGGGTGCCGGGGCGATGTGGTCCTCTTTTTTGAGTTTCCAGACCAGGCTGCGGTACGGGTCGTCCTGCAGTTGGTGGAGGCTGGCGGGCAGGGCCGTGGTCGCCAGGGGGCCCAGGCCACGCCCATCAAAGAGGTACAGCCAACCGCGGCGCTCCAGTTCGGCCAGCACCAGCAGGGGGTCTGGGCTGGGGACCTCCAGCACGATGTAGCCATAGGCCAGGGCTTCAGGATCCAGTTCGATCAGACCCCGCAGGCGATGGTGGCGGTCCACCATCCAGAACTGGCCGTCGCCGCCGCGCACCAGGGGAACGGGTTTGCGGCGCAGATAGTCGAGTCTCTGGACGGCCGTCTCCTGGCCGAAATCCTGTTGCCGCGACCTCACCTCCGCCAGTCCGACGCAGAGCTGGGTGGGCCGCAGGGCGGCGATCGGCACGGT
>JBBASD010000351.1:0-1355 GCA_040399485.1 Cyanobium sp. | reverse complement strand
CTGAGCGACTGGACGCCGGCCGATCAGGGTTGGCGTTCGGAGGGCTGAGGGGCCCATGGTGTCCCCTCTCACGGCGGCCGATCTCCAAACCCTGTCACTGTTCGCCCACCTGCCAGCGTCCCGGGCCGAAGCGTTGCTCGCCGGTCAGATCACCCTTGCGGTGGCCGCTGACCAATTGCTGCTGATCCAGCAGGACGAGGGAGAAGCCCTCTTGGTGATTCAAGAAGGGCTGGCCAAGGTGAGATCCTTTTCCGCCGATGGCGATGAGGTGGTTATCGCCCTTCTGGGTCCTGGCGACCTGATGGGGGAGATGGCCGTGCTGACGCAAGGCCTGCGCAACGCCGATGTGGTGGCTCTGACTCCTCTGGTGGCCGTGAAACTACGGGCCGGTCTTTTTCGGGATTTAGTACTTCATGATGGGCGAGTATGCCTTGAGCTGGCACGTCTGCTGGCGGTTCGGCTTACGGCCACCCATGCCCGTCTGTTGTTGCGAGGGGCAGACGCCACCACCCGTTTGCTGGCGGTGTTGCAGGACCTTGCCCTGACCGCGTCGCGGGGGCGTGATCCCCTTGGCCCGATTCCCCCCCTGCCCCAGCGGGAGCTTGCGGTCATGGCTGGTCTGGCTCGGCCAACCACCTCCAGCACCCTGGCCCTTTTGCGCGAGCGCGGCATCGTGAAAGTTGACCCCCAGGGGATGAGGATCGCGGATCCCCAGGCTCTCCGTAAGCGAGGCCTGCTGGTTTAAGTCCAGGGCGGTTTCGGTGATGGACCTAGTCGGACCTAGCTGGCCGACCCCTTCAGCCCCCTTGTCGCGATCCCACTTGGGTGTTGAAGGAGGAGGGGTTTCAGGTTGGCGTCTGCTCGAATCGATTCCAGTGAAATGACTCCAGCTCGGGTTCGGACCGTTTCAAGCCATTCTGGATTGCGCCCACGAGCAGCTCCACAGTGACGGCCGCCAAAAGCACTCCGTTGCGGTGGTGGCCCGTTGCCAGCCAGAGCCCTTGCATAGGACTGGTGCCCATCAATGGTGCTGCGTCGGCTGTGCAGGGTCGAAACCCCCACCAGCGCTCCATCGGCGGCCAGCTTGAGGCCTCGGGCAACAAGTCGGCTAGACCTTCCTGCAGCTGCCTTAGACCACTGGGTGTCAGCCCTGCGCTGAAACCTGCTTCCGGTTCGCTGGTGGCACCCACCACCAGCAGCCCATCCTGACGCGGCACGATGTAGGTGCCAGGGCCGAACAGCACCCGAGTCAGGGCGTGGCGCGGCCCTTGAATTGAAAGCATTTGGCCTTTGACTGGAAACAAGGGCAGTTGGGGCAGCAGGCGAGCGCTCCAGGCTCCGCAGGCCAGTACGGC
>JBBASD010000350.1:0-1366 GCA_040399485.1 Cyanobium sp. | reverse complement strand
TGGAGTCGATCCGCTCGGTCTTTGCCTGCGCCCTGCACATGCATCAGCCGACGATCCCGGCCGGGGCCCAGGGGGAGCTGATCGGCCATCTGCAGTACATGTACGAGCATCCCGGCGAGGGCGACAACCACAACGCCGAGGCCTTTGCCCATTGCTACAAGCGCATGGCCGAGCTGCTGCCCCAGCTGATCGCGGAGGGCTGCGATCCGCGCATCATGTTGGATTACTCCGGCAACCTGCTCTGGAGTTTCGAGCAGATGGGCCGGACTGACATTCTTGAGGCGCTGCAACGGCTCGCTTGTGATGCCAGCCTGCAACCCCATGTGGAGTGGCTGGGCACCTTCTGGAGCCATGCCGTGGCCCCCTCCACCCCGATTCCCGACCTGAAGCTGCAGATCTTGGCCTGGCAGCAGCATTTTGCCGCCCTGTTCGGCAGCGAGGCCCTGCGGCGGGTGAAGGGGTTCTCGCCACCGGAGATGCACCTGCCCAACCATCCCGACACGCTCTACGAATTGGTAAGGGCCCTCAAGGAGTGCGGCTACCACTGGCTGCTGGTTCAGGAACACAGCGTGGAAAACCTCGATGGCACCAGCCTGACCCAAAACCAAAAGCTGATCCCAAACCTGCTGCAGGCCCGCAACTCCCAGGGGGAAACGGTCTCGATCGTGGCGTTGATCAAAACCCAGGGCTCCGATACCAAGCTGGTGGGTCAGATGCAGCCTTACTACGAAGCCCTGGGACTGGGCCGCCAGGAGCTGGGGGGAATAGCGGTGCCGGCGATCGTCACCCAGATCGCCGATGGCGAAAATGGCGGCGTCATGATGAATGAATTCCCGCCGGCCTTCCTGCAGGCCCACCACAAAATCGCCCGACCGCAGGGCGGCCTAAAAGAAACGGTGGCGATCAACGGCAGCGAATATCTGGAGGTGCTGGAGGCCGCCGGGGTGCGAGAAGGCGAATTACCGCTGATTCAGGCGGTGCAGCAACACAGGCTGTGGCAACACCTGGATGGCCCCCCGACGCCTGAAAGCGTGGCTGCGGCGATCGCCGAGCTGCAGGGGCAGGATCCGCCCCTCTCGATGGCGGGCGCCTCCTGGACCAACAACCTCAGCTGGGTGGAGGGCTACGCCAATGTGCTTGAGCCGATCCACAGCCTCAGCGCCCAATTCCACCAGCGCTTTGATGCCCAGGTGGCCCAGGATCCGACCGTCACCCAAACCGAGCCCTACCAAAGGGCGCTGCTGCACCTGTTGCTGCTGGAAACCAGCTGCTTCCGCTACTGGGGCCAGGGCACCTGGACCGACTACGCCCGCGAGCTTCACCGGCGCGGCGTTGAGGCGCTGCAGGGATCACCTGTCCTATAGCC
>JBBASD010000349.1:0-1367 GCA_040399485.1 Cyanobium sp. | reverse complement strand
ATCGATGTGAAGGCCTACCAGCTGGAACCGCTGCGCAAGGCGCTTCTCATGCCGCAGGTGGGCCTGCTGATCCTCGATGAGGCCCATAACGCGGCTCCGGCCAGCAACAGCCTTCGTTACGCGATCGATTCCGGCCTCACCCGCAGCCTGCGCGCCCGCTTCGTGCGGGGTGTGCCCTTCGATCCCAAGGATCTGGACACGGTGTTGGTGCGTCGCCTCAAGGATGATCTGCGCCGCATCGGCGAGGAGTTTCCCGAGCGGATCGTTGAACCGCTGGCCATCCCAAGAGGCAGCCTGCCGCCGGACACACCGGAGCTCAAGCTCTCACGCCTGCTGCAGAACTACCGGAAGCAGCGGGAAGAGCGGTTAATCCGCGAAGGCGCCGGCAAGCGGGAGCTCAACGCCGAGCGTCTGGTGATCACCAATCTTCAGAAACGGCTGCTCAGCTCGATCGAGGCCTTTGCCCGCACCCTCAAGGTGCACCAGCGGAGCCTGGCCGAGAAGCAGGAGCAGCGGCGTGGTGCCCTGGCCATTAGTGGGGCCCAGCTAGACCTGCTGCTCGGTGGCGCTGACCGCGACAGCGATCTCTCCGAACTCAGCGAAGAGGACCTGCTCAACTTGGAAGAAGCCCAGACGCGGGCCGCCCTGCGGCAGACCGTGCAGGCCGACCAGGGCGAGTTGGAGCTGCTGAAGCAGATGGGGGAGATTGCCGAAGCCAATCGCCACCGGCCCGATCCCCGCATCATCAGGTTGGAGGCCTTTCTCCGCACCAATCTCTGCGCCAACCTCGGAGCAGCGGACGCCGGCTGGCAGCCCACCCGGCTGCTGATCTTCACCGATTACGTGGACACCAAGCGCTATCTGGAGCGCCAGCTGCGGATCCTGCTTGCCGAGGACGACCCCGATTGCCGCATCGCCTGCTTCACCGGTGGCATGGGCGAAGAGGTGTTGCAGCAGCAGTTGCTGACGATGGACCAGGGCGACAGCGAACGTGGCGTTCTGCTCAACCGGGCCCGGGAGGAACTGGAAGCCAGCCGGCGGGTGGAGAAGTTGCAGGAGGAGCAGGACCAGCTGCGGCACCTGCTGGCCAAATCCCACGCCTGGCTGGGGTTCGATGACGACCCGTTCCGCGAAGCCCTCAACTGCTCGCTCGATCTGTTGGGTGTGAGCGGCCTGAAGCAGGGCCGTGATGCCAAGGGCCAGCCCTGCTGGCGCCTCGACAACGCCGAGGCCCTGGTGAGCGGCAGCAATGACCGCAGCTGGGAGCACACCCTCGACAGCCTGCGGGGCGCGTGGGATCGCCGCACGCCGTTGTGGCAATGGCGCCAGGAGAACCCGGTGCGGCCGGTGATCTTCTCCGATCCGGG
>JBBASD010000348.1:0-1405 GCA_040399485.1 Cyanobium sp. | reverse complement strand
CTCTACGCAGTAGTGGGGCATGCCGGAGCATCAGGCTATATCGCTCTGATGACACTAGGCGGCCTGGTTGCTGAGACGATCAAGCCTGTCGCCCTGATCCTGAATATCGTGGTGGCCAGCATTGGCTGCTGGAATTTTCTGAGGGCAGGCCATTGGCCCTGGCGAATTATCTGGCCAGTTTATCTATTGGCAATTCCGGCATCATTCCTTGGTGGCTGGCTCAATCTGCCCGGGATATGGTTGCAGCGCTTGATTGGAGTCGTGCTGGTGTTTACGGCGTGGCGGTTGGGCACTGTGAGCAAGGACCCTGCAAGCTTGCGTCAACCCAGTGGTTTGGTTCTGGTGATCAGCGGTGGCGTCCTCGGGCTATTGGCTGGCCTTACCGGCACAGGTGGAGGTGTTTTCCTGACGCCCCTGCTGCTGCTGGCCAAGTGGTGCGACACCCGCCAGGCTGCAGCGACATCGATCCTGTTCATTCTGATGAACTCCGTGGCTGGTCTGGCAGGCCTTGCCTTGGCTAATCCAACTGCGCTCACAGCAGTCTTGAACCCGTCGCTGCTGGGATGGATTGCGGCGGTGCTGATTGGCGGCAGCTTGGGCTCAAGACTGGGCAGTCGTCATTGGCCCGTGGCCTGGATCCGGCGAATTCTTGCCATCGTGTTAGTACTGGCTGCGCTGAAACTGCTTGGTTTGCAGCGTTGAATACCTTCTGAGTTAAAGCCACAAAAGGCGATCGCCCATGCGCTTCCTGCTTGAGCCCCTGCTGGCGGAGGACGAGCTGCGGGACCTGGTCAGCGTCCTGCAAGACCCCGCCGCCCCCTGGATCGATGGAGCCAGCACCGCCGGCTGGCATGCCCGCGATCTCAAGCGCAACCACCAGCTCGATGGGGCCTCGCCGCTGCACCAACAGCTCTCGGCACGGCTTGAGGCGGTGTTGACGGCCCAACCGCTGGTGCAGGCGGCCGCTTTTCCGCGCCGGATCCACGGCCTGCTGTTCAGCCGCAGCGGAGCGGGAGAGGGCTATGGCCACCATGTCGACAACGCCTGGATGCGCGGTGGCCGCAGCGATCTCTCGTTCAGCTTGTTTCTGAGCGAGCCCGAGGCCTACGCAGGCGGCGCCCTGGTGCTGGAGACCCCTGCTGGCGAAGAGAGTTTCCGCCTGCCGGCGGGCCATGCCCTGGTCTATCCCTCGACCCTGCTGCACCGGGTCGAGCCGGTGACGGCAGGTGAGCGGCTGGTGGCGGTGGGCTGGATCGAAAGCCGCATCCGCCACGCCGACCAGCGCGAGCTTCTGTTCGAGCTCGACACCGCCCGTCGCTGCCTGTTCGCCCGTCACGGCAAGGATGAGATCTTTGATCTGGTCAGCCGCAGCTACAGCAACCTGCTGCGCCGCTGGGACGGTTGA
>JBBASD010000347.1:0-1407 GCA_040399485.1 Cyanobium sp. | reverse complement strand
CATTGAGAGCCTTCTTGAGCTTCTCGGAAAACACCTGGCCCTGCACGAGATTGCGCTTGGAGCGGACCCTGAGCTCGTCTTTCAGCAACTTTTCAAGCAGCTCGGCAGCCACGTTTTTGTGCTTGAGGCCGCGTACCTCGGCGAGGAATTGATCACTGAGAATCGAGATATCGGGCTTGGGCAGGCCGGCGGCGGTGAACACATCGATCACGTGGCCATCGGTGGTGATGGCCTTGCTCACCAACTGGCGGATGGCGGCATCGATCTGCTCGGGCGTTTTGCTGGTGCTGGAGATTTGCTTGAAGAGAGCGGCCTGCAGCGCCTGGAAGAAGCTCACGTCGTCCCGGATCGCGGTGGCCTCGTCGCTGGCGGCACAGAGGGCGAAGGCGCGGGAGAGGGAGGTCACCACCTGAAGCCAGCGTTGCTTGCCGTTCTCCTGCTGGAGGATGTGCTCCTGTCCGGCGGGAAGGAGCTGCAGGCGCTGGCTGGGGGTGCCGGTGGACCAGTGCGACCAATCAAAACCATGCATGAGATCGCAGGCGATGTCATGCTTTTCAAGCATCACGGCGATGGCCTGGGCGGTGTCGAAGGTGGGATTGCCTTTGCCACCGCTTTCGGTGTAATCGCCAAGAGCGCGCTTGAGCTGGTCGGCAAGGCCGAGGTAATCGACCACCAGGCCGCCGGGCTTGTCCCGGAAGACGCGGTTGACGCGGGCGATGGCCTGCATCAGGCCGTGACCCTGCATGGGTTTGTCGGCGTACATGGTGTGCAGACAGGGCGCATCGAAGCCGGTGAGCCACATATCCCGCACGATCACGATCTGGAAGGGATCGGCGGGAACCTTGAAGCGATTGGCCAGTTTGCGACGCGCATCCTTGGATCGGATGTGGTGCTGCCAGTCGGGGCCGTCGGCGGCGCTACCGGTCATCACCACCTTGAGGGTGTCTTGCGCCCACTCGGGCCGCAGCTGGATCAGGGCGTTGTAGAGGTCGACGCAGATGCGGCGGCTCATGCAGACGATCATCGCCTTGCCGTCCATCGCCTCGAGGCGTTTTTCAAAGTGCGCCACCAGGTCGGCGGCCACGAGCGCGATGCGCTTGGGATCACCCACCAACGCTTCGAGGGCAGCCCACTTGGTTTTCAGCTTTTCCTTGGTGGTTTGCTCCTCGCCTTCGGTGATCTCCTCAAACTCCTCATCGAGCCTGGGCAGCTCAGCGGCGTTGAGGGAGAGTTTGGCGATGCGGCTCTCGTAGTAGATCGGCACAGTGGCCTGATCGGCCACGGCTTGCTGAATGTCGTAGATGGAGATGTACTCACCGAACACGGCCCGGGTGTTGGCGTCGACTTGTTCAATCGGCGTGCCGGTGAAGCCGATGAAGGAGGCGTTGGGGAGGGCATCACGCAGGT
>JBBASD010000346.1:0-1411 GCA_040399485.1 Cyanobium sp. | reverse complement strand
AATGGACCTCAAGGTGCAGGCCCCGCAGGCCCGAGCTGCGCCGTTCCTCCACCTCCAGGCGGTAGCGCCCCGCCAAGCCGAGGTCCGCAAGGGGCCTGTGGATGACCGTCTCAGGAACGCCGAGATCCAGCAAGGCCGCCAGCAACATGTTGCCCGCCAAGCCAGTTGGGGCGTCTATGTGTAAGAGGCTCACGTGCCGAGCACCGGAATGGGGCGTCCCAGCCGCGGGGCGCTCTCCAGCAATTGCTCCGCCTTCGCCTCCAGTTCGCCCTTGTGCTGGCGCAACCACTGGGCCACCTCGCGGCGGGCACGACGCTGTTCCAGTTGGGCGGTGGCCACGTCCTGGCCTGAAAGACCCCAGAGGCGACCCAGCAGGGCACGATCATCAGCCCCACCGACACTTTCGCCATAAAGCAAATCCTCAGCCGCCATGCCCGCCAGAAGGACTCGGCTCCATCGGCGTAGGTCATCGAGGGCGAGTCGGGCCGTGGCGGGGGGATCGAACTCCGTGCTGCCACCGCAGGTCAAACCCGCCTGAAGTGCAGCCAAGCTGCCCACCAGGATCCTGCGCACCGCAAGTCCCTCGGCTTGGGCCACCAGGGCATGGCCGGCTTCATGGCTGGCGATCCGGCGCAGCCGTGCCTTGCCCCCAGGCAGGGTCTCCGCCAGAAGATGGCCGCCGCGACCTCCGAAACGGGCCGCATCCAGGCTGAGGGCGCCCAGGGCGAAGGCCGTGAAAACAGTTGTCCACCAGGGGGAAATCCCCAGGAAGGGTCCGAACACGGCGGCCAGGCTGAGGGTCAGGACGGCCAGTCCGGCAGTGAGGGCGGTGCGGTCCGAGGCCATCAAGCGCTTAGCGAGACGGACGGCTGACAGCGCGCGAGTGGCTGCGGCTGCCAGCGGTGGCGCGGGGGTCCAGGGAACGTTCCTGAGAATCGGGAGCCCGTGACGGTGTGTTGCGGCTGTCCGAGCTGCGGCCAGCCCGGGAAGAGGCATCATCTTTGCGGCGTGATCCCTCCGGGCTGCGGCCGCCGCCATCGGGGCGGCGGCCCTTGCCCCCCCGGTTGCCTCGCTGGGCGATGGGACCGAGCACCTCCAGACGTTCAAGCTGCAGGGCCTGCTCATGGCGGCGCAGATCGAGGGAGACGAAATGACGCAGATGGGCCAGGGGGATCTCTCCCCGCAGTTGCAGTTTGAAGGGGATCGGCCTTTCGCCGTCAGGACGTGGCAACTGCCGCACCTTGACCACAAAATCTTGGGTTTCGGGGCGGGTGAAGATCAATTCACCTCGCACCGAAAAGTAATCGTCTCCTTCGGGGAGTCCGTCGCTGCCACCCGACTCCTCGGCCTCTTGGGCTTGGGCCAGGGTGCTCGGCTCCCAGACGCCCACCATTTGGAGATGCAACTGACC
>JBBASD010000345.1:0-1418 GCA_040399485.1 Cyanobium sp. | reverse complement strand
TTGTACATGGCCTGCAGCTGGGAGCAGGTGACATGGCTTTCATCCACCACCAGCAACCAGTCCTTGGGGAAGTAATCGATCAGGCATTCCGGGGGTGTTCCCGCCGGGCGGCCAGCCAGATGGCGGGCATAATTCTCGACACCATTGCAATAGCCCACCTGTTCCAGCATCTCCAGGTCGTAGGTAGTGCGCTGTTCGAGGCGCTGGGCCTCCAACAGGCGGCCCTGTTCGTTGAGGAGATCGAGGCGCTGGCGCAGTTCGGTGCGGATGGCCTTGATGGCCTCCTCCAGGCGATCTTTAGGGGTAACGAAGTGCTTGGCAGGATAAATATTGATACTTTCCAGACTCTGCAGGATTTCACCGCTGGTGGGATCGACATAACGAATCGCCTCGACGTCATCGCCAAACAGCTCAATACGAACCAAACGATCCTCATAGGCAGGACCAATCTCCAGCACATCACCACGAACCCGAAAACGGCCCCGGCCGATCTCAACATCATTGCGGCTATATTGATTATTGACTAGCTCCCGCAAAGACGAGCGCAGATCCAACCGATCTCCCACCTGGAAGCGCACGGCGGCCTTGAGATATTCCGAAGGAATGCCGAGGCCATAGATACAGCTAATTGAAGCCACTACAATGACGTCACGGCGCTCAAACAGGGAGCGGGTGGCGGAGTGGCGCAGCATGTCGATCTCCTCATTGATCGACGCAGTTTTAGCTATGTAAGTATCCGATACCGGCACATAGGCCTCAGGCTGATAGTAATCGTAGTAGGAGATAAAATATTCAACCGCATTATTGGGGAAAAACTCCCTCAATTCATTGCACAACTGCGCAGCAAGGGTCTTATTATGGGCCAGCACAAGGGTGGGCCGCCCCGTGCGGGCAATCACATTGGCGATCGAAAAGGTCTTGCCCGTGCCCGTGGCACCGAGCAGGGTCTGGTAACGCTCCCCCTCATCAAGACCTTGGACCATGGCCTCGATGGCGGTCGGCTGGTCCCCCTTGGGCTCATAGGGGGCATGGAGCTGGAACGGATTCATGGATCCATTCTCGCCGCCAAAAGCCTCCAGCGGCGAGGGCGGTCATCAGTCCCGAACCCACCACAAACAATTTGGAGTTGCCCGGTAAGTCGGGTCCTAGGCGGCGGCACCCGTGACCAGGGCCATGGCGCGCAGCAGAGGCACTTCTAGGCCGAGCAGCTTGAGGGCGATGAAACTGATGATGCTGTACACCAGAGATCCCAGGAAGGCGCTGCCCAGGCCGTAGCGCAACTTGAATCCCTGGATCAGCCAGGCGGTGGCCGCAAACAGGATCGCTGAAATCACCCACTCGAACAGGAAGCCCACCGGCAGCAACCCACCCAGGGTGGTCACCATCTTCAGGGGGGCCAGCAGCAACCGCAGCGGCCA
>JBBASD010000344.1:0-1432 GCA_040399485.1 Cyanobium sp. | reverse complement strand
ACCATGGCCTGTTTCAAGCCATCTGCCGCACCAACCGCCTCGATGGCGAGGACAAAAAATATGGCCGCATTGTCGATTACAAGGATCTGTTCAAGAAGGTGCAAAACGCCATCGCGGTTTACAGCGATGAAGATCTGGACCACACCGCAGACGGACCTGATCCCAACGTGGTGCTGCAGGACCGCCTCAAGAAAGCCAAGCAGCGCTTGGATCTGGCCCTGGAGCAGGAGCATCTGCTGGCTGAATCCGTCCCACCGCCCCAGGATGGGCCGGCGATCTTGCGTCACTTTGTTGCCAGTGATCAGCCCGCTGTCCAGCGGGAGAAAGAGCCGCTGCGGGTGGCCTACTACAAAACTGTGGCCGAACTGATGCGGGCCTATGCCGCCATTGCCAATGAGCTCAGCCAGGCGGGATACACCGTCAAGGAAGTTCAGGCGTTGATTGAGCAGCGCGACCGGGCCCTGGATTGGCGGCAACTGATCCGCTTGGCGGCCTGCGAAAACCTCGACCTCAAGGACTATGAGGCCGACATGCGTTTTCTGATTGATGCCTACATCGTGGCGGAGGAATCCCGCAAGATTTCCGCCTTTGATGATCTGCCCCTGCTGCAACTGATTGAGAAGCTGGGGATCCAGGCAGCTATCGAGCAGAGCCTGGGCAAAGGCGCCAACAACAAGGAGGCCGTTGCGGAAACGATCGAAAACAATGTGGGCCGCACCATCAGAAATGAAAAGGCCAACGATCCCGCCTTCTATGACCGGATGTCGCAGGTGTTGGAAGAGATCATCCGCTTACGTAAAAACAATGCCATCACCTACGAGAAGTATCTGCAACGGGTTGCCGAACTCGCCCGGCGCCTCATCCAGAAAACCGACGACACCACCCCCAAGGAACTGAACACCGACGGCAAACGGGCCCTTTGCAGCAATCTCAATGGGGATCTGCAGCGGGCCCTGCGGGTTGATGCGGCCGTGCGGCGGGCCCGGCCCGATGGCTGGCGCGGCGTGCAGGCCAAGGAGAACCTCATCAAAGCGGCGCTCTTTGACGAGCTGCGGGACCACGCTGAAGTGGAGCGCATCTTTGCTGTCGTTTTAGCCCAGTCCGAATACTGATGGTCCAGCCCTTCCCCAGCCACCAGCTGCTGATCGGCTCCCTGGCGGTGGAAGTCACCGTCAAACCGATCAAACATCTCCACCTTGCGGTGCTGCCGCCCCATGGCGCCGTGCGGATCTCAGCGCCGGAGCGCATGAGCGAGGCCCAAGTGCGCGCCTTCACGATCGGCAAGCTCGGCTGGATCCGCCGCCAGCAATCTCACTACGAGCGCCAGGAACGGCAAAGCCCCCGCCAGGTGATCGAGCGCGAGAGCCTCTATGTCTGGGGCCAACGGCTGTTGCTGCACATCCAGGAGATCGATGCCCCGCCAAGGATTGAG
>JBBASD010000343.1:0-1437 GCA_040399485.1 Cyanobium sp. | reverse complement strand
TTTCTTAACAAAAGAACCCCTTTGGTCAATATCAAGCACGAATTCAGCCTGAAGCACCAGGAATGCTTACCAAGATTCTTACCACAGGGAAAAGGGCTGCGCCATCGGGAGGAACCTCCACATCGGAATCGCGGGTGACATTGATTGGACAGTTTTTGTCAACGCTGAAATTTGGTGGGGTGCTGGTCATAGGCGATCATGCCAATCTTGGCAAAGGAAGCATAAATAATAAAGAACCGAGTTGGAGGTGAATCACTGGTCCTAACCATTGATTTGCATCAAGACTTGAACCATATCCGCGCCTCACCGACTTCACCAAGCTGCACGCCTCCTCGCAACGGGCCCAACAATCACGCTGGCGGGGCCATTGGCAACAACGAAGCGGCAACGCCCAGCTGCGGTCTGGCAGAATGACGTTATACGGTACGCACCTCTTCAAGGATTCAGCCGCTCCTCGCACCAACCACCATCGCGACGCCAGCGACGGCGCTGGTGCGGATGATCCCGTAGCTCCAGCAGCTCCACCTGCTCCAGGGCAATGCGCAGCAGCTGGAAATGATCGGGCATCTCAATGTCGTCCGCAATCTCTACTGGAAAGGAGGCGGCGGCATCGAACGGTGCCCCTGGTTCAGGCCAGCCCCAGAGGGCGCGGCCCGCGGGGCTGAGGCCCTGCCAATGGCGCTGGCGCGCGCCCCATTCCTCATTCCTGGGCAAGGTGAGAAGCCTTCCCCGCAGGCGGAACTGACAGCGGGCTTTGGGCAGCAGCCAGCACAGCTCCACGGCGGGCTGTTGGCGCAGCTCGGCCGGTTTGGCGCTGCGGCCGTCGGTGAGCAGATCCAGCACGGCGCCATCAGCCCAGCCGCGGAACACCAAAGTGCGCACCCGTGGGCTGCCATCGCCGGCAACGCTGGCGAGCTGCAGCCAGCGGGCATTTGGTGAGCGGCCTTCCCGCTCGCGGGCGCCCCGCAGCAACAGTCGCCAGGGCGGCAGTGCCGTCACACCGTCCTTGCTGGGCGGCAGTTCATGGCACCGGCCGCGCCACCGAGGGCCACCAGGCCCAGGGCGCCAGCGGCGGCCAGAAACACCAGCGTTTGCAGGGCCAGTAGGAAAAATCCCAACGCCGACGCCGCCTTGATCTGGACCTGAGCCTTGATCAACAGCGTGATCAGCAGCAGCACCGTGGCCTGCAACCCAGCAATCTTGGCGACCGTGAAGGGGGAGAAGGGGCTGAGCAGCAACATGGGAGATGGGCAGTGATCCAATTCTGGCGGGGATGCCGCCCTAGCGGGGTTGCCGTCCCGTCGCGACAAGCGCTGGTGAGCAGGGGAACCCTGCACGGAGGCAGATCTGCCGGCAGCAGCACCTAAATCCCACTGATGCCATCTAGGCGCCAGAGCTGGAGCCGGACCAATCCTCCACACTTAGACCCTGCAACCG
>JBBASD010000342.1:0-1473 GCA_040399485.1 Cyanobium sp. | reverse complement strand
CAATCCAGCGATCACCTTGAGCAGGCGTTGCTGGCGGAGCGCCTCCTGCAGGGTGATCGGCAGGCTGGAAAGACGCGACATGCTCGAATCCATGACTATTCAACTCTGATTCTCCCATCCAAGGCCATGTCCGCCGCCGGCCCCCCCGATCAGGCGCCTGCTTGGAGCGCCGATCACCTGCGGCTGCACCGTCAACTGCGCCGCCAGCCGAGCCTGTTGCCCGCCGGGGCCCCCCTGCTGCTGAGTGTTTCCGGTGGTCAGGATTCCATGGCGATGACAGGGTTGCTGGCGGACCTGCGCCGCCTGCACCGCTGGTCCCTGACCCTGTGGCATGGGGACCACGGTTGGCGCCCCGAATCAGGCCGCCAGGCCGGGGAGCTGGCCGCCTGGGCCGCCAGCGAAGGACTGCCGCTGGTGCTCGAACGGGCCCATCCGGCGCCCGCCTCCGAAGACCAGGCTCGCCAATGGCGCTACCGGCGTCTAGCCGAGCTGGCTGCGCTGCGCGGCATGGGCCATGTCGTCACCGGTCACACAGCCACCGACCGGGCCGAAACGGTGCTGCTCAACCTGGCCCGGGGCAGTCATCGCCGCGGCCTGGCCAGCCTGCGACCCAGCCGCCCCCTGCATGACGACCCGGGCGGCGGTCCCCAACTGGTACGCCCCCTGCTGCACTTCAGCCGCGACGACACGGCCCGCTTCTGCCTTGGCCGGGGCCTGCCGGTCTGGCTGGACTCCAGCAACGATGATCGCCGCTACGGGCGCAACCGTCTGCGCGCCGAGGTGTTGCCCGTGCTCGAAGCCCTCTACCCCGGTGCCCAGCGGCGCATGAGCCTCCAGGCCGAACGGCTGGCCCAGGAAGACGAGCAGCAGCAGCAATTGGTGGCCTTGGCTCTCGGAGCCTTGACCTGCGGCGACTTGGATCTCGGGACCGTGGATCAACGGGGGGCCGTGGCAGTGGCCCTCGATCGCCGCCGCTTGAGCCGGCTCGCTGAAGCCAACCAACGGGCCCTGGTTCAACACTGGCTAAGGCAACAAGTGCCTGGAGAGTTGGCCGCGTCAGCGCTCGAGACGCTGCTGGCTGGCCTGGCCCCCGAGCAGGGTCCAGGCCAGATGACTCTGGCGGCAGGGTGGCGTTTGGGCTGGGATCGCTGCACACTGCACCTCATTCCCCCAGCCAGCACCTCTGCTTAAACGCTTATGGAATCCCCCAGCTTTCCGCAGCGCTACGGACAGATCGAGGAGGCCTACCGCCAGCAGGAATGGTCCACCGTCATGGAGCAGGGCAAGATCCTGCTCGCTGACCTTGAGAAGCAACCCGAGGCCACAGCGGGATTGAAGCCCCGCCTCCAGCTGCTGATGGCCCATGCGCTCCTCTATGGGTTCAATGACACATTGATGGCCGAAGACCTTTACACCATGGTCGCAGGCGACAGCAGCGAGAGCGACCTGCAGCCCGTGGCCGAGGCAGGAATC
>JBBASD010000341.1:0-1488 GCA_040399485.1 Cyanobium sp. | reverse complement strand
GTCACCACCTGCTGCTCTGCGCCACCCCCACCAAGGCCCTCTGCTGCCCCGATCCAGACCTCGGAGCCGCCAGCTGGGCTCGCCTCAAGCAGCTGGTGCGGGAATGGGGCCTCGAGGATCCCGCCCGGGAGCAGGGCATCGTGCTGCGCAGCAAGGCCGACTGCCTACGCATCTGCGCCAATGGACCAATCCTGCTGATCTGGCCCGATGGGGTGGTTTACGGGGAGGTGACCGCCGAGCGGATCGAAGCGATCTTGCGGCAGCACGTGATTGGCGGGGAGCCAATCGAGAACTGGGTGGTGTCGCGAAACCAATTCACCTACCCCCCCCCCACCAGCACGCTGTGATCCCTTACCCATAGGCCCATGCCCGGGCCGGCTCGCCTCAGTGCCTTGGATTGGCAGTGGCCCGTCAGCTAACTGTCAGATCCATGACACTCTGTAGAAATCTGCAACCAGCGCCTCAACCTGGCATGGCGGCTACTTTGGCCGAGGTATTCAGCGAGAGGCCTACTCCGCCACGGGCTGCAACGTATCTGGATTGAGGGGTGCCAGGAAAGCCTCGCAGGGACCCGGACCCAGAGGCAACCGGATAGACCCGTTGCCTCTGGGGGTGAGGCCAAGATCTGCGCTCACAGCATCCAGGGGTCGGGCCGAGGATTCGCCGCGCTGCAACCGCTCCACTTCCTGACCAGCGAAATAAATATCTTCGAAATCGTCCATGCCATGGGCGATGAGTTCCTGGAGGAAGAACGCCGAGCTGCGGCCGCTGGAGTGGACCAATTGATCAAAACGCGCCTCGATGGCTGGATCCAGTTCGATGTTGGTGGGTATGGCCGTGCTGCGTTTGCGCATGATCATGATTTTAGGATGTTCTGGTGGATATGGTCATCCACCAGCGGGGTTACCTGTTTCAGCTGATCGCAAGCTGTTAAGAGGGCAAAGGTCACGTCACCCTCGATCAGCTAGTACCACCTGGTTCGCTGCTGTGCTCCGGTTCACCCCGCAGATCCGCCTCGCTTGCTTGGGTTGGAGCGGTTAAGTGATTCACAGGATTCACCGCCGTTCCGGGTACTTCCGCGGTGGTGACGCTTGGTAGAGCCCCGTTTCCGTGATCATCTGCTGCCTTCGTTTGGGCGGCGAGGGCTCGTTTTGCAATCTGCCGCTGGTGTTTGTTGTCCTCAGGCAGCATTCCCCACAAGACCAGCACGCTTTTGATGCGCTCCTCATCAAGATTACCGATATAGGTTTCCATCAGCAGGCCATTGAGATCGGAAGGAATCTCTAGATCTCCCTCCTTGACAAAACAGATCCGCCTTGTTTTGCGGAACAGGGCGGTGAGAAAACCCGCCTCGAAGATCACGTTCTGGCGCGGTCGCAGCCTGGGTTGCTGGCCGTATTCGTACAACCGGCCCTCATCGTCTGGCGTCAGCAGGATGAAGCCCGCCATGCAGCTGTTGATCTGGTCCTCGATGGTGCTGAGCAAATC
>JBBASD010000340.1:0-1493 GCA_040399485.1 Cyanobium sp. | reverse complement strand
GGATGAAGCCCGCCATGCAGCTGTTGATCTGGTCCTCGATGGTGCTGAGCAAATCGCCGCCGGTGCGTGCCTTGGCCTGAATCACCACAGAGCCGATTCCCATCTCACTGAGGAACTTCACAAGTTCCTCTCTAATCTTTGCGTTGCGACCATGCACGATGAACACTTGCTTGAAATCCACCAGCTTGCGTGGTGAACACAGGAGCATCGCTTCCAAGGTCTTCACCGCCAATCGCATCTTCAGGCGTTCCTCATCGGTAAACATGTGTCTTTTGTTTTCCTCGGCGTATTTTTTGGTATTCTGAAAGGCCACCACTCCAAAGGGTTCGCCGCCGCAATCAGAAATTATGATCGGCACACAGTAGATAGGGCCGATGTCTGTGGTTTTTTTCTGCCCAATGGAATCAGTGGAATATCTGAAACTGGGATGCTTTTCGGCGAGGGGGGCGTATTCGGGTGCCCGCTTGCGGAAGGCCATCGCGGCGATGCCATCATCGATCGGCAGATTCCGGTTCTCCTTCCGCAGTTCCTCCAGGCTGTTCACATCATCCTTCTCGGTCCAGACCAGCAGGGTGTTCATCTCCCTACTGGAGCCGTTCTGGTCTGCTGCGAGAACCAGGATCGAGCCGGTTTGGCATAGGGGGCTGCGCTTGATGATGATCTCAAGGAAATAGCGAATCACCAGCGCCGCTTTGCGATTGCGGGCCATGCACACGAAATCGTAAAGAAATTCGTAGAAGGACTTCTGCTCGTTCGCCTCGATCGTGTTGCTGCTGTTCGTGTCGGTCATGGAAGCTATCCATAAGCAGTGAACCATCACCACCGTAGCCCTACTCAGCCATCGCCGGTATTCAACCGCCTGCGTTCAGCCAACCTGGCCTTTCCTTCACCCTTCAGAGCTTCACCAGTTCCCTCATATCACCCGCCAGGGGGCAGCTCGAGCCAGCGGCCCCCGGGGAGCCAAACCTGTTCCTCCCGTCTGGAGTGAAGTAAGTCAGGGACAGTACTCAACCACGGCAGATTTCTCACGATGGCATCGCGCAGGGGCCAGGGGCAGGGTGAGCTGGCCCTTGGCGGTGAGCGTGATAGTAGTCATGACCTAATCGTAATGCGACTTGCCTTAGGCGCTGCGGCAGTTTCAGAATGCCTCCAGCAGACCACGCCCCCATGAACCAACTGCGCCACCAGCCCTCGTTGCTGAACCGCATCGCCCGGGTGCTGCTGTGCCTGGTGTTCATCCATGCCGTGATCGGCAAGTTGACGGGCTTTGCCGGCGTGGCCGGCGCCATTGCCGCCAAGGGACTGCCGCTGGCGCCCTTGCTGCTGGTGGCGGCCATGGCCCTGATGGCGGTGGGTTCGGCCCTGGTGATCAGCGGCTGGAAAGCCCGCCTGGGGGCATTGCTGTTGCTGCTGTTCCTGGTGCCCACCACCCTGCTGTTCCACGGCGATGTGGCAGACAAGATGGAGCGGATTCAGCTATTCAAGAACCTGGC
>JBBASD010000339.1:0-1500 GCA_040399485.1 Cyanobium sp. | reverse complement strand
CTCAAGCTGCTGCCAGAGGGGGGTGTGCTCCGGCAGCAGATCAACCATGCCGCGCAGGCTCTGGAGCGATGCCAAGGAATCGAGTCGCAACGCCGCCCAGTCTGCCTGGGACCCCGGCAGGGCCCGGATGGCGATCAGGGTTGGGACCTGACACAAATTCCCGCACCATCGCCCCTGCGGCCGCAGCTATTGTCGAACTTCCGGGACGATCTAAGGGTGCGGCGCCATGCACCACGGACCGGGAAACCCAGGAAAGCTGGTTTCGTCGCTCGATTCGATTTCATCACTTGCGCCATCCAGGGGAAATGGGAGCAGCAGCGTCCGGATGGATTGGTGTAACCCAGGAGGAGCAGCCATGGAATGACTTACATGTTAATGGGCACTTCCAACCCCCCCAAACCCCTGCGGGGCCAAGCCCACCGCCACATGGCTGTTGGCTTCGATGCGGCCCAGCACCTGGCGGGCGCGGCGAACCACCGCCGGGGGGACCCCGGCCAGGCGGGCGGCTTCGATGCCGTAACTGCGGGAGGCGCCGCCGTGAACGACGCGATGCAGAAACACCAATTCGTCGCCGGTTTCCTCCACCAGCACCTGAGCATTGGCCACGTTGGACAGCAGCGAGGCCAGCTCGTTGAGCTCGTGGTAATGGGTAGCGAAGATGGTGCGGGCGCCAATGGGGCTGGCCAGATGTTCGGCCACCGCCCAGGCGATTGACAGGCCATCGAAGGTGGCGGTGCCGCGACCGATCTCATCGAGCAGCACCAAGGAACGCTCGCTGGCGTGGTGCAGGATGTTGGCGGTTTCGGCCATCTCCACCATGAAGGTGGACTGGCCCGTGGCCAGATCATCCACCGCCCCGACCCGGGTGAAGATGCGATCCGCCAATCCCAGGCGCGCCGAGCGGGCCGGGATCCAGCTACCGATTTGGGCCATCAGCTGCAACAGCCCCGTCTGGCGCAGATAACAACTCTTACCGCTGGCATTGGGGCCGGTCAGCACCAGCAGATCCGGGCCCTCTCCCCCCAACTGCAGATCATTGGCGGTGAAGCGCTCCTCCACCAGCAATTGCTCCACCACCGGATGGCGCCCCGCCTCAATCACCAGGTCGCGGCCCTCCACCAGCTCGGGCCGGCAGTAGCCCCAGGTGGCGGCCACCTCCGCCAGGGAGGCCAGGGCATCCAGGTCGGCCACCAGCCTGGCCGCCGCCCGCACCGGGGTGGCCTGTTCACCCACCTGGCGCCTTAATTCACAAAACAGCTCGTATTCGCGCTGGGCGGCACGGGCCTTGAGCTGCAGGATGCGGCCTTCGCGGGCCTTGAGGTCCGGGGTGACGAAGCGTTCTTCATTGGCCAGGGTCTGGCGCCGGATCCAGTGGCTCGGCACCGACGCCGCCTTGGCCCGGCTGGTGGCCAGGAAATAGCCAAAACTGCGGTGATATTGCAGGCGCAGGTTGGTGTTGCCGCTGGCCCGCCGCTCCTGGGCCTCCTGCTCGGCCAGCCA
>JBBASD010000338.1:0-1509 GCA_040399485.1 Cyanobium sp. | reverse complement strand
TCAATAGAGGCGGATCGCCTGGGCGCGGATCGCCCGCCAGTGGGGCGAGGGGGAGATGGCCATGGCCTGCCAGCGCTCGTGATCAATCGCCAGCACGTCATCACCCACCAGGGCCTCTATGAGTTGATCGGCGACCCGTTCAGCCGCGTCTTGGTTGGCGGCCACCACCAGCAAATCGATATCCGAGAAGCCATCCCAATCGCCCCGGGCAAGAGATCCGAACAGCCAGACGCTGCAATCGTTTGTCCCCAGGGTGTCGCGCAGGCGCTGGCGCAGGGCCGCGATCCGCCGCTCCCGCTCCCGGCGGCGCAGTGGTGCGAAGGTGCTCTCACTGGCGGTCATGGGGCAGGCCTATGGGCGGAGCGTGCCACGCGCCAGGGCGATTTTCTCCAGGAAGGCTGCCTCCACGCCCACAGGCATCAGCTGTCGGGCTGCCAGGGCTCGAAGCACTGCAGATCGAGGGCCTGAATCACTGCGGCGGCGATCGCCGCCACGTCGGCTGGCGTGAGCCGGCCGAGCGGACCCTGCAGCTGATCGGCATGGACCGTGGTGGGCAACCAGGTCATCACAAAACTGGCCTGGCGCAACCCGTTGGTCGCCGACGGTGCCAGGGGATAGGCCAGGGGGTTGCTGGCAAGTTGGGCCTCGGTGGTGAGGGGAAGCACCACCCAGCGGCGGCCATGGCGGGTGGCGGCATCGGGGGCGATCACCACAACAGGGCGGGCCTTGCTGTCGCCGAAACTGCGGTTGCGGGGCCAAAGGTAGAGCCTGCCCCGTTCAGCCATCGGCTTCGGCCGCCAGGGCCGCCAGGCCCATGGCCACGGCGGCCTCGCCGGCGTCAGCCAGATCGCCGGCCTCCAAGGAGGCCAGGTGGGCGTAAGCCGTATTGAGGGCGTCGATGCGGCGGCGGGCCAGCCACTGCGAGAGGGCTTCGCTCACCAAGGCCGAGCGGTTGGACCCCTGGGCATCCAGCTGAGCCAGGAGTCCTTCCTCCAGCGAAATGCTGATCGAACGGTTCGCCACGCAACTAGCAGAAATCTTGTTAGTCATCCTAGGAGTGCCGGTCCCTCCCCCTGATCAAGCTGCTCCACCCAGGCCAGCACCGCCGTGGCAGTAGCCGCAGGATTCTCCGCAGGAGTACAGCCAGACGCTGCAGTCGTTTGGCCCCAGGGTGTACCGCAAGCCCTGGCGCAGCGCCGCGATTCGCCTTCCCTCAGGGTTCCAACTGCTCCAGCCAGGTCTGTAGATCCCCGACGCCCCTGAAATCGAGCAGGGCCAGGGCCAGCTCTTCTAGTTGCGGCAGGCTGAGGGCTTCGATCCGGGCGGAGGTGGGGACGTCAATGGACCCGCAACGGCGTTCCAGCAGCCGCGAGGCAAGAACGCTGGCCTCGCGGCGGCGGCCTTCCTCGTGACCCAGCTCCACGCCCTCCCGCCTTCCCTCCTGCAAGATGTCCTGGAAGGCGCGGGTGTGGCGCCAGAAGTCTTTGGAGATGCCGAGGGTGGCCATGA
>JBBASD010000337.1:0-1533 GCA_040399485.1 Cyanobium sp. | reverse complement strand
CACCGTGATCTTGCGGCCCATGCTCCAGTTGGGGTGGCTGGTGGCATCGGCCACGCTGGCTTTGGCCAGGTCCGCAGCGGGCCAGTCCCGGAAGGCGCCACCGGAGGCCGTCAGCTGGATGCGCCGCAGTCCGGGCGTGGGGCGCCCCGTCGACAGCCGGGCCGTTTCGGGCCAGGGGGTGCCCTGCAGGCACTGAAAAATGGCGGAGTGCTCGGAATCCGCTGGCAGCAGCCGACTGCCACTGCGCTCCAATTCGGGCAAAACCACCGGTCCAGCGGCGATCAGCGTCTCCTTGTTGGCCAAGGCCAGATCCTTGCCAGCCCGGATGGCGGCCAGGGTGGGCAGCAGACCGGCGCAACCGACGATGCCGGTGACGACCAGCTCGGCGCTGGACCAGGCAGCCACCGCACAGATTCCCTCCCGGTCCCCCAGCAACTGGGGCAGGCGCGGCGGCCGTTGGCTGGGCTTCAGGGCCGCCAGCCGCTCTTGCAGCTCCCCGAGTCGGCTCGGATCGGCCAGGGCAACGGCCTCCGGGGCGTGGCGTTGGATTTGCTCGACCAGCAACGCCAGGTTGTTGCCGGCGCTTAGGGCAACCACCCGGAAGCGATCCGGAAACTCAGCGACGATCTCCAGGGTCTGGGTGCCGATGGAGCCGGTGGAGCCCAGCACGGCAATGGCTTTCAAAGTGAGGTTCCCGGGGGGCGACGGCGCTCCAGTTTGTCACCGGCCTTGGATCGGCATGGCTGGGCTGGCGGGGGTCTTAACTGAACCCCTCAAGGGGCTACCGGATGCTTTGGTTGCAACGCTGGAATTTCATCGCCCGGGCCCGCCTCGAACGGCAGTTGTGGGAGGCCTTTGAGCGGGGCGCTGACCTGGAGGCCCTGGTGGAGGCGACCCGGCAGGAAGCGGCATCAGGCGATGCTGCCGTCGTGTTTCGCCTGGAGGTGTGGCAACAGACCCTGGTGCGAATCCGCCGCATTGAGGCGGCCATGAAGCAGACAACCCGGCCACCGTCGTCGGAAGATCCTTAAGCGGATGTTTCGGGGGAATCTCCGGGCCGGGCCGCAGGATCGAAGCTGACGACTGTTTCCTGCAGAACCCCGCCGGTGGCTGTGGTGATTCCGGCTTTTTTGTCAAAGATCTCGACCTTGTATTCGTTGATGAGGGCATCGCGTAATTGGTCGGCTTTGGCGTAGTCTTTTTGGCTTTTCGCCTGCCAGCGTTGCTGTAGTAATTCATTGATGATCTTTTCATGGGCATTCTTTTCGTGGCCGATCTTTTCTGCTGCCAGGGCGCTTGCTGATTTTGCTTCCTGGTTGCCAATGACGCCTGTGGAATTCCCTGCCAATGGCAGGGTGCCGCTGGCAACACCAGAGACGCCGACAGTACCGGCAGCTGCCCCTGTAAGGGCTAATGTGCCAGCACCAACATCCACAAGGGCGCTCACGCCCACATCCAGACCCAAGGCTTGGCGATTAGGAGTAACAATCAGCCCCAGCACCTCCCCGGCCAATTGCACCAGTAATTGCCAAC
>JBBASD010000336.1:0-1560 GCA_040399485.1 Cyanobium sp. | reverse complement strand
TGGGGCTGACGGCCCGAGATCAAGCCGAGCATCGCCCGCGCATCGAGGCGTTTCTGGAGGGTCAACTGCGCGCCGACGCCCTGGATCTACTGGTGGAGGGCGAGGAAGGCTGGGCGGAACACGACCGCCACCTGCCGCCCCTGCAAGGGGCATCAAGGGGTCTGCAACTGGCAGCCTCTGCGGCCCTCCCCTTGTTCGGCAGCTCCCCAGGCCGTGCGGTGCCGATGCTCACCCTCACTGCCCTGCAGGAAGGGGAGGGCCTGCTGATCCGCACGGAGGTGGTGACGCCGGCGGTGTGGCGTCTACCGCTGCCGGAGTGGCCAGGCGAGGCGCCGCAACAACTGGAGCTGGTGGTGGTGCCTGGTGGCGAGTACAAAATCGGCTCTCCCCAGAAGGAAGCCGGCCGTGATGTGTACAACCAGTTCCGGCAGAAATGCGAGGGGGTGAACGTGGAGGCCGAGCGCAAGCTGAGCTTGAAGTCGTATGCGCTGGTGCGCCATCCGCTCAGCCAGGCCCAGTGGCGCGCGGTGGCGGCGCTGCCCAAGCTGGAGCGCGACCTAAGCCTCAGCCCTGGCACCTACAAACCCGATGGGCTTTGGGAGAGCCATGCCCAGCCCGGAGGCCTGGCGGTGGACAGCGTGACTTGGAACGACAACCAGGAGTGGCTCAAGCGGCTGAATGCCTGGCTGCAAGAGAAGTGGCGGGCGCTGGGCGGCATTGGAAAGCCGCCTGTGTTCGGGTTGCCCAGCGAGAGCCAGTGGGAGGCGGCCTGCCGAGTGGGCTGTAGCACACCGTTCCATTTCGGCGACACCCTGGATGCCAGCTGGGCCAACTATGACGGGAACTACACCTACGGCCGAGGCCGCACGGGTGCCTACCTCCAGCGGCCAGTGGTGGTGGGAGGGTTTGGCTTGGTGAACGGCTGGGGTTTGGCGGAGATGCACGGCCAACTCCTTGAGTGGTGCGCGGATCAATGGCATCGAGATCCCGTGGCTGGTTCGGCAGGGGATGGGAGCCCCTTGGAGGGCCCAGATCCGGAGCTGGAGGGCAATCAGGAGCAGGCGATGAGGCTGCTGCGCGGGGGCTCGTGGCTCGGCCTTCCGCACAACGCCCGCGCCGCCTTCCGGAACAGCACCCACCCGGACGATGTCTACCCCTACGTTGGCGTCCGTCCCGGCTGTTTCTCCCCCCCAGGACTATTTCTTTACACTTAATCCCTTTATCCCTCTGCACTTGGCTGTTGTTTTACCCTTGGCTGTTGGCTTGAGGGTGCTGGCTTGAGGCTGTTTGGCTGTTGCCCTTTGGCGCCGCAGGCGCCAGAAATTATTTTGTTTCAATCGCCCTGTTCGTCCAGTCCATGTGCTTGATTGAGCCGTGAGGGCGGGTCGCCCAGCTGCTGCGCGGGGGCTCGTGGATCAACAATCCGCACAACGCCCGCGCCGCCTTCCGGAACAGCAACCACCCGGACAATGTCAACACCAACGTTGGCGTCCGTCCCGGCTGTTTCTCCCCCCCAGCACCCTTCACCGTCAGAGCCGTTGGAAGGGATTCCAGCGGGAG
>JBBASD010000335.1:0-1571 GCA_040399485.1 Cyanobium sp. | reverse complement strand
AGAGGTGTCCCCATCACCCCAGGCCTCCGATTGAATTTGCGGGGAATATAGCACCTTTAGGAAAGTGCTTTTGTTCAGAATTGGAGAATTGTTGGCTCCAAGCGTTGCGCTTTTCTGTGTTTTGGCTGCGGGTTAAGCCGTCAATCCGCCCCGCCAGCGATCCATCAGGGTTCCTTGCACCAGTTGGCCCGTTCCTTCAAGTGGGTGTTGCTGAAAACTGCCGTCGCTGTGCATGTGCCAGGCTCCGCTGTCGTCGAGGTAGAGCTGCAACAATCCTTCTAGATGGCCCTTCAAGCGCGGATCCTCAACCGGGGCCACGGCTTCGACCCGGCGATCGAGATTGCGCGGCATCCAGTCAGCACTGCCGATCAGGAGTTCGGACTCCCCGCCGTTAGCAAACCAAAACAGGCGAGAGTGCTCAAGAAAGCGGCCGATCACACTGGAAACGCTAATCGTTTCGCTGATGCCCGCCAATCCAGGGCGTAGGCAGCACATACCGCGAATTATTAATTCTATCTTGACCCCCGCCTGGGATGCTTCGTAGAGCAGGGCGATAATCGCTGGATCCACCAGGGAATTCATTTTGGCCCGCAGGTGGCCACTGCGGCCCGCTTTGGCATGGTCAATCTCGCGGCGGATTCGGTCTTCCATGCCTCGCCGCAGGGTGACAGGGGCCACGAGTAATTTGCGGAAACTCTGTTGTTTGGAGAAACCGGTGAGATAGTTGAACAGCTCGACCAGATCCTGACCAAAGTCTTCGTCGACCGTGAGTAGGCCAATGTCGGTGTAGAGGGTTGAAGTTTTTGAATTGTAGTTACCGGTTCCCAGGTGCACATAGCTTCGCAATAACCCCTTTTCGCGGCGCACCACCAGCAGCACTTTGGTGTGGGTTTTTAGTCCCAGCACCCCGTAAACCACATGGACTCCCGAGCGCTCCAGTTCGCGGGCCCAGTGGATGTTGTTGTCTTCGTCGAAGCGGGCTTTCAGTTCGACCAGGGCCATCACTTGCTTGCCGTTTTCGGCGGCGCGAATCAGCGCCGCCACCACAGGGGAATCCTTGGAGGTGCGATAGAGGGTCATCTTGATCGCCAGCACCGAGGAGTCGTCGGCGGCCTGGTTGAGAAATTCCTCCACCGAGGTGGTGAACAGGTCGTAGGGGTGATGCAGCAACACATCACCGCGGCGGATCACGGAAAAAATGCTTTGGAATTCCTCCTGCTTGATCGAGCCGTCCTCCAATTGACTGCGTTGGGCCCGCAATAACGCCGGCACCGTCCGCCCCTGATAGGGCACGTCCTTCAACTGGGGCAAAGGTATTGCCAGCAGGCTCATCAGATCATCAAGGCCGAGGGGACCGTTGATGCGATAGAGATCTTCGCTCTCCACATCCAGACCTTCCATCAGCAGCCGCACCATGTCGTCGGGCATCTCATTGGCCACCTCCAGACGCACCACCTCACCTCCCATGCGGCGCTTGCGCAGCCCAGCCTGCAGGGCCTCCATCAGGTCATCGGCCTCCAGATCCCGCAGTTCCAGGTCGGCGTCGCGGGTGATGCGAAAGAAGTAATGGC
>JBBASD010000334.1:0-1633 GCA_040399485.1 Cyanobium sp. | reverse complement strand
TGGCTCATGGGTGAACCACGGTAAACTCAGGTGCTCAAAGCGTTCGATCATGCAGCAACTTCCCGTAGATAAGCAGATCATGGTCTTGGCAGACGATGCTTCCAGAAAGATGGAGTAAGCAGGGCAATTCATCTTCAGAGAAAGCAGAGCGAAGCAGGCAAGTTAAACATTTGTCCCACTGATAATCAATGCACTGCTCGCCCTGCGAAGAGAGCCGCATTTAGATCATGGCAACCGCAAGGGGCTGTCATGCCAAGATGAAACTATGATCACTCAGAAGCTTAACTTTGCCCGCAGTGCCGCCACGGTTTCAGTAGCGAAATTGGCCTTGCCCGGGTCGATCACCTGCAGGTCTGCCGTCAGGATGAACCAGGGGGTGACCGCAAAGTTGTAGTAGATCTCAAGCCCCTTTTCGTTGTCGAGGGGGAGCAAGGGATCGATAGTTTTCTCTAGCGCATTGCTCCAGTTGTAGTAAAAGTAACCGATCCCGAAACCGTCGTAGGGCCGATTTTCGAACATCGCCTCGCCGGTGATTCCGCCTACAAACGACCAGCCGATCGGGTTGGGATTTCCACGTGTGCCTGCTACCTTGCCGTAAAAACCGATGCCCTTGCCGGGCCTCACCCTGCTTGGAAAGAATGTATGACCAAACTGAAGGCTCAGGTTGTCAGGATAGGTAGGAGCAGAGATCTGCAAATCAGAAGGCAGCAAGATACTGCGTAGGTCAACTGAATCCTTGGTGCTGAAGGTGTAGGTCAAGCCGAGGTTCGAGGCTCGTCCCCAGGCCTTGCCATTCCATTGGGCTGCCAGCGACACATTCACACCATTCTCGAACAACCCATCCACCCAGTAATTGGTGGTCTGGTCAGAAGGATCAAACACCATGGCCGAGAGGCTCACCTCTCCGATTTTCTGGGCCAGCAGGCCACCGATGATCACCGGTGGTACGACTCCGCTAGGCGGCGCCACGAAGGCTGCATTCATGAAACGATCAATTCCCCATCCCCCGAAGAACGGATCGTTCGCGAGCAAATCGATCGCATTGATCTTGCCCACTAACAGGCTGGTGCCGCCCCAGCGCTGGCTGTAGTACAACGATGTGGCTTCCAGTTGCTCAGGGCTGCCGAGCGGCAGCACGGCCCCTGTATTCACCGGCCAGAGGGCTCCACCGCGGAAGCCGGGAACGCGGCCGCCCTCCAGCTCTAGATGGGCATGGAAACCGCCACCACGCCACAGCCCCAGCTTCGTGGTGTCGAGATCGATCAGGGCATCGAGGCGACCGCCCGAGAGGAAACTGGTCCCGCGGCCATCCTCAGAGGTGAAGGTACCCACGTCCCCGGACCATTGCCCCTGATAGAAACCGGTGGCCCAGAGCCGCAGGTTCACACCACTCTTGGCGAGTTCGGACCGGGCCCCCCAC
Organism: Cyanobium sp.; assembly: GCA_040399485.1. Classification (GTDB taxonomy): domain Bacteria; phylum Cyanobacteriota; class Cyanobacteriia; order PCC-6307; family Cyanobiaceae; genus Cyanobium. The sequence goes on along the minus strand of JBBASD010000334.1, from coordinate 213 downwards.
CAATTCCCTGAAGCATTGGGACGGCTCCAGAAGCTGGGTACCTCTTTGGGGGCAGCGACGGGCGTGGGGGGTGAGGTCTCATCGCGAGCCACGTCCTGCGCCTTGATCGGAGTGGGGATCGCGGCGGAGAGCGCCACCACCAGGGCCCCTCCAACGACTGCTGATGAACGCAGGCCCATCCGAATAAGTACACCTGGAAGCAGAGACATTGTG
>JBBASD010000333.1:0-1637 GCA_040399485.1 Cyanobium sp. | reverse complement strand
GCTGGCCGCGATCACCCCGGCGGATTTCTCCAAATACCAGCGGCTGCTCCAACTGGTCCGCGACGACTGGGCCTGGAGCGGCAAGGACCCCAGCGACCGGATCGTGCTGTTCACCGGCCGGCGCGAAACCCAGCGTTTCCTGGTGGATCACCTGGCAGCCGACCTGGGCCTACCCAAAGGGGCGGTGGTGGGTCTGGATGGCGCCATGCCCGATGTGGATCAAACGCGGGTGGTGGAGCAGTTTGCCCAGGAGCAGGAGGCGGTGCGGATCCTGGTGGCCACCGAGGTGGCATCAGAAGGCCTGAACCTTGAAGGATCTGGACGATCGAATGGAGACCAACGCCAAGCCGCAGCGCCAGGCGAGCAGCGGCGATCAGTTGTTCGAGGAGCTGTTCGGCATCAGCGCTGATGCCGCCGAAGGCGGCGGCAATGGCAATGGCAGTGGCGATGGCCTCGCCCCACCAGGGAATCCCAACCCAGTGGAAGCCCACACCCGCCAGCCCTTCAGCCTGTTCCCCAGCCTCTGGGGCTACGTGGACACGGCCCTGGACGCGGTGGCGCAGCAGATGGAGCGCCGGGGCGAAAAGCTCGATCTGCGCGTCTTCCCCGAGCAACAACGGCTGGAGATCACACCGCCTTCTGATCTGCAGCGCCGCTACGACCGCTATCCCCGCGAGCTGCAGCCGCCCCGCGGCCAACGCCTGGCGCTCTCCACGGAGCCGGCAGCCCTGCAGCGGGCCCTGGAGCAGAGCAGGCGGCAGGACAACAGCCGACCAGAGCTGGAATACCTCTGGGATTTACACCCGCTGGTGGATTGGCTGGCGGATCGGGGCCAGATCACTTTTCCGCGCCATCACGCGCCGGTGCTGCAGCTCAGCGATGGCCTCGATCCCGGCGCGGTGGTGATGGTGTTTCAGGGCACGATCCCCAATCAAAAAGGGGTGCCTGTGGTGCAGGAATGGGTGGCGGTGCGCTTCGCTGGCACGGGATTGAAGGTGGTGGCGGTGGAGCCCTTCGAGGCGGTGGCCACACGCCTGCAACTGGGCAACCGCGATCTCGCCAACATCAGCGGCGAGAAGCCCCCCGCTCACCTGAGCAGCCAGCTGCGTTTTGCGGTGGAGCAGGCCAACACCTACCTGCGCGACTGCGGCGAACAGTGGACCGCCCGCGTGCAGCCGGAGCTGGAGGCGCAGCGGCAGCGGCTGCGGCGCCTGCGGGGCCGCCAGGTGGAGCAGCTGGAGCTGAGCCTTGCGGGCAATCAGCGCCCGCAGCAGATCAAGGAAAAGCACCGCCAGGAGAAGCAGAAGGCCATCGATAGGCGCTTCCTGGATCACGAACGCTTCGTGAGTGAGGTGATGACGATCGACCCCGCCCCTTACCTGAAGCTGGTGGCGGTGCTGCACCGGGAGCCCTAACCCATGGCCCTCCCCGGCATCAGCAACGCCAACGAGTTCTATTCCGCCAATTACCGCGAGAGCGTGCTGGCGGGGGATATCAAGAAGGTGCCGCAGGCTGGGGCCATCAGCCACGCCAAACCCCGGCCTTTACTCGACATAAAAGGCGAGAAATGACTTGAGAGCTGAGTTTTTCGACGGATCTGGCGGATCATGACTGCGGCTCGGGGTGCTGGAGCTGCA
>JBBASD010000332.1:0-1651 GCA_040399485.1 Cyanobium sp. | reverse complement strand
CCTTCACCCTCACCAAGAAGATGGTGCCCACGGTGATCGACATCCTCGAAACCGTCGATTTCCACACCGAAGAACTGCGCCCCGAAGATTTTGTCTTTGAGGGTTACAACGGCGTCCAGTGCATCGAAGCCGGCGGGCCCCCGGCGGGCACCGGTTGTGGCGGCTATGTCACCGGCCAAACCGTCAAACTGCTCAAAGAGCACCACCTGCTCGAAGAAACCGATGTGGTGATCTTTGATGTGCTGGGTGATGTGGTCTGCGGTGGCTTCGCCGCGCCCCTGCAGCACGCCAACTACTGCCTGATCGTTACCGCCAACGATTTCGATTCGATCTTCGCGATGAATCGCATCATCGCCGCGATTCAGGCCAAAGCCAAAAACTACAAAGTCCGCCTTGGTGGCGTCGTTGCCAACCGCAGTCGCGAAACCGACCAAATCGACAAATTCAATGCCCGCGTCGGCATGAAAACCATGGCCCACTTCCAAGATGTGGATGCCGTGCGCCGCTCACGCCTCAAAAAATGCACCATCTTTGAGATGGAATCCAGCCCCGAAGTCGACGCCGTCCAACAGGAATACCTCAAGCTGGCCCGCACCATGCTCGAAAACGTCGAGCCCCTCGAGGCCGAATCCCTCAAGGACCGCGAAATCTTCGACCTGCTCGGTTTCGACTGAACCCCCGCACGGGAGCTGAATCGTGCCGACTCGCTGGGGGGCTCCAACCCCTTGGCCTGGCAGGCTGGCCCCATGACCCAGAGCCGTACAGATTCCCCCAAGGGGGCCAACCCAGCCGCCAGTGCCGACGGCGGCGGCGAATCCCTGGCCCAGGCGGTGGCTAGGCGCCGTAATTTCGCCATCATCTCCCACCCGGACGCCGGTAAGACCACCCTCACCGAAAAGCTGCTGCTCTACGGCGGGGCGATTCAGCAGGCCGGGGCGGTCAAGGCCAAGGGCGAACAGCGCAAGGTCACCTCCGATTGGATGGAAATCGAGAAGCAGCGCGGCATCTCGATCACCTCCACCGTGCTGCAGTTCGATTACGCCGGCAGCACAATCAACCTGCTCGATACCCCCGGCCACCAAGACTTCTCCGAAGACACCTATCGCACCCTGGCCGCCGCCGATAACGCGGTGATGCTCGAAGACGCCGCCAAGGGCCTCGAACCCCAGACCCGCAAGCTCTTTGAGGTCTGCCGACTGCGGCACCTGCCGATCTTCACCTTCATCAACAAGATGGATCGGCCCGGTCGCGATCCCCTGGCCCTGATCGATGAAATCGAAACCGAATTAGGGCTGGCCTGCTGGCCGGTCAACTGGCCGATCGGTGGCGGCGACCGCTTCCGCGGTGTCATCGACCGCCGCAGCCGCACCGTCATCCTGTTTCAGCGCGCCGAACGGGGCCGCCAAAGCGCCGAACGCACCCTGGCGATCGATGATCCCGAGCTGGCCAACCTGGTCGAACCAGAACTGCTCAGCCAGGCCATCGAAGAACTGGAGCTGCTCGATGGGGCCGGCGCCGAACTCGATCTCGAGCTGGTCCATGCCGGTGACCTCAGTCCCGTCTTCTTTGGCTCAGCGATGACCAACTTCGGCGTGCGGCCCTTTCTGGATGCCTTCCTTGAACTGGCCCAATCCCCCATCGCCCGCCAATC
>JBBASD010000331.1:0-1658 GCA_040399485.1 Cyanobium sp. | reverse complement strand
TGATCTCTTACCCCTACAAGAGCCTCACCCTCTGGTTCCTGATCGAATCGCTGCGCTGGAAGTTCTTCCCTGGCACCATCGACACCATCGCCCAGGCCCGGGCCATCAACGACAAGGGAACCCGTGAAGATCTTTGGCGCCAGGCCGCCAAGGAAGTGGGTGTGCCTGAGAAGGACATCCCCAAGGGTTCCAGCCGTGGCAAGGAAACCTTCTTTGATGGCGTCGTTTATGACCCTGAAAATCCCCAGGCCTATTTGAGTGCGTTGAAGATCAAGAAGTGATCGCCAAGGGCCACAACGAACGTCTTCATTCTTTCCATCCATCTCCAGGAGTTTCCCATGACAACCGGCATCAGCCCCAGCAGCAACCGCGCCGAGCGCACGCCGCCGAAGGGGGTGGCCCTCTGGTGGAAAAACAACCGCAAAGGCATCATCTCCCCCCTGTTTGGCATCGGCGGCTTCCTGCTCTTCTGGCAGCTCAGCGCCAGCCTTGGCCTCACCAAACTGGCCGGGCCCCTGAGCCTGTTCACCGAGGAACGCACCCGCGATCTGCTGTTGTATCCCTTCTTTGATCGCGGCGGCCTAGACAAGGGCCTGTTCCTACATGCGATGAGCAGCCTCAGCCGCGTGGCCCTCGGCTACAGCCTGGCCGCGATCGTGGGCATTGCCGTGGGCATCGCCATTGGCCTCAACAAGGCCCTCGATCGGGCCTTTGATCCCCTCTTCCAGTTCCTGCGCATGGTGGCGCCGCTGGCCTGGGTGCCGATCGCGCTGGTGCTGTTCCAGAACAACCAGCCGGCGGCGATCTTCGTGATCTTCATCACCTCGATCTGGCCGATCTTGATCAACACTGCCGAGGGCGTGCGCCAGATCCCCCAGGACTACCGCAATGTGGCCCAGGTGCTGCAGATGTCGAACAAAAATTTCTTCACCAAGGTGCTGATCCCCTCCGCCCTTCCCTACATCTTCACTGGACTGCGCATCTCGATTGGCCTTGCCTGGTTGGCAATCATCGCCGCCGAAATCGTCATGCCCGGCACCCCTGGGATTGGCTTCTTCATCTGGGATGCCTATCAGAACAGCTACGTCTCCGACATCGTGCTCGGCGTGATCTGGATCGGTGCCATCGGTCTGATTCTCGATCGCCTGATGACCTGGCTGCAAAAGCGCATCTCCAGCACCCACTGAGCCATCCGTTCCCACCATGCCGAAGTTCACCATGCCATCCCTGCTGCAGCCCTTTAATCGCCGTGTCGAAGAGGTCGAACAGTCGCTCAGCCGCCCCACCAATGCCATTACTTTTTTGATTGTCCGCTTCGTGCTGATGAGCGGCATGGTGCTGGGCTTCAGCTGGTATGCCTTCCATTCAATGCCCTGATCAATGCCCTGATTCACCTAAGCAAAAACCATGACAACCCTCGTAGAAGTTCAGGATCTCGAGAAGAATTTTCCCCTCAATGGCGGCGGTAATTACCTGGCCCTCAAGGGAATCGATCTCGACATCCGCAAAGGCGAATTCATCTCCCTGATCGGCCATTCCGGCTGCGGTAAGAGCACTCTCTTGAACATGATGGCCGGCCTCGATCTGCCCACGGGCGGCACGGTGCTGGTGGCTGGCGAAACCGTCAAGCGCCCTGGCCCCGACAAGATGGTGGTGTT
>JBBASD010000330.1:0-1670 GCA_040399485.1 Cyanobium sp. | reverse complement strand
CCACCGCCTCCAGCCGGCCGGCGCCGAAATGGCGTCCCCAGCCGATGCCAAGGGCTGGCAGGCCCTGCTCAGCTTCCAGCTCCAGATGGAAGCCAAGCCCGCTGGCCGCTTGGCGCTCACCCCGCTGCGTCAGGCCGGGGTTGGCCACCACCCCCAGCACCCGGGCGCCGATTCGGCCGGCTCTGGCGTGCTCGATCCACACCTGCTCGCCATCGAGGCCAAAACGGCTGGGGTCGATCTTGCCCTGCTCCCCCAGGCCCCACAACAGCGACTGGATCGCCTGGCCGGCGGGGCTGCGCTTCAGCTTGCCCGGCCTTGGGGTGGTGTAAAGCAGCATCGGCGTGGCCGTGCGCAGCTGCCGGTAGATCGGGTTGGCGGTGGCATCAAGCTGCATTAGCCGCAGGGGCACCTCAACGCCACCGCGGCCATAGAGCCGCCGCAGCGTTTGCAACGTTGCGATTTCCGCTTCGCTGAAGGGCTGGGGGCTCACCACCTCCAGGGCCGATATCGCCCCATCGCACTCCAACCAGCGAAACCAGGCCCGATGCTCCTCGCCCAGGGGTTGGCCCGCCGCCATGCCTGCCCACAGGGCCGAAGTGGGCTCGTTGCGCAGCAGGGCCCGGTGCAGCCGGTCGGTCCAGGCCATGCCCGCCGTGGCTGGCATTGGATAGGCGGAAAGAAAGGCAAACAGTGCCCGGTTCACGGCCTTGGCCTTGCTGCCACCGCCGGCCACGGCTGGGCGTTGGGGGGTGTAGCGATAGGTCAGCCACTGCTGGCCCGGCAAGCTCTGACGCCCCTCCTGCCGCGCCTGCTGGGCATTCATCAGCAGCCCCTCCAGCACCCCCTCGCCGCTGCAGCCCAGCACCGTGAGCGTGCCGTTCGGGTCGGGGCCGCAATTGGCCGCCGGCATCGCGGGCACCACCTGCCAGATGGCCGGATACTCCGCTCTGCCCAGATAGCTGAGCCCTGCCAGGCAGGCCCCCAGCAGCCGTTCCTGTTCGGCCTCCAGCTGCACCGGCCAGCTCACATGCAGCGCGGCACCCTGGCCCAGCTCCAGAAACGAATCGATGAAGGAGCGGCGCTTGCCCTTGGCTTGGCTGTAGCCACCCCCGTAGCTGTCAAGGGGCGGCACGGGTTCGTTGCCATAGACGGGCCGGAAGCCTCGAATCTGGCCGAACTCCCCGTAGGGCAGGTGGTAGGTCGGCGGCTGTTGGGCCAGGAGTTCGATCAGGGCCTCGCAGCCCTGCGGCAACTGGCCGGGGCTGCCGGTCAGGCCAAAGGCACCGTGCAGCACGGCCCGCAGCAGGCGCCAGGGTGAGGGTGGGTATTCCACCTGCCCCTCATGCTCGCTGCGGTCCCAGGGCGTGGCGCCATAGCGGCCGGACAGCAATGTGATGCGCACGGTGGTGGCCATCAGCCCGGCTCCTCCTCCTGATTGCCCGCAGCTCCAGCTTCAGCCCCTGTTGCCGTAGCGGCTGCCCCTGCCTTGGCTTTTTTAGGCTTCTCCTTGGCGGCAGCCAGGGATAGGGCAAACTCCGTCACCGCCGGCTCCGCCAGCAGGCCCAGTTGGCGGCAGGCCTGCAGCTGCTCCTGCAGGGCGGCCAGCAGGCCAGCGGGATCGGCCAACTCCTGCGGTACTTCGGCCGCCGTAAAGATGCAGTGGGCCCGCA
>JBBASD010000329.1:0-1697 GCA_040399485.1 Cyanobium sp. | reverse complement strand
ACCTGCCCCTGCGGGCTCTGACGCGCATGACCGTGACCAGCCGCTATCCCCTGGAGGACACGGCGCCGATGGACCTGTTCGAGACGAGCGACAGCGAGCAGGCGATCACCACGGCCACGGCGGTGCTGGCCTGGGTGGAGCGGCTTGATCAGGCGGCTTGATCAGGGGGATGGCTGAGGCGGGTCTGGCTCCTTAACTCCGTCGGTCCCCCTTCAAAAAACGACTCCCTCGTCGCTGCCTAGCTGCGGTCGTTGTCAATCCACTGGGGGGCTAACCATGACGCGACTGGCGTAGGTCGCGGCCAAGTGGTGACAGGCGGTGGCACTGAATACGTGGGGCGCCATTGCCACCCCTTCCGCCGTGTGCAGCCACTGTCTTGCCAAGTGATCACTGGTATTCCGAGGTGTTTCGGGCCATGCCCGATTTGGTGTGTCATCTCCTGCCTGGGCTGGCCGCCGCTGGGCCCGGCGACAACGACAACCCTGCCGCGACAGATCCCAGTTTCAACTCTGGTACCGAGCCTAAAACCGACCCCGAACGTGAAACCGCCTACATCTTCCGGCCGGTGGCCCTCAAAAAGGTGGCCCACCATCCCGATGGCGTGCTCTGGCCCCGCCAGCACCCCGGCGGTAGCGCACGGCGTCCGGTGGTGCTCCTGGAGGTTCAAATGCACGCCGACCGTAGTTTTCACCGCCGCCTTGGCGCTGAAACCTTCCGCCTGCTGCAACAGCACGAGGAGGTGGCGCATCTGCAAGTGCTGGTGCTTCTCGCCCACCGGCGCCTGGCCCTTGGCACCAGCCAGCCCCTCCTGCTGCGTCGCTTCCTTGAGCATGACGTGACCTGGGTGGATCTGGCCGCCCTTGCCCGTCAACCCGATCTCGATCCCGTGTTGGCCCTGCTCACCCTGCCGGTGCAAAAGGAGCCAGATCTTGGGCCCTGCGCGCAGCGCATTTTGGCGCTACGGCCGGATCTGATCGAGCTGATTGTGCCTATTCTCTCCGAACGTTTTCAAGGTCTTTCCCCCTCCCAAATCATGGCCACCCTCGGCATCTCCAAAGACTTCTGGCGCCACACCCGCGCCTTCCAGGACATCCTTGCGGAAGGCCGGCAGGAGGGCAGGGAGCTGGGCCACGAGGAAGGCCGCCGCCGCGAGGCCAGCGCTCTTGCCTCGCGGCTGCTGGAACGCCGTTGCGGTTCCCTTGACGCCCCCACCTCCGCCCGGATCGAAGCCCTGAGCCTTTCGCAATTGGAAGAGCTTGCCCTGGCCCTGCTTGATTTCCGCGGTGCCGAGGATCTGCAGACCTGGCTGGAGCAGTTGCAACCCTGAGATACGGCGTCGTGCTGGAGCACCAGGACCCGCAATTCCGCCCCTTGGTCCGGATTCGCCTGCAATTGCAGGACTGAGGCGGACGACCCCATGACTTCGAGGAAATGCCGCCTCCGCTGCTGAGGATCTGCTCCCGACAGGCGCCCAGATGCAGCAGATCGCGAAACAGCAATTCGCGATGGAAGGCCAGCGGCACGCAGCGGTTGTTGCGCGGGGATCGACAGCGACAAAAAGCGCCGCTGTAACAAAAGGGGGCCAGCAGGTCATCTCAGCTGAGGACGGCGACGTTGGCCAGCAGGGGGTGGGCACGGCACCCCTAGGATGACTAACAAGATTTCTGCTAGTTGCGTGGCGAACCGTTCGATCAGCA
>JBBASD010000328.1:0-1702 GCA_040399485.1 Cyanobium sp. | reverse complement strand
TGGATGCCGGCGGTGTCCACCAGGGTGAGGGGCACCCCGTCGATCACCAGCTCGCTTTCCAGCAGGTCGCGGGTGGTGCCGGGCAGATCCGTCACGATCGCCCGATCCTGGCGGCTGAGGAGGTTCAGCAGGGTGGATTTGCCCACATTGGGGCGGCCCACAATCGCCACCCGCAAGCCCTCGCGCAGGCGCTGGCCCTGGTCCGCCTCCCGCACCAGGTCCTCCAGCTCGACCCGCACTGCAGTCAAACCGCTAATCACGGCCTCGGGCTCGAGGGGGGGCAGATCTTCTTCGAAATCCAACCGCGCCTCCAGTTCGGCCAGCTGGTCAAGCAGTCGCTCCCGCAGGGCATTGATGCGGCGCTGCAATCCCCCCTCCATACCGGCCATCGCCAGCTGGGCCGCCCTTTGCCCTCGGGCCCCGATCATCTCGGCGATCGCCTCAGCCCGGGTCAGATCGAGCCGGCCATTGAGGAACGCCCTCTGGCTGAATTCCCCCGGCCCCGCCAGCCGGGCCCCGGCAGCCAGCACCGCCGCCAGCACCCTTCGCACAGCCACCAGGCCGCCGTGGCAGTGCAACTCCACCACGTCCTCGCGGGTGAAGCTGCGGGGGGCGCGCATCAGCAGCAGCAGGGCCTCATCCAGCCGTTCACCGCTCTGCGGATGCAGCACATGGCCATAGAGCACCCGGTGGCTGGCCCACTCCTGCTGGCCCGGCGCCGCAAACAGCCGCCTGCCGATGGCCTCCGCCTCGGGCCCCGACAGCCGCACGATCGCCACGCTGCCCTGGCCGGGGGCCACGGCGGTGGCGATGGCGGCGATGGTGTCCTCAGCAGCACCCAAAGGGCCCCGGGGCTCCTTAGGGTCAAAACCTTCACCGTTTGTTGCAGCGCCCACAGCCTTCATGCCCGCTCATCCCAGCCAGTCTCGGCCGCCAGCTCGGCCCGCGGGCCCGGCCGGGCCCAAAGTGTCGGGCGGCCGGCGGGGCCCCTTCCGGTTCTGGCGCCGCAGGTTGCACCAGAACCTGGGCAAGGCCATCACCTGGATGCGGCGCCAGGAGGGCAGCCCCGGCCACCAGGCCCGGGGGCTGGCGATTGGGATTTTCATCGGCTGCCTGCCGATCTTTGGATTACAGATGCTCGTCAGCTTGGGCCTGGCCAACGCCATGCGCGGCAACAGGTTCCTGGCGATGGCAGGTACCTGGATCAGCAACCCCATCACCAACCTGCCGCTGTTTTGGCTCAGCTATCAGTTGGGAACGCTATTGATGGGGCCGGGGGCGAACGGCTTGCAGCTCAAGGATCTCAACCCAGACAATCTGGCCGGCTTGGGCTGGGCCTTCTCCATTCGGCTGATCCTGGGCTCGGTGCTGGTCGGTGGGCTGCTTGCCGTAGCCAGCGGTGTGGGCTACAGGCAGTGGCTCCACTACCGCAGGCGGCGGTTGGTAACGCCACCGCGGTGAGATTCGCTCTGGGGGTTGGGCCTGGGCGGTTCAGGAGGTAAATCATTCAGGAGTTGGTCAGCCCGGGAAACACCATCAGGTCGATGTGGCCACCGATCGGCTGGCGCCATTCACGGAATTCGGCCGCCAGGGCGTTCTGCTCGGCCCGCAACGACTGGGATTCCAGGTCCAGCATGCGCTGGTGCACCAGGTCGAGGGTGTTGTCGATCAGCTGGGCAGCCTGTTCAGAGGTCATGTCACG
>JBBASD010000327.1:0-1703 GCA_040399485.1 Cyanobium sp. | reverse complement strand
TGCCATGCCCATCCAGCGTCTGATGAGTGACGAGGCTCTCCTGCGGGAGCTGGGGCAGCGCATCGCCCGCCTGCGCCTGGAGCGGAACCTCAGCCAGGCCCAGCTGGCCGAGCAGGCCGGTATCTCCAAGCGCACCCTGGAGCGCCTTGAATCCGGAGCTGCAGCCACCCAGCTCTCGCTGTTTCTGCGGGTGCTACGGCAACTCGATCTCCTGGAGCGGCTGGAGCTGCTGCTGCCCGAGCCCCAGCCCTCACCGCTGGCCCTGCTGGAGCAGCAGCAGCAAGCCACGCGCAAGCGCGCCAGCCGCCGCCGCATCGCCAAACCGGCCAGCTCCTGGAGCTGGGGGCAGCCATGACCGTTGCGGCCGTTGAACTCTGGGGTACACGCATCGGTGCCGTAGCCCTCAGCGAGCCGAACGGTGTCGCCGCCTTTGAATACGAGCCCTCGTTCCTGGCCAGCGGTGTTCAGTTGGCTCCCCTGATGATGCCGCTGGGGGAGCGGGTCTACAGCTTTCCTGAGTTGCCCCGCCGCACGTTTCGAGGCCTGCCAGGCCTGCTCGCCGATTCCTTACCCGATCGCTTCGGCAACAACCTCATCAATGCCTGGTTGGCCCGGCAGGGCCGCACGCCGGAGAGCTTCGATGCCGTGGAGCGGCTCTGCTACACCGGCCAGCGGGGCATGGGTGCCCTGGAATTCATGCCGGCCCAGGGGCCCAACGCCCAGACCAGCGGGTCCATCCAGATCGCCGACCTTGTGACCCTGGTTTCCGAGATCCTGTCGCAACAGGAGGGGTTGGCGAACTCCTTCCAGGATCCGAAGCGGGAAGAGGCGTTGCAGACGATCCTGCGGGTGGGCACCTCCGCCGGGGGCGCCAGAGCCAAGGCCTTGATTGCCTTGAATCCCCACACAGGTGAAGTGCGCTCAGGTCAATTGGATGCCCTGCCGGGGTTCAGCCACTAGTTGCTGAAGTTCGATGGCGTCAGCGGCAACAAGGACAAAGAACTTGAAGATCCCCGAGGCTATGGCTTGATTGAACTCGCCTACAGCCGCATGGCCCGGGCTGCGCAGATCACCATGAGCGACTGCCGTTTGTTGGAGGAGAACGGCCGCAGCCACTTCATGACACGACGCTTCGATCGCGATGACGCCGGCAACAAGCTGCACATGCAGTCGCTCGGAGCCCTGGCCCACTTCGATTACAACGAACCAGGCAGCTACAGCTACGAACAGGCTTTTCTTGTGATGCGCCAACTCCAGTTACCGATGCGGGATCTCGAAGAGCAGTACCGACGCATGGTGTTTAATCTCGTGGCCCGCAATCAGGATGATCACGTCAAAAACATTGCCTTTCTGATGGATCGCACTGGCCAATGGTCGCTTTCGCCGGCCTTCGACATCACCTGGAGTTTCAATCCCGCTGGTGACTGGACAGCCACCCATCAGATGTCCGTCAATGGCAAGCGTGATCAGTTCACCCGGGCCGACCTCCTGGCCGCGGGCCGGTCCGCTCAGCTGAAGCGTGGCCGAGCCGAAGCCATCGCCGAGGAGGTCATCGCCGCCGTTCGCGATTGGCCGCGCTACGCGGCTGAAGCCGGGGTGCCAGAGGATCGCTATGGCGAGATTCAGGCCAGCCACCGCCTCGATCTGCTGCAGCTCCAGCACCCCGAGCCGCAGTCATGATCCGCCAGATCCGTCGAAAAACT
>JBBASD010000326.1:0-1704 GCA_040399485.1 Cyanobium sp. | reverse complement strand
CTTAACCGAGGTATTCCTTTTTGAGGCCCTGGAGGTTGGCGATCACCTCGTCGCGTTTTTCACTGGTGGTGAGGTTCTTCCAGCCCCAGTTGCCCACAACGACCAGCCCGAGCAGTTCCAGCAGGCCCGGCACGATCGGCAGCAGGTTGATGGTGTCGAGCACCCCCTTGATCAGCACCTGGGCGATGATCACCGCCAGGAGAATGCCGGCGATCTTGCCGAGTTTACCGATCTGGGACCAATCGACCTGGTCGAGAGTTTCGTTAACTTTGCCCACCACTCCGTTGAAGCGTTGGTTGAAATCGAATCCCCCATCGCCCTCGCCGGGAGTGACGGCATCAACCCCCACTTCGACAGCGTTTTGGAGCTTTTCCTTGATTTGGTTGAGTTCGGTTTCGGTGTCGCTCATCTGGCGCGGCCCGTTGCGTAGGTAAGGTCCAAGTTACGGTAGCGGGGTGCACCAATTATGGCCAGAGGCAATTGTCATCCATCGTCAGAAGCTGACGGTTCTGGAGCGGTTGCTGCGGGCTCCCGCCCCCCAGGAGGGCTGCGCCTTGGTGCTGGCTGAGCATGTTTGTGCCAGTTACGCAGCGGGCAGCGGCTCCGCCTGGCGGATTCAGCGCCTCTGGCCCTGCCTCAATGTCTGGCAGCCGCAGGTGGAGCGGCGACGCCGTTTTGGCATCGATCCGCGGGAGCAGCTGCACGCCCAGGTCTGGGCCCGGGCCCGCGGCTGGCAGGTGCTGGGCTCGGCCCACAGCCACCCGGGTGGCCCAGCCGTGCCATCGGCCACCGACCGCAGTCTCTGCTTTGCCCCCACCTTGATGGTGATCCTGGGCGGCAGCCGGGTCCCAGGACCGGAACCTTGGCTCGATCCCGGCGATCTGGGCTGCTGGTGGCTGGCCGAAACCGAAGCGCCGCGGGCGCTGCCATGGACAATGGAGGATTGACGCGACGCCGGACCCGCAGCGCCCGTCCTTCCGCTTAATTGCCATGCTTCCTCCCGACATCAGCGGTGTTCAGCTCAGCCCCGATGAGGTGGCCCGTTTCTCCAGGCACCTGATCCTGCCGGAGGTGGGCATGGAGGGGCAGAAGCGTCTCAAGGCGGCCTCGGTGCTGTGTGTGGGCACCGGGGGCCTAGGTTCGCCCTTGTTGCTCTACCTGGCCGCCGCGGGCGTGGGCCGCCTGGGCATCGTCGATTTCGATGTGGTCGACCACAGCAACCTGCAGCGCCAGGTGATCCATGGCACCAGCTGGGTGGGCAAACCCAAGATCGAATCGGCCAAGGCCCGCATTCTGGAGATCAACCCCCACTGCCAGGTCGATCTCTACGACACGGCCCTGACCAGCGAAAACGCCCTGGAAATCATCCGGCCCTACGACCTCGTCTGCGACGGCACCGACAATTTCCCCACCCGCTACCTGGTCAACGACGCCTGCGTGCTGTTGGGCAAACCCAATGTTTATGGATCAATCTTTCGTTTTGAGGGCCAGGCCACGGTCTTCAACCTCAACGCCGAGAGCCCCAATTACCGCGATCTCTTCCCCGAGCCGCCACCGCCGGGCATGGTGCCCTCCTGCGCTGAAGGCGGGGTGGTGGGCGTGCTGCCCGGCATCATCGGCGTGATCCAGGCCACCGAGGCGGTCAAGATCATCACCGGCATCGGCACCACCCTCAGCGGCCGCCTGTTGCTGTTCGATGCCCTG
>JBBASD010000325.1:0-1737 GCA_040399485.1 Cyanobium sp. | reverse complement strand
CGATCAGCACTGCTTTCCGCCCGAGTCCAACTCGACCCCAATCCCACCAATCGAGACCGGCTCCAGTTCTTAGTGACGCTGCTGGATCAGATGTCGGTGCAGGATCCGGAAGTCTGAGGCGCTTTGGTAATTGTTCAAAGGGGTGCTGATTTGGGTCGGTTCCAGACACGACTGCATCAACCCGCCCTGCTGGCTGGCCCAGAAGACGCCGTAATCAGCGGATCAAACACCCTTCAGTTGTTCCAGCTGTTGCTCCAGCCGCTGCATGAGACGACGCTGCACCAGGTTGCAAAGGTCATCCACCAGGGGGTCGGCCACCGCATAGATCAGCCGCGTGCCGTCCCGCTCACAACTCACCAGCCCCGCCCGCTGTAGCTGGCCCAGCTGGCGGCTGATGTGGGACTGGCTGAAGCCGGTGGCCTCGATCAGGGTGGCCACATCCATGGCGCCGCCATGCTTGAGCTGGCAGAGCAACTGCAGGCGGGCGGGCTCGCTCAGCAGCCGGAAGAAGGCGCTGAGTTCATCGAGCAGCTGGGGACTGGGCAGGGACTGGGGCGGGGTCCGGCGCATGGACGGGCTTATGTCGATACACGCATTATGCACAAAGTACGCAGGACGTGGGCCTGAAGCTCGCAGCACCCCGGACAACCGAGATCGCCTTAACACCCATAATGCGGCTATGCTCATAAAAGTTGATGAAAGACCACCCATGGCCGTGGCTGCCGCTCCCGCCTTGTCGCTCTCAGCCGCCGCCGGTGGTGGCTCGCTGCTCTTTCGCCAACTGTTCGACGCCGACACCGGCACCTTCACTTATCTGCTGGCCGACGTGCCCAGCCGCAAGGGCGTGATCATCGACACGGTCTTCGAGCAGCATGGCCGCGATCTTGCCTTGATCCGCGAACTGGGCATCGAGCTGGTGGCCTCGATCGACACCCATGCCCATGCCGATCACGTGACCGGCAGCTGGCTGATGCACGCAGCCACCGGCTGTGCCATTGGCCTGGCCGCCGCCACCGGCGCCGAGAACGTCACCCAGCCCCTGGCCCATGGGGATTCGATTGTTTTTGGCAGCCGAGCCCTGCAGGTGCGTGCCACCCCCGGCCACACCAATGGCTGCCTCAGCTTCGTGCTCGACGACCAATCAATGGCCTTCAGCGGTGATGCGCTGCTCGTGCGTGGTTGCGGCCGCTGCGACTTTCAGCAGGGCAATGCCCACACCCTCTGGGCCTCGATCAACGAACAACTGCTGACGCTGCCGGAGTCCTGCCTGCTCTACCCCGGTCACGATTACACCGGCCGTGGCGTCACCTCCGTGGCCGAGGAGAAGGCCTTCAACCCACGCCTGGGTGGTTACGCCAGCGAGCGGGATTTCGTGGGCCACATGGAGAACCTGAAGCTCCCCCATCCCCACAAAATCGCCGAAGCCCTGCCCGGCAACATGCGCTCCGGCAAGCCCCGCAAATTGGCCACCGCTGCCGCCTGGGCGCCGCTGGCCCGCAGCTATGCCGGCCTGCCCGAACTCACCCCCGCCTGGGTGGCGGCCCATCAGGGCGAGGTCACTGTGCTCGATGTGCGCTCGGCCGAGGAGTTCGACGGACCCGACGGCCGCGTGGCCGGCAGTCTGCTGATCCCCCTGCCGGAACTCGAGGGCCGCTCCAGCGAGATCTCTACAGGTCGCCCGCTGGTGGTGGTCTGCCATTCAGGCAGCCGCTCGGCCCTGGCCACCCAGCAGTTGCT
>JBBASD010000324.1:0-1750 GCA_040399485.1 Cyanobium sp. | reverse complement strand
GCGCGGCATGGTTGATCTGCTGCCGGAGCACACCCCCCTCTGGCAGCAGCTTGAGATCACGGCCCGCGAGCACTTTCGCCGTGCCGCCATTCGTGAGATCCGCACGCCCCTGCTGGAAGCCACCGAGCTGTTTGCCCGCGGTATCGGCGAGGCCACCGATGTGGTGGGCAAGGAGATGTACACCTTCATCGATCGCGGCGAGCGCAGCTGCACCCTGCGGCCGGAGGGCACCGCTTCGGTGGTGCGGGCGGCGATTCAGCACGGCCTGCTGGCCCAGGGGCCCCAGCGGCTCTGGTATGGCGGGCCGATGTTTCGCTACGAACGACCCCAGGCGGGACGCCAGCGCCAGTTCCACCAGATTGGTGTCGAGCTGCTGGGCGTGGCCGATGCCACCAGCGATGCTGAGGCGATCGCCGTGGCCTGGGACCTGCTGGCCGACCTGGGCATTGGCGGCCTGCAACTGGAGATCAACTCCCTCGGCACCCCAGAAGATCGGCTGCGCTACCGGGCTGAACTGGTGGCCTGGTTGGAGGCCCACCACGACCAGCTCGATGCCGATTCCCAGAACCGCATCAGCACCAACCCCCTGCGGGTGCTCGATTCCAAGAACCCCGACACCCAGGCCCTGCTGGCCGGTGCCCCCACCCTGGCCGCGGCCCTTTGCGGCGACAGCCACGAACGCTTCAGCCAGGTGCGCCAGGCCCTTGAAGCCCTCGCCATTCCCTTTGTGCTCAACCCCCGCTTGGTGCGGGGCCTCGATTACTACGGCCACACCGCCTTTGAGATCACCAGCAGTCAGCTCGGTGCCCAGGCCACGGTCTGCGGTGGCGGCCGCTACGACGGCCTGGTGGAGCAGCTGGGCGGGCCGGCCACGGCGGCGGTGGGCTGGGCGATCGGCCTGGAGCGGCTGGTTTTGCTGCTCAGCCAGGCGGCGGGAGCTATTGCCGAGGCGCCGGCGTCCGACCTTTATGTGATCAGCCGCGGCGCCGCCGCCGAACGGCTGGCTTTAGCCCTATGCCGTCAGGGCCGCCAGGCCGGCCTGGTGGTGGAACGCGATGCCAGCGGCGCCGCCTTTGGCAAGCAGTTCAAACGGGCCGACAAAAGCGGTGCACCCTGGGCGGCGGTCGTGGGTGAGGAGGAGGCGGCCGAGGGGACGGTGGTGCTCAAACACTTGCGGGACAGCGAGCGCCAGGATCGACGCCTGCCCATCGCGGCGCTCGTTCAGGAGCTCCTGGGTGGCGATTGAGGCTTGCCAGGAAGGGTGGGGGCTCTCAAAACCCTCTGATCGCCTCTTCCCCCTTGCCCACAAGAATTCGGCCTGGCACCCGCCCCCCCGCTTGCCCACAAAAAACGGGCCTTGCGGCCCGCCCAGAACGCTTGAAGGTGATCAGCCCAGATCAGGCCGAACCCACCGCCACATAGGAGCCGTAGAAAAACAGGCCCAATACAAAGATCACGGCCATGCCGCCGGCGGTGGCCACCAGCCAGAGGGGCAGGGCACCTTCGGTCCAACGGCTTTTCCAGGCCACGGCGGGCCGGCCATCGGGCAGACGGTCGGGAATCCGACCGTCGGGCATTGTTCTTGGTTTGCCGCTCATGGTCGATCTCCGTCAGTTGAAGAAGTAGCTGGAAAACAGAATGCCGGTGACGAAAACCAGCAGCAGCCCCAAATAAAGGCTGGTGCGGTTTAGTTCAACCGGAAGTTGGTTGGGGTTGGGGTTGCGCTGCATGGCGGTATTCAGCGGCGGAC
>JBBASD010000323.1:0-1778 GCA_040399485.1 Cyanobium sp. | reverse complement strand
GCGGTGGGGTTGCGGATGTCGATGATGCCGATGCTGCCAGGGCGATCTACTGGCACACCAGCAATGGTGTAGTTGGCGGTGGGCTCACCCTCATTGGCAACCACCAACTGGGTGCCGCTGCTGTTGAAAGCGATGCTGTCAGGCAGGTAGCCAACCGTTACGTCCTGCAGGAAGGCCAGGCTGCCATCGGCGGCCATGCGGTAGAAGCGCACCACACCCCGGCCGCCCTGGGTGCCGTAGTCGGAGGGGGAGAGGGCTACCGCCACCAGGGAGCCGTAGCTGGCCACCGCCTGGGACACCCAAGTGGCACCGTTGGGCAAGGTGGTGTTGGGCGAGACGGTGGTGATGGCGTTGCCGTAGCTCAAGCGTTGCTGCAGGGCCGGAGCCGTGGCCGCCGGATTAGTGGATCGGCTGATCTGCAAGCTGCTGCCACCACCTGAAGACAGGGTGAAACGCTCTGTGCCTACCGACACCACAGTGGAGATCTCGCTCTGGAAGTTCTCCGTGGGCGGCGTGGTCTGGGGAATCGTGGTGGAAAGGTTGAGTGAGGCCTTAATGGGATCGACACTGGCACTCCTGCGGGCAGCAAGGTCAAACAGGATCGACAACCAAGTATTAGCCATTGGTAAAGATCGCAAGGCCAGGGGAGTGGCCCAACCTTGGCCGCCAGACCGCAGGCAGACTTTATGGCGAGATTAAGGCCGAATTAACAACTGACCAAAGGCAGGAGCAAGGTAGGCCTGAAAACCGGCGGAGGTGCCGGGGTTCACCGGAGGCCGTGCGCTGCGGCACCACCTCCCAGATGGCATTAGCACTAACCGCTGAATACCGCGCCGGCACAATGCTTCAATGCCAAGCAAGCGCCTTCAAGCTGTCGGCAACCATATATAAGCCGATCAAAGATAAACCCCAGGCTATCGCCTCGTTTGCATTACGGGATAGAAATGCCTCCAACTTTATCAAGATGGGCGAGACATGACCATGCAGCGTAAGCCGCGCCAACAACAGCAGTAATGCTGGTGTAATCATCAATAAACAATAGCCAAAAAGCACCACACTCCGACCGATCAGCGATAACTCTGAGGCGGTCAAAAAACCGATGGCAGCCAGATACGGGATCATCGAAGCAGCCTCAATGGCGGCAGCCGTCAATGCCAATAAGAAGACCGCGCCGACGGGAGCCGATGCATCGCTCGCCAGACCCCGCATCCGCATGAGCAAACTCGGCCCGGTACGTGCCATTTTTTCAGCACGGCGAGCAACGCGACGCTGCTTACCCGCTTTCGTCCAAGGTTCCTTTAGTACACCGAAAGCCGTGAATCCGATACCGGCGACCAGCTGGGCGATCCTTAGCGGTTGGGAGTTACCCGTCTGCCGCAACGTGTCGAGCAGCAGCGAGGCTCCGAGTAGCAACGCAATCCCCAACAGCAGATAGAAAGCGGCAACGGTGCCAAGGAACAAAACAATCCTGCCTGGGCGTAGACGACCGGGTACCGACATCAACCACAGGGGGATGAGCAAGGTACCGAAACTAGTGCTATCGATCAGTGCCAGCAAAACAAGCGGGCCGACCAGTTCGAAGTTCATCGAGAGTGGCTTCCTAAAGATTCTGCCAAAGCCTGAGCCATCCTTCCCTCATGTGCGGCGAAAGCACCAAGACTAGTCGCATGACCTCGGAAACTCCACCCTGCACAGCAGTAGAGATTGACATGATACTGCAGCGAGCGAGTCGGTTCGCTTTGCCGCTATTGCATCCTCGTAGTCCGAGAAGCCCGCAT
>JBBASD010000322.1:0-1821 GCA_040399485.1 Cyanobium sp. | reverse complement strand
GCGGGCTGGCCCGCATCGACGCCGAAACCCTCTACGACGCCAAGGCCCACTTCAGTCATTGAGGGTGGGGGGCCCTGAGTACGAGATGGCCAAGGGGATTGCGGTGGTGGACCCCTGGATTGAGTGATCAACTTGAGCAGGGTCCTTTCAGCCATCAGCCCAGATTGAACAAGGCCGGGTCGCTCTGCTCTGTGCCCAGGTTTCTATGTTGCTGAAGAGTGTGGATCAGCGCTGTGGCAACGGCTCAGCTCTCAGGCTCGAAATTCATGCAAATACTGCATAGTTATAAATATGTATAGTTATAACAATGTCGATTGCCCCGCCGCGCTGTGCTCTTCACAGCAGACTGCAGTAGAAAAGAAGCGCTGAAGGGGCACCCTGCTTCAGCGCCAGCGATGGAAACCATGCTTCAGGTCATCAAAACCAGCGACCGACTCGCCATCCCCCAGAGTGGTTGCCGAGTCCTCTGGGGCCCGGCTATCGGTAAACAGCACCAAGCAGGCCGATCGCGTGCCTGAAGCCGTCCTCGCCCCAGGAGCGCGGATCGAGTGCCGCAGCGCCGAGTGGCTGGTGCGCGGCATTGGCCGCAGCTCCGATGGCATGCAGGTGGTGGATGTGGTGGGCGTGTCGCCCTTCCTGCGGGAGAAGGAGGCCCGCTTCCTGGTGGAGGTGGAGAGGGCGGCGGGCAGCTTCAAGGTGCTGCAGCCGGAGGACACCGCCCTGGTGAGCGACCCCTCGCCCCAGTACCGCGACACTCTCCTGTTCATCGAGGCCCACCTGCGCCGCTCCGTTCCCACCGATGCCTCTCTGGTGGTCGGCCACCGGGCGGCGATGGATGCCCTGCCCTACCAGCTGCTGCCAGCTGCGAAAGCCCTGGCGATGCCTCGCCAGCGGCTGCTGATCGCCGATGCGGTGGGACTGGGCAAGACGCTGGAATGCGGGATCCTCTGCAGCGAACTTATCCTGCGCGGGCGAGGGCGGCGGCTATGGGTGGTGACGAGCAAAAGCATGTTGGTGCAGTTCCAGAAGGAGTTTTGGACGCGCTTCTCGATCCCGCTGGTGCGGCTGGATTCGGTGGGGATTCAGCGGATCCGTGAGCAGATCCCAGGCAACCAGAATCCATTCCACTATTTCGACAAGACGATCGTGTCGGTCGATACGCTCAAGAACGACCGCGAGTATCGCGTCTATCTCGATAATGCCAGCTGGGATATCATCGTGATCGATGAATGCCAGAACGTGGCGGAGCGGGCCAGCGGCACCATGCGGAGCCAGCGCTCCCGTCTTGCCGAGCGCCTGGCAACCCGCTCGGAAACATTGATCCTGCTGTCCGCCACCCCGCACGACGGCAAGCCGGAGAGCTTTGCCAGCCTGATGACGATGCTCGACCCCACGGCGATTGCCGATCCGAGCCATTACAGCAAAGACGACATACGGGATCTCTATGTTCGCCGCTTCCGCAAAGACGTGATCGCGGATCTGCGCAACAGCGTCAAGGAGCGCGATAGCGCCGATGTGGAGTGTGCGGCGAGTGAGCGGGAGGAGCGGGTGTTTGCCCTGCTCAAGGACCTCAAGCTGCCCGATAGCGACGGCAAGGCGAAGGCGGGCCAGCTGTTCAAGACCACGCTGGCCAAGAGCCTGCTGTCGAGCCCGATGGCGGCCCTGGAAACGGTGCGCAACCGCTTGAAACGCCTGGAGGCGGGTGCCTCGTCATCGGACTCCCCAGTCAGCGCCGACCGCGCTGCCCTCCAGAGCCTGGAGCCGCTGCTGGCCGCGATCACCCCGGCGGATTTCTCCAAATACCAGCGGCTGCTCCAACTG
>JBBASD010000321.1:0-1825 GCA_040399485.1 Cyanobium sp. | reverse complement strand
GCCAGGCCAGCAGATCACCCACCAAACCCGGAACCCTTGCGGCTGGCGGTGCCATGTGCACGAGCTGATCGCCGCGATAGATGCCAACACCGCCGCGACGGAAACGCCCCGGCGCATCGATGAGCCCCGCCATCAACAATCCATGGGCTGCCAGCAAATGCTCGTGATTGGCAGGATCCCAGCGGGGCAGGGCGTCGTAGGCGGCGATGGCATTGCGCACCTCCTGGATGTCGCGGGCCGGACCGATCACCCGCTGGCCATCAAACAAGGCGGTGACCTGCTCGATGCTGAGGCTGTTCTGCTCAATCGCCAGGGAAGCCTGGATGGTGTGGATGCGGTTTTCGCAGCGCAGACGCGGTCATCGAAGGAGGCGATTGTTTGGCAGCTGCGGCAGCTGGCGTGATGGAGGGCATCGGCGAAATCCAACCCGGCGCCCAGGCCAGCCAGGGCCTGCACCACGGCGGGCCTGTCTTCCAGGGTGAGGGTGGGATGGCCGAGCAGCAGGTCGAACACCGCGAGCACCTGGGGGGCTGCAAAGCCGTAGTAGCCCCGCAGCACCCACTCCAGCTCCAGGGCCACGGTCTTGGGCAGAAACAAGACCTGGCCGGATTCGATCAGCTGCCGGGCGGCCTGCCGTTGGCTTTCGGTGGCGGCATCGGCATCCGCTTCCACCACGAAATAGCGGGCCAGCACATTGGTGTCGAGGCCGATCACGGCTCCAGCAGGCTGGCGGGATCAAAGTGGGCCGGCACGGGCGGCCGCTGGCTGTGGAGCATGCCGAAGCCGCTGGTGCTCACGGCTTGCTCCTGCCTGAGGGGGCGCACCTCGATGTGGTCGCCCACCAGCTGAAAGCTGACACGGCTGCCGCGGGCGAGGCCGAGCTGCTGGCGCAGGGCCTTGGGAATCGTCACCTGGCCCTTGCTGGTGAGGGAGCTGGTGGCCTCGGAATCCATGGCGGCCAACCGGAGGTATTACGGGGTAATACTAGCGAGCCCTAGCTTCGGTCTCCATCCCAGTTCAGCTGTCTTTGACGGTGCTCGCGCAGGGTGAGACCGCTGGCATCCTTCCTTCGAGCCGATGCCGCTCCAGTTGCTCTTCTCCACGATGCGCATGCCTTCGGGCATCCCCGAGGGCACGAACAAGCGCAGGGCGAAGGGATGGGCCGGGGTCATGGCGAGTCCTGATCCTCCAGCAGGGCCAGCACCAGGCGGATGATCAGGTCTTTCTGTTGGGGTGCGCTTTCGGCCTTTGCCATCGCTTCCAAGGTTTCGTTGGTCTTGCGGTTCAGTTCGATCTTGTCGTCGAGGGTGCTGAGGATTTGGGCGATTGCTTTTTGAGTAGAAAGCGGAGGGACTTGGCAAGGGGTATCACGCAGGACACCAAGATTCGTGTGAGGAACTCCCACCCTAATGGCATTCATATCGATATACGCCTGCTGCCCTGGTGATGCGAACTGGTAACCATCTGGCACAAGGCAGACCTGCCCCAAAGTCCCTCGTTGCGTAAAAACGATTTCCCCTGGAAAAGCAAGGTTTGCCGACAGTTCCTCTGCCTTGTCCTCGCTAACCCAGGCAAAATCACCTCCAACCCACCTCCCATTCGACATATTTCCCCCTCTAATCACGGGAACACCGCTTTCTGTGTAATCCCTGGAAACCAGATTGGAGCCGAACGGCCCACTGGCAGTTGACCTTTTCCCTTGGTCTGCCAACTCTGAGACCAGAAGGTTTTTCCATTCAGAACTCATATCCCAACCTCCTCAGGTTCACGGCAATCTGCTGATGCTTGCATGTCATACGCTCTCTCCTTCTGCCAGGTAGTTCTC
>JBBASD010000320.1:0-1833 GCA_040399485.1 Cyanobium sp. | reverse complement strand
GGGCTGGCGCGAACGCCGCCGCCGCACCTATGGCGGCAGCAGCGTGGTGCTGCTGCAGTTGGCAGGGCCAGAGGAAGGCAAATGCGACCCCCAGGGGATAGCAAGACAAACGCCAAATGAGACTGACAAAAATTCTTCCTGAGCAGCGAAAGCCAAAATCAATGGGGTACAGCTGGACCAGCACCGTGCTGCCAGATGGTATTAACTAGTTGTTATATGGCGCCGAGGCAGGCTCAAGGGCCAGTGGGGCGGACTGGTTTTGGATCCGGCCCCGACGCAGCACCTCGGAAGGTTTGAGTTGATAGGCCCTTTGGAAATCGACGCTGAATTGACTCAAGGAGCGATAACCGCAAGCAAGGGCCACGCCCAGGACGCTATCGCCCTGCAGGGGGTTTTGCAGGCGATCGCGGGCCCTGGCCAGGCGCTGCTGGCGCACCCACTGCATCGGACTGCAATCAAAACGGGATCGGAAGGCGTAATGCAGTGCCCTGCGGGAATACATGCTCTGGCGCTCGAGATCGCTGAGACAAAGGCGGCGGTGCAGGTTGAGACTAATGAAATCCACCAGGTCATCAATGCAGGCATCCGTGCGTTTGCGATCGGCCAGGGCCGGCAACGGCTGTTTGCCATCGCGCAGATCGACGAACACCAAGGCCGCCAAAAGCCGATAAATCTGGTCGTCGAGATGCAGGGCCTGGACCAGCCCTTCCCCCTGGTGGGCGATGGCACTGATAAATGGCAGCAGCCGACTGAGGGCCTCCAGGAGACCCAGGCCCGCCAAATCCCGCTGGGCGGGGAGGGGCAGCGGCTGGTGCAAAACGCTTTCGGCGCGGCCGACCGGCTGCCATTGGGGACCACCCATGGCCCGGGCCGTACGCAGCAGGCGATGGGGATCGGCAAGAAAGCAGGAGCTGCTGCTGAGGCTGGTGGTCAAACTCCAGGCATGACCAGGACCGATCAGGGCTTCACCGGGGTTGAGCGACTGGCAGTCGCGGCCCTGGCGCCACTCGGCCTGGCCCCCATGCTGCAGCAGCACGCAATGGCCCTGGTGCCCGTGGGTCTCAAGCAACAGGGGCGAACCGAGCCAGGCGGCCAGGTGCAGGTCCCCGAAACCCAGATGGCCATCTTGATGCCACCAATCTGCTTCGGCCCCAAGGGCCTGGATCTGGCTGATCGGCAGGGCCTTGGCAAGAATTCTGCCGCTCTGGAGCGAATCGGCACAGGGGGAAAGACGCTCGTGCAGGGGGTGGTTCAGGAAAACAATGGGTAGGTCAGCGAAGGGCCACTGCTGCCGCAGAAGTTAAACCTGCCAAGCCGCGTCTGAGCGCTGCATGGGAGCCACCAGGGGTCCTGCGAAGGCCTCTGCCCAATCCGTTTGCGCTTCCTTAAGAGATTTGCGCGATTAAAGCGATAAGCGGGTGGTCTGCCAGGGCCACAGGCGAGACCCAGGACAACCGAGTTTGCTTGGCAGTTGCAAAACTAGCGGAAACTCTTTAAATAACTTTTAAATGTCATTATAAAGGCATATATTTATTTATTTTAGAGTTAGAGATTTAATATTTTTGCCAGTTTAGGCTGCACTTAATCAAAAAATTTCAGGCAAGCGCCTTGGGCGAAGCCCTGAATTTGCTCTTCTCATAAAAAACCCCTGGCCTTGCTCGCCAAGGGATTTTCGGTATCAACCACGACACCGTCAACGCCTTATGGCCAAGCCCTGTCAGGCCCCCAGACTACCGCCGCGGCGGTACTGGATCCAGGCGGCCATGAAAAGGCCGGCAAGGGTGACCGGGATCAGGCCGAGCACGATGCCGCAGAGGAGGGGTTCAATCATTG
>JBBASD010000319.1:0-1836 GCA_040399485.1 Cyanobium sp. | reverse complement strand
AGGCCTCCAGATCGGCAGCAGCCTGGAAATCAAGCAACGCCTCAGCCAGTGCTTCTAGCTGAGGCAGCGGCAGAGCGCGGATGCGAGCCTCCTGGCTGGGGGTGAGGCCACCGCAGCGGCGCTGCAGCAACCGCATCGTGATCTCCAGCTCGCCGGTTTTGAGGCCTTGTTCCAGCCCCTGCTCCCGCCCCCGTGCCTCCCCGAGCCCAAAGATCTCCCTGTAGGCCACGCTCTTGCTGAAGTCCTCCAGGGTGATGCCTCCCATGGCGCAGATCTCCGGGATGGGGCGTGAGGTGAAGCGTGCCAACAGGATAGCGGCGGTGGCAGCGGCGAGCTGGCTCTCCAGGGCGGTGCCGGCCAAGGTGGAACGGATCTGGGCGGTGGTGGCCGGTAGCCGCTCCTCCTTTTCCAGCAGCAAGGCCAGGGTGCGCAGCAGCGGCGGGGCGTTGGGGTCGGCCAGGTCGGGCTGCAGCTCCAGCCAGCGCACCCGGAACTCCAGAAACTCGGCCACCGGCTCCGGAATCATGATCCGCGAAAAATCAGTCCTTGCCGAAGAGATTGTCGGCTCGGGCGAAGAATGGCTGGGGGGCTTTGATGTCAAGCAGCTGCGGGATTTAGTGGCTTTGGAGGGAGGGGGGGTAGGTGGGATTGTGTTTCGTTGCTTGGGTATTTTTTGGGGTTGTTGCTAACGTTGCTCTTGAGTGGTAGGCGCAGCTGAGAGCGGATGGAAGCCTGTCCGCAATCGCAGCCGTTTCCTTGAAAGCCAAGATAGTCAGATGTAGCGGCAGTATGTACAGATGAAAAATCAATTTCTTGCTGCAGCAGATCACGCTTCTTCGATGGGCGCACGAATCCCATCGCCGAAGGGATGGGGCTGAGAAGTATACATTTTGCTCAATACCAGTAGCTCTTCGGTGGGGTTATGCAGCTTTGCTGCGGCTTGGCGAGTGATGATTAGACGATATTAGAATCTCTTTCCTTGCGCAACTCTTGAGTTAATCTCGTCATTTGCATTCCGCATGATGTCTCCAACCTTGTCTAGTTCGCTGGAAACATTTTTCAAAGTCTCGGTCGCCGGGTTGGGCAGATTTATGGGATCTCGACCTCGCTGTAGCTGCCAGGCGTAGCGCCATCGACGGCTACCGCAACGCGAGCGATGACGGGCTTGATGCGAGGCCACCGTGCTTTTCCGAGCACAACGATAGCGATAGCGCGATTCGTGAGGTTCTGCTGATACTTGATGTTCGTGTCGGTGGTGAGCAACACCTCAAAGCCACCGGCCTCCGCAGCCAATAGCAGTTCCCCGTTGCGCAGCGTCGACCAGCCCTGTTCGAAAGCGGTCACTACTTGATGCGCGCTCAAGTACTCGCGAATCGGCAGCGGAGTGCCTTGATCAAACAGAACGCGCACCTAAGCTGGCGCTAGAGCGCTCCGGGCCGCATGGTCGAGTACGGCCTGGACCTGCTCTAGGGTGACCCCTTGAAACCATTCAACAAATTCGGTAACGGAAGCACCATCTTCGAGATTCTCGAACAGGGTTGAAATGGGCACCCGTGATCCGCGAAACACCCAAGCTCCGCTCATACGCCCAGGATCGCGTTCAACAGCCAGGCAAGTAGACCAATCAATCATGGTTAAACGTTAGCACATGCAGCCGACGTGGCTTGACTGCCCCAGCGGTTTGCCCAACGCTCATTATCACCCGCCCGCGGTGGCTTGTAATCGGAGTCTTTCCTATTCCACACCAAAGTCAGCTACAGCTTCTTTGATTACGGTCTTCACAACGCTCAAGATCAGAAGCGGGCTGAAATTTTGGAATTGGCAGTTACCTCCGCT
>JBBASD010000318.1:0-1848 GCA_040399485.1 Cyanobium sp. | reverse complement strand
TCAGGCCAAGGATCACTCCCCCGCCGGCCTGGATGGCACCGAGGTGATCCAGGCCGGGCCAGGGGCGCTGTTGTACTGGTAACTCTGGCGGAGCCGGGGGTGTCTCGGTGTCAGCGGGGGCGCCAGGGGCGCCTGGAGTGTCAGGGGGCACAGGGGGCGGGAGGCAAAAGAGAGCCCAAGGCTTCCCCTTACCAGTTCCACCATGGGCAGCACCGTCTCACCGTCGCCACTCCCGATGGCCACCCCCTCCAGCGCCGAATTGCCGATCCAGGAGGCCACCCTCGACCTGATCCGCTGGTTCATTCCGATCCTGCACCGTCTGCCGCGCCAGCACCGCCACGGCCTGGGCGAGCGGCTGATCACCAATCTCTACGAGCTGCTGGAGCAGCTGGCCCTGGCCCGCTTCCAGCGGGAGCGGCTGGTGATCCTTGAGCCCCTGCGCGGGCGGATTCAGCTGATCCAACTGCAGACCCGGCTGCTGCATGACTTCCAATTGATTGATCTGCGCCGCTATGAGCACGCCAGCCGCCTGATCAATGCCGTTGGTCGCCAGCACAGCGCCTGGCTCGCCCAGCAGCGCCGCCCCGCCTGATGACCCTCACCAACCTCTACCCCCGCCTCACCAGCTTCGCCAACCTGCAGGCCGCCGCCCGCCGCGCCCAGCGGGGCAAGCGTTACCGGCCCGCGGTGCTGGCCTTCAACGCCGACCTGGAAACAGAGTTGTTGCGGCTACAAGAAGAACTGCGCTCGTTTAGCTACAAACCCGGCCCCTACCGGCAGTTCCGCATCCGCGATCCCAAGCCTCGGCTGATAAGTGCCGCACCCTTCCGCGACCGGGTGGTACATCACGCCCTCTGCGCCGCCATCGTGCCCCCGCTGCAGCGCCACTTCCACCGCGGCAGCCACGCCAACCGGATCGGCTATGGCAGCCACCGGGCCCTGCGCCGCTTCACCGCCGCCGCCGCCCGCCACCGCTGGGTGCTGCAGGCCGACATCCGCCTTTACTTCCCCAGCATCGACCTCACGATCCTGCGGGCCCAGCTTGCGGCAGCCATCGGCTGCCCCGGCACCCTCTGGCTGCTCGATCAGATCCTGACCAATGGCGCCAGCCCCGGCCCCGCCCTTGATGCCTTTCCCGGCGACACCCTGCTCACGCCGCTGGAGCGGCCCCGAGGCCTGCCCATCGGCAACCTCACCAGCCAATTCCTGGCCAATCTGCACCTCAATGCGCTTGATCACACGCTCAGCGCCCTGCCTGGCGTGCGCGCCTACCTGCGCTACGTGGATGATCTGGCCCTGTTTGCCGACCACCCCGAGCCACTGCAGCACGCCCGCCGCCGGCTGGAGGCCGAGCTGGCGGCCTTGCGGCTGCGAGCCCATCCTGTGAAAACCCAGATCCGCCGCTGCCGCGATGGCGCCAGCTTCGTGGGTTTTGTGGTGCGGCCAGGCCGACTGCGGGTGCGCAACCACAATCTGCGACGGGGCCGCCGCCGCCTGAAGCTGCAAAACAAGGCGGTGTTGGCTGGAACGCTGCCCGCCGCCGGCGCCCGCACCAGCCTGCTGAGCTGGAACGCCCACCTTGCCCATGGCCACACCTGGCGCCTGCGCCGCCGTCTGTTCGCCAGCCTGCCCTATGCCGCCGACCTACCCTGATGGTGGGCGGGTCGCCCAGCTGCTGCGCGGCGGCTCCTGGAACAACAACCCCAGGAACTGCCGCTCGGCCTACCGCAACCACAACCAGCCCGACAATGCCAACAACAACGTCGGTTTCCGTGTGGTCTGCCTCCCCCAGCACCCTTCGCCGTCAGAACCGCTGGAAGGGATTCCAACGGGCGCACCTGAAGGGTC
>JBBASD010000317.1:0-1862 GCA_040399485.1 Cyanobium sp. | reverse complement strand
GATTGACTTCCACGGGGCTGCCGGCTCCCTCCAGCACCAGCCTGCCGCCTGGGTAATGGTTGTCGAGCTGTTCAAGCCCATGCCGGATGGCCTGCCAACCGGGACGGAACCAATCGCGGTAATAGTGCTCGGCCCGAGCGCTGCCCACCGAACGCCCCAGGTGGATGACTTCGCTGCTGCTGTCGCCCCGGGGTTTGAGCAGCACCGGATTCATGGCCGCTTCCGGTTCCAGGCCGGCGGCCCAGGCCTGGACTGCCTGGGAGTACGCCATCTCGCCGCCGTTGCAATCCACCCAGGCATTAAGGCTCATGTTCTGCCCCTTGAAGGGCACGGGCTGTTCGCCCCGTTGCATTAGGTGGCGGCAGAGCGCTGTGGTCATTAAGGATTTGCCTGCACCACTGCTGGTACCAAGCACCATCAGTGGAGACGCTGCGGCCGCCTTGGGACGTATCAAGGCCATGACCTGGTGAAGCCAACCATCAAAAGCGGGGCCGGTGGCGTTGGAAATTTTCCTGGATGCGCTCGCGCAGGTTTGCCCTGCCAATTTCTCCTTGCCATCTCGCCAGCAGTTCACGGCCCATCGGAGTCAGACGTACCCGTTCTGTGAGGCCCTGGCCGTCCACTTCGCGCCTCAAGATTCCAAGTCGGATCATCCAATTGAAGTGGGCCTCGGCGCGATCCGGTCCGAAGGGGGCGAACACCAGATCGGCCCAATCATCACGACCACAAAGTTCGTTGCTGGAGATCGGGGTGTCGGCCACTTCTGCGTAGAACGCCCTGCGGAACGGCAGGCAGCGCATTGATTGGGTGGCCCGATCCAAAGCGCGGCGATCTGGGGTGGGCGAAAGGCCAGCAGAGGTCATGGGAAGAGGCTTTTTAGGAGCTGATTCAAGTCTTGCTGCTGTTGGGAAGGGCCCTGGTTGCGATCGGGACGGGCGGAACGGCCGCGGCTGGCCTTCAGCTCCAGATCGGACCAGCGGAAAATCACCTGATCGCCCCAATCTCGCAGGACCACGGGCCAAAGACCCGTGGCGTCACGCAGCCACAGCTGGTTGCCCCTCGCGAAAAAGTTGTAGTTCCGTCCATCGTCAGTGGCAACCCGGTAGGTGACACTGCTTCCCTCCTGGCGACTCTCGAGATCGCAGGCACCGCGAAACAGGCTTCGACCCCTTTGTTCAAGTTGACACTGGCGCCTGGCATGGCCGTTGTCACTCCAGCCCTGGCTGTTACCACTGGAGGAGCCAAACAGTTGGCGGGTGATTTTGTTACTCGGGTTGCGACGCTGGTTGCCGTCATCCCAGCAGCGCCGCTGGCGCAGATCACAGAGTTCGCCGCCACTAAGGCGAAAAACAGGGACTGGCGATCGTCCAGAAAGGGTTCGCAGCAGATCCTCCTGAGCTTTGCGGCCGTATTCGCGGCCGGTTTGGGCAACGGAGGGTCCCTCGTCGGTGTAACAAGTGGCTTGAACCTTGTCACATACGACACCCGGCCGTGGCAAACCGTAGGCGTAAGCCGGTGCAGGTGCTGCCGCCAGAGCCAGCACGGGTAAGGCCAGCAGCAGAGAAAGGGGAATACAGCGGCGACCCATTTTAGAAGCAACCGAAACAGCGAGGCTCATATTGCCCAAAAGCGATTCTGAGCTTGACCGTAGCTATCAGCACTGATTAGTCACACCTTAGCTGTGGCAGGGTTTGGTCTGATTGCAAAATTGTTGATGCTGATTTTGGCTTCTGCTTCTAGGGCCCGTCGCCGCCTGCTGGAGCAGGCAGGGATTCCCCATCAGGTCCAAATCAGTGGGGTGGATGAAGAGTCCTTCGGCTCCACGATGTCCCCGCGGGAGATCGTGGAGCAGCTTGCGCTCG
>JBBASD010000316.1:0-1897 GCA_040399485.1 Cyanobium sp. | reverse complement strand
GAACTGATTCCACGCCGAAGCGCCGGAGCGCTGTTGGATTGTGGCGGTCATGAGGTCGAAGGGGGTGTCGTTGGCACCGGCCCCGGAGGGCAAGATCGATACCGGACGGATGGAAGGACGGGGCAAAACAACCCGTCACTTGAAACCGTAACAGATCATTGCGGCATTTGTGAGGAAGGGCCCTTCAAGTTCGTTCCTCCGGAGCGGACAGGGCGATTTAGGTGGGTGGGTGCATGGCAGTAGGCCTTTCCTTCTGGTCGCAACACCCCAAGGGAGCTAGGAGGAGATCAGTCGCTGCCTGTTCGATGTCCTCGTGCCAACCGCAACTGCCCTGGAGCCCGGGCCCCTCGGCCAGGGCCTGCCTGCTGGCTCTGGCTCTGCTGCTAGCCGGCTGCCAAACCAAACCGGCGGCCCAGGCTGAGCGCCTGGAGCGCCTGGAGTTGCGCCTGCAGCAGCTGGAGCAGCGGCTGAACCAGGAGCGTCAACGCCATGACGGCGCGGATCGCTCCGGTAAGCCTCCCGCGGGGGTGATTAAATCTCTCACCCTGCGCAGCGGCAGCGATGACGACAGACTGCGCATCTATTGGGCAAACGGCAGCACCACAGATCTACCCTGCACGAAAGAACAGGCCACCCTCGTATGCGGTTGAGACAGGGCCAGCCATAGGCCGATTGCCTACCGCATCAGGGCAGATCCCGCTCAAGCCGTCTGGCCAGCGCCGTCAGGCTTGCGGCCCAACCGGCGGTCACCGGCAGAATTTCACGATTGGTGAGGCTGAGAGCAATGCCCTTTTCGCCGTAGGCCGCCTCATTGATGAACACCGGCCAGAGATTCTCGCCGCCAGCGCCGTACTCCGCGCGAAAGACAGTCATCGATCCATCCATGGCTAGAAAGAGCGGATCACCCGCCCGTAGGGGTCGCCAGTCCCGATCTTGAAGGGTGGGATGAACGAGACCCGCCGGGGACCCATCTTCATGGCGGGGCAGGTCGATGCTGCTCAGGTGGCCATGGACAACCAGCTCGCTTCCAAGGTCGAGCGCACCTTCACGGGCCTGGGAAAGGGCCTCCAGAGCGGTTTCCACGGCGATCTGGCTTTGCTGACAGATGCGCCCGCACACCAAACCCTGAGCCACGGGGCCCACCTCAATCACCAAGGCACAGGGCCAACAGGCCGCCAGATATCCACTCTGGTCAAGATCGCTCTCATGTAAATAGATGGGTAATCCAAGGCGCCTTTGCAGCACGGCCGCCAGCGCCAGGGTCGCCGGCTGGCGGTTGTAGAGCACCAGACTGTTGCCCATGGCGGCTGTGGTGCTGTGCAGATCGATGGCCACCAGGCAGGGCTCCCTGCCCTCGGGACCATGGCGAGCCAGCAGCTCGCGGGCCCGCCGCACCTCGTACTGCTGGGCGTCGGGATCGTTCAGCAATTCGGGTCTGAAGCTGCGGTTCAGGTCCCGCTCTAAATAACGTCGATTGTCTTGGGCGGCGGCCGGATTGCCAACCACCAGTTCGATCAACAAGCCATGGCGTTGCAGCTGGCCAGGTTGTTGACGCCACTGGTCGAGGAGCCACAGGCCATTGCGTTCATTGCCATGGGTACCGCCTACCACCAGGACGCGCCCATGTTGATGGTCGACGCCGTTGCCGTAGTCCATCGGTGCCCCCCCTGACGACCTTGCAGTTTGACGGAACCCCGATGACTCTTGGGCGGTCTTGCAGCCGGCGCTGGACCAAAGTCAACCTTGTATCAAGCGATGGCCATGGCCCCCCCGGCAGCCCTTGTCCGCGGTGTTCGCCACTTTTGGCATTGCCAGTGGCGCCAGTTGATGGCGGGCCTCGGTCCGGCCGATGCCCAGGGGCGCTATCTACGCCCGGCCCCCGTGTTCGCCACCCTGC
>JBBASD010000315.1:0-1906 GCA_040399485.1 Cyanobium sp. | reverse complement strand
CTGCCGGTCTTTCGCGTCCCCGTCGAGCCCACAACGGAGAACGGTCTGCGAGCCGTCAGCCGTCTGATGGTCGATAAAGTCACCACCGTGCCCAAGAGCCGCCTGGGGCAGTGCATCGGCCGCCTGGCGGATGACGACCTGCTGCGGCTCAACCGCTCGTTGCTGGTGTTTCTGGGCCTGGCCCGCTGATCGCGCTGGCGTACCGCTCATCGCAGCATCCCCTCCAGTTCATCAATCCCCTGCAGGATCTCCTGCTCGATCGCTCGCAATTCCGCCAGGATTTCCAATGGCGGGCGGTGCTCCACCTCTTCGTGGATCAGCTCCTTGTAGCGGTTGAGGCTGAGGTCGTAGCCCTCGGCAGCAATTTCTGCCTTGGGCACACAGAAGCTCTGGGCGGTTTTGGTGAACAGCAGGATCGCCGTGCTAACGCCGCCCAATCCGTTCAGGCAGCCTGAACGGCAACAGCCCTCGTTTTGATCAGGTCGAGCAAGTGGCAGATGTTGTTGACCTCCGCCTCGGAAAACAGCCCCTCCGGGCCCGTCGGCGCCAGGTCGCTGAAGGGCGGGTCGTAGAGGCGGGCGGGATCCATCACGCCGCGGCTGGTGAGCTCGTCGAGGATTTCGTTGATGAAGCGGATCTGGGTAGCGGTGTGGGTGCCATCGGCGAGGAACGCGGCGAACAGCTCCTTGGCGGCGTTGCGATCCAGGCCCACCAGCGAACGGATGAACAGCCCGAAGCCGTTGCACTCCTCGGCGGCCCGCTGGATCGCCTGCTCCGTGCCGACACCATGGCAGAGCAGTAAGCGCTGCAGCTCGTCGAGATCGGCTGGAGTGAGAGGTTGGTTGCGGCGCAGGCGCTGCATGGTGAGGTGATCTTCGTGAGCTTTGAGGAAGTCCTTGGCGCGCAGGCGGAACTGCTGGAACTCGTCGCGGGTTAGCAACGCGGCGGCATCCAGCTCACGCATTACACCCAGCTCATCGGTGAAGTTCGTGTAGAGCGGGTCTCGGCTGCTGGGTTCGATCAGCCCCAACAACGCCCGCAGGCGCCGTCGCACCTCTTCAAGCATCGGCACGGTTACGTCCTGCCACCATTCGCCGCGCAGCAGATCGCGGATCAACTCCAGTTCAGCAGCAACTTGGGGGATGTTGGGGCGGGCTTCCAGCTGGGCGGCCAGGTCGCGGAGCTGCTTTTGCAGGCGGTTGTAGCGGGGTTCAGCGCGCAACAGGGTGAGCTGCAGGTTGTAAAGGAGCAGATCGAAACGGCGGGCGTCCGCATCGGTGTCGCCCTGCTGCTCGGCGTAGGCGGAGGGCAGGGGCGCCAGGGTGGCGGCGAGGTCCTGATGGTCGTCGGTGCTGAGGATGGCCCAGGACTCGCCGTTGCGGAACCGCTCCACCAGCTGGAGGTGGGGGCGCACCAGGAAGTTGTCGGCGGGACAGGCGGCCACGTGGCAGCGCAGCAGTTCGGCGAGGGTGTGGCGATGCAGCCGTAGAGCGGTCTCGGGTTCGCTTGGGTGGCCCTCTGGCGCGGTAATGGCCATGCCTAGCCCCGCCTGCAGCATCGTCTGACCGACCTTGTGATCGATGACCTCAATCAGCGCCAAGCGGCTGCGGAACAGGCGGGTGCTGAGGGATTCAGGGGCGGAGGTGGAGTCGGCGCCGCCCTGGCCAAGGAAGAATTCGAGGTTCTGGCAGAGGTCGAAGATCCAAAAGCATTCCTTATCCCTGCCAGGCCCGAACAGGTCCTGGCAGGTGCGGGTGCCGCGCCCCACCATCTGCCAGAACTTGGTGCGCGAACGCACCGGCTTGAAGAACACCAGATTGACGATCTCGGGGATGTCGATGCCGGTGTCGAGCATGTCGACCGAGATGGCGATACGTAGATCGCTGCCTGAATCGGCGAATTCATC
>JBBASD010000314.1:0-1921 GCA_040399485.1 Cyanobium sp. | reverse complement strand
TCTTGCGGGTGCTCAACCTGACCGAACGCATCCTTTCGGCCTTTGATTTTCGTCACTACCAGATCCACCTCTCCACCCGTCCAGAGTCCTCAATCGGCGAAGATGCCGTCTGGGACTTGGCGACCCAGGGACTCATCGAAGCGCTGGATCGCAAGGGATGGGCCTACAAGATTGACGAAGGGGGTGGAGCCTTCTACGGCCCCAAGATCGACTTGAAAATAGAAGACGCCATTGGTCGTTTGTGGCAATGCTCCACCATCCAGCTCGACTTCAATCTGCCCGAACGCTTCGACCTCGAATATGTTGCCGCCGATGGCACTCGCCAGCGACCGATCATGATCCACCGCGCCATCTTTGGCTCGCTGGAACGGTTCTTCGGGATTATGACCGAGAACTATGCGGGTGATTTTCCCTTCTGGCTGGCGGCTGAGCAGATCCGCTTGCTGCCCGTGACCGATGACGTGCGCCCCTGGGCCGAAGCCCTGCAGAGCCGGTTGGTTGCCGCAGGGGTGCGGGCCAGCGTGGATCGCAGCGGTGACCGGCTGGGCAAGTTGATCCGTACTGGTGAACAGCAAAAAATTCCCGTGCTGGCCGTGATTGGCGAAAGGGAGGCCGAAGCGGGTGGGGCAAGCTTGCGCAGCCGTCGCGATGGGGACCTGGGGCTGGTGCCTGCCACTGCGTTGATCCAGGCTGCGGTTGCCGCCAACCAGGGCCGCGCCGCCGGACTGCCTCTCAAGGGGGCGTCGGCTACCGAGTCGCTGACCGTCTCTGCCCCATGAGTACCCTGCTCGCCGGCGACATCGGCGGCACAAAGACCTTGCTGAGCCTGTATGGCTCCAACGAGCTTGAGTTGCTGGCCCAGGAGCGCTACATCTCAGCCGACTGGGCCGATCTGGCCCCGATGGTGAACCATTTTTTGGGCCAACCGGAGGCCCAGGCCCAACCCCGCCCCGGGGCGGCCTGCTTTGCTGTCGCCGGACCGGTGCATGGGGGCCAGGCCCAACTAACCAACCTGCCCTGGAAGCTGGATGAATCCCGATTGGCCTCGGACTGTGATCTTGAAAGGGTCGCCCTAGTCAACGATTTTGCCGTTCTGATCTACTGCCTGCCCCATTTGGCACCTGCCCAGAGGGCCAGTGTCCGCGCTGGTGAAGCCAGCGCTGGGGACCCCGTGCTGGTGTTGGGGGCCGGCACTGGGTTGGGGGTGGCGATTGGTTTGCCCACTCCAAATGGGCTGCTGGCCATGGCAAGTGAGGCCGCCCATGGCGAATTCTCCCCCCGCAGCGACGACGAGTGGCAGCTGCGCCAATGGCTGCTCGACGATCTGGGCTTGGAGCGCCTCTCTATCGAAAGGGTGGTGAGCGGCACTGGATTGGGCCATGTGGCCCGCTGGTTGATGGGCCAGGAGCAGACCGTTGGCGACCATCCCCTGGCGGCCGAGGTTCGCCGCTTGCCAAGGGGGGAGCCCGGCAGCGAAAGCTCCCCGACCGACCTGCCGGCGGCCGTGGCCGCCGCCGCCGCCGCCGGGGATCCTCTGGCCTCAAGGGCCCTCCGCCTCTGGCTCGGTGCCTACGGCTCGGTAACCGGCGATCTGGCCCTGGGTTGCCTGGCCCGCGGCGGCATCTGGCTCGCCGGAGGCACGGCGGCCAAGCAGCTGGAAGGATTGCGTTCAAGCCCGTTTAGTGAAGCCTTTTTAGCCAAGGGTCGCCTGCGCTCGACCCTGGAGCCCATCCCGATCACGGCAATCCTCGACCCGGCCATCGGCTCATTCAGTGCCGCCTGTCGGGCCCGCATGCTGCTGGGTTGATCGGTTCTACCTCAAGGGAGCGGGAAGGCCAGGTGGGAGAGTGGGGGCTGTACTTGGAAGCAAATGGCGCGCCCCCAGATCGGCCAGGGGGTGGTGGTGGATGTTCCCGCCACC
>JBBASD010000313.1:0-1925 GCA_040399485.1 Cyanobium sp. | reverse complement strand
CGCAAGGACCTCACCACCGAGCTGAAGCAGAACGCCGTGGTGCCCACCTACGTGCTCGAGTACCTGCTGGGTCAGCACTGCGCCACCGACGACCCGGCCCTGATCAGCGATGGCCTGGAGTCGGTGCGGCGGATCCTCGCCAAACACTACGTGCACCGCAACCAGGCGGAGCTGGTGAAATCCACGATCAAAGAGCGCGGCACCCACAAGGTGATCGACAAGCTCACCGTGGAGCTCAACGACAAGGGCGGCTTCTACGAAGTGGAGTTCACAAACCTCGGCCTCAAGAAAGTGTCCATCAATGTGGACTTCGTCAAGCGCTACCCCAAGTTGCTGGTGGGAGGGATCTGGGCGATCACCGATGTGGAGTACGAGCTCCCCGCCGACCCCAAGGCCAGCCCCTGGCAGATCTCATCAGTCAAGCCGATCCAGGTGGCCGGCGTCGATCATGACGAGTTCCTGGCGGCTCGGGCCAAATTCAGCACCGATGAGTGGATGGACGTGCTCATGCAGAGCGTGGGCTTCAACCCAGAACCATTCACACGCCGGGGCAAGCTGCTGACCTTGATCCGGCTGATCCCCTTCTGCGAACGCAACTACAACCTGCTGGAACTGGGGCCCAAGGGCACGGGTAAATCCCACGTGTACGCCGAGTTCTCGCCCCACGGCATGTTGATCTCGGGCTCGGAGGTAACCGCCCCGAAGCTATTTGTGAGCAACGCCAACGGCAAGATCGGCCTGGTGGGCTATTGGGACTGCATCTGCTTCGACGAGTTCGCCGGCAAGGACAAGAAGGTCGACAAGACGCTGGTCGACATCATGAAGAACTACATGGCCAACCGCACCTTTTCGCGGGGCATCGAGCAGCTCTCAGCTGAGGCCTCGATGGTGTTCATGGGCAACACCCAGAAGTCGGTGGCCTACATGCTCAAGCACTCCCACTTCTACGAGCCTCTCCCCGACAAGTACATCGATTCGGCCTTCCTCGATCGCATCCATGCCTTCAACCCCGGCTGGGAGGTGCAGCCGGTGCGCCATGAGCTGTTCTGCACCGGTTACGGCTTTGTGGTCGATTACATCGCCGAGGTGCTCAAGCACCTGCGCACCGAGGACTACACCGGCCTCTACAAGCCCCACTTCGAGATCAGCTCGGAGGTGTCGACCCGTGATCAGACGGGCTTTGAGAAAACGTTCTCCGGCCTGATGAAGATCATCCACCCCGATGGCAAGGCCACGCCGCAGGAGATCGCCGAGCTGTTGGACTTCGCCATGGAGTGCCGGCGTCGGGTGCGCGAGCAGATCCTGCGCATCGACGACACCTTCAAGGCAAACGACTTCGCCTACCGGCCTCTGGCCGGTGGGGATGAAGTCACGGTGCTGACGCCGGAGGAACAGCAGTATCCGGCCTTTGCGGGCTTGCGCCCCCTCAGCAGCGAAGCACAAGCCACTGCCGTGGAAGGCCCCGGAGCAGTAGCCGAGTCCTTAGCGGGACAAGCCACAAAGGCCGCAGGCAAGGCCCAGGCCGCTGCAGCTGCTGAGTCGCAGGAACAGCATCTGGTGGTGCCCGAAAACGCCAAGGGCTGGAGCTATCGCCGCCTGTTTGCCGCCTATCTCCAGGGTTGCAGCGGCATCATCATCCGCGACCCCTACATCCGGGCTTTCCATCAGATCCGCAACCTGGTGGAGTTCCTACGCATGGTCAATGAAATCACCCCCATCGGTGATGAAGTGACAGTGCATTTGATCACAGGCTCCGACCAGGAGACGATGGAGAAACAGGTGGAGAATCTTGGCCAGGTGCAGGATTCCTTCGCCGGCACAAGTACCCCCTTCACTTGGGAAATCGATGCCAGCCCCAATTTCCACGCCCGCAGCATCACCACCGACCATGGCTGGAAGATCACCCTTGATCGGGGGCTGGACTT
>JBBASD010000312.1:0-1941 GCA_040399485.1 Cyanobium sp. | reverse complement strand
CTCCACTTTTAGGCCACACACGGCCGGTGTCGTCCGTGGCCTTCAGCCCGGACGGACGGCTCATCGTTTCCAGCTCAGTCAACAACACCCTGCGGCTCTGGGATGGGGCCAGCGGCAAGCCCATCGGCCCTCCCCTTCAAGGCCATACAAATTCCGTGTGGTCAGTGGCCTTCAGCCCGGACGGACGGCGCATCGCTTCCGCCTCTGAGGACAACACCCTGCGGCTCTGGGTTGCAGCCAGCGGCAAGCCCATCGGCTCTCCCCGTCAAGGACATATAGCCGGGGTGTCGTCCGTGGCCTTCAGCCCGGACGGGCGGCGCATCGTTTCCGGCTCGGCAGACAACACCCTGCGGCTGTGGGATGCCACCGGCAGCGCAGCCATCCACCAGGCCTGCCACCGCCTGGGCCGCCACCAGCTTCTGCATCCCAAAGAATTCAGTCTTAGCCCAGGTCCCGAGTTTGAAGCCCTCGCCGCTCGCGCTCGGAAAGTCTGCGCTAATTCCCCAGCGCCGCCACCGCTCACATCCCCGGCCAGCACACCCACCCAAATCAGCCTTCAGCAGCCGGCAGTCCTGAAGCATCACCAGCAGTGGCCGTATCCATAAGGGGCCGCGACGGGGCTTTTGTGAATGAAGCCACATGGGACAGGAAAGCCTCGATCGATCAGCTCTTCTGAGCCGGACAAATCCGCATGGGGCTGAAAGCTAGCCTTGATTCCTAGACTTTCCTTGGCTTGAATCGCGGCGGCATTGTTGGTGATGTCGCCAAATCTGCAGGTCGCGTCCGAAGCGCACATCCACCGGTGGCCATAGATCCAGGGGAGGCTCGCCGAAGTACTGCCGGTAGCTGCGGATGGTGGCGCGGTACTGCTCGTGGAAGCGATCCCGTTCTACTTGGCCGCCCCTGGCGGGGTGGTGGTGCAGCGGCCGCCCCAGCACCCGCGGACAGAAGTCGTTCCAATAGGCCTCGCTACACAGCAGATGCAGGTGCCACACCTGATCCACCTGGTCGGACGGTGTGACCTGATGGTCTGCCACCAGGGCCGGCTTCAGCCGTTGGCGTACATCAGATGGGCGAGAAAGCCGACTTCATGGCTGGGATCACCCAATTCATAATCGCAGATTCTATGATATAGCTGCTGCTGCTTCTCCAGCATGGGGTCTTATTCAGATGTTGATATCGACAGTATTTACCGGCCTGAAATTCTGTCAATCATGGCCAGATAGAAGGCGATGGAAGATACTGGAACCCGCTACCGTGCCGCCTTTAGGGGGATACACTACCTCCGGCGACATCATTTCCCTCCCTCGCCAAAGCTCCTGCAGCGATGAGCTGGACAGCATTCCTGCAGACCCTGGGCGAGCGGCAGGAATACGCTCTCACTCCCCATGAGCTGGAGGTGGTCCTCTGCCTGAACGAGCAGCCCGGCCAGAGCAAGCAGCAGCTACTGGAGGCCTATCAGCAGCGTCAGGGTCCGATCGAGGAGGAGGCCTTCACCCAGCGCCTGCGCACGATTTACCGCAAGTTCAATGTCAGCGGCAGGGGCTACAAGCTGCCGCAGTTGCAGCGTTTCCTAGCGCAGCAGTATCAGCAGAGTGGGCCCGGTCTGTCCCGTTTCGGCCTCAGCCAAATCCACGCCGCTTTCCCCAGCGACACCTTTGCCGCAGCCCTGGAGCGGCTGATCCACGACCAGGAACAAGCCCAGCCGGAAGCACAGCAGGAGGTGGCCATCCTGCAGACCTTTGCGCCCAACCTGGAGCACTACCGCGCCCACCTCAGCCGCTGCCTGGAGGCCGGCGTGCGGGTGCGCATCCTGCTGGCCTGGCCCTATTCCCTGGCTGCGGGACTGCGGGAGGAGGTGTTGAAGCGCTATGCGGCCGAGCCGCTGGCGGAGGATTTCGCCATCCAGAGCAGCGTGATCGCCAACCTGGAAACCCTGGA
>JBBASD010000311.1:0-1944 GCA_040399485.1 Cyanobium sp. | reverse complement strand
TTCGGTGGGCTGGATGCCAGGCTGTTTGTTCATGCCTACACCCGGCGCCATGGGGACATGGTCTGGCAGGTGGACGCAATGGAGATCGTTAGTTTGGACCTGCGGTGCTTGCCTGTCTGTTACGCCACCTCCGATGGCCTGCCCCCATGCTGGGGATGGAAATCGGCGGCAGGGCTAACGCTGCTCCCCTGCCGTCAACCAGAGCAAGGCCGCCTGGGTGCGGTTGCTGACCTGTAGCTTTTGCAACAGCACGTGCACATGGCTGCGCACCGTGCCTTCACCGATCCCAAGCTGCTCGGCGATGAAGCGATTGTTATCGCCAGCCGCCAGGCAGGCCAGCACCTCCCGTTCGCGTTGGGTTAGGCCGTTAAGACGCTCGTCATGGTTCGACGCTGCGACGGCCTGATGGGAACCTGATCGTTGCAGCGCCGCCGTGGCCTTCTGATCCCACCAACTAGCCCCGACCATCAGGGACGCCAGCGCAAGCTCCACCTGCGCCAGGGCCCGCTCCTTGTGCAAATAGCCCCGCGCACCGGCGTCCCAGATCTGTCGCACCCAGCCACTTTCTTCATGGCTGGTGAGGATCAGCACCGGCAGATCTGTCTTGTTCGTGATTTGGCGACAAGTAGCGAGGCCGCCCAGCCCAGGCAACACGAGATCGAGCAGTACCAGATCCACCGACCTGCTCGTGAGCAGCTCCAGTCCCATCTCGCCATCCGCCGCGACCCAGACCTGTTGCACGCCGGCCAACTGGCGCAAATGGGTGGCCATCGCCAGCTGGTAGGCCTGGTCGTCTTCGATCAGTAGCAGGTGCATCGCTAAGGCCGCCGCTGGGGCAACTCCACAAGCACCCTGGCACCGCCGCTGGGTGTGTTGCTGGCCGTGATCACCCCTCCGTGGGTCTCTGTGATCAGACGGCACAGATAGAGACCCAGCCCTGCCCCAGGGGTGCCGTTGCAGCTCTGGGCAAACCGTTGAAACAGCAGCGGCAGTTGCTCTGGCGGGAACCCCTGACCGCCATCACGAACATCGATCAACCATTCGCCCTCCCGGCGGCTCAGTTGCAGCCAGACCCGCTGACCGCGAAGGCTGTGGTGGACTGCATTGAGGAGCAGATTCTCGATCAAACGCTGCAACAAAGAGGGGTCTGCGAGCAGGTCCGCGCCGCAGCAACGTTCCTGGCGCAAGACCAAACTGATTTGGCGTTGGGCGGCGATCGGCTCCACGCTGCGCAGGGCTTCCTGGGCAACCGCCACCAAATCGCACGGCTGCAGCTCTGTCTGCAAGCCCTCCTGCTCGGCGCGGAACACCTGCAGCAGGTCGTCGATCAAGCGCAGGCAGCGTTGCTGGCTGCTGCGGATGGCCACCACTACAGCGCTGTCCTCCAGAAGCGATAGGGAGGCAAGGGTGCCCAGCACCGGGGTCTTGATGTCATGGGCAAGGGTGGCGATCACGTCGCCGCGAAGATTGGCCTGCCCCAGCTCCACTTCAATGGCGATGCGCTGACGCTCCAGCTCCTGGTTGCGCACCACCAGAGCGGTCGTAACGACCAGGCCCAGACACACCAGCAGTCGGTCGATAAGCACGGAGGCGATGTTGTGATGCACCGGCAACGGCACCAGCAGATTGAGAAGTGTCGAGGTGCAACAGATCAACAGAAACCGCCAGGCCTGGGCGGGGGAGCGCTGCGAGGCCCCCAGCAGCAATGGCACTACATAGAGAATCCCTAAAACCACGGCTGGAGGCGTGGCCAGCTCCAGCAGCAGGATCAGCAGCCAGATCGTCCAGACCAGAGCGGTCGAAGCCCTCGCGAGCGTCACGCCCCGTGGTCCTCCTGGGCCACCGTCGGCATCCCATCGGAGATTAGGTGCAGATCGATGCTTTGCCCTCGCAGCTGGTGCTGCAACCGCTCCGAAAGGGGCCTGCGAAACAGGGCCTTGAGGC
>JBBASD010000310.1:0-1956 GCA_040399485.1 Cyanobium sp. | reverse complement strand
CCAGCAGCTCGGCGTGTTCGGTGGGCGTGAGCACCAGGGCATCGCAGCTGAGCGGTAGCTCCGCTAGGGGCCAGGCCAGCAGTCGCTGGTGCTGGGGGCCGCTGCTGCCGGCATCGATCAGCAGCAGATCGAGATCGCTGCCGACCCCGGCGTCACCCCGCCCGTAGCTGCCGAACAGGCCCACCCGCTCCAGGCCCGGATGCTCCGCCGCCACCTGGGCCGCCCAGATCCGCACCTGGTTCAGCACCTGCTCCGGTTCAGGCCAGCGCAGCAGCGATTGCGTCAACGATCGAACGGGCATGGCGAAGGGCGTCCTCGCTCTGAAGCCGGCCGAAATGGTCGGTCGGGGCACCATCGGGCAGGCTATCGGGGTAGGAGCGCCCGAGGCCGTGGCCCCACGCCTGCTGGCCATGGCGCAGGTGCAAACCCTTGAGGGCCTTCTCCACCGCCTGATGGCCTGCGCCTGATGCAGCCAGTCGGCGGAACGATTCATCTCACCATTGTGATGGCGGCGGCTGGATCGGCTGCTGGTGCTGCAGTTGGACCTGCCCCCAGAGCGCGTCAGGATGCGACACACCTCCCAGGGCGATAGCGTCGTTCATGGTTAGGCCGAGAAATTGCAGTGTAGGCGGCGCAATCGCCGGGTACATCGTGATCAAGCTTGTTCTTACCATCCGCCGAGCGCTCACGGCGCCTGCCGCGATTCAGCCGGAAACCGCGCTGCCGGCAGCAATCACCCAAAAATGGTTCGCGCTGGCACCGGGCACCTGCTGGGGATCCAGCCGTTGGTCAAAGCTCACCAGCCGACCGCCATGGGCCACGGCCAGAGCTAGCAGATAGGCATCGGTGATCTGGCGAGGGCCGAGAATTCGCTCCCAGCGAATCAGACCTTCCTGGAGCAGGCTGATCTGCTGGGGCCAGAAGGCATGGCTGGGATGGTTGCAGGCCTCGGCCAGACGGGCCGCCACCTGCTGGGCCGGTTGGGTGTTGGGATAGGCGGGCTGGGCCATGATCCGCACCACACCGGTTTGCGTGAGCGGGCAGGTGGCCCAGCCCTGGTCGAGATTCCGCTCCAGCCAACTGCAGGCGGCGGCGTGCATCACGTGCCCACTGTCGAGCAGGGCGATGATCACGTTGACATCGAGCAGGGCCCGCATCAGATGCCTTCGAGATCGCGCAACTGATCGATTTGTTCGTTGCTCACCAGCTGTTGATCGCTGGCCGCAAAGGGACGGAATCCGGCCACAACCGCAGCACCAGGGCGCCGGGCTGGTGCCTCGCCGGTCAAGGCAGAGCGCAACAGCCTCGAAACCACTTGCCCGGCCGAAACGCCCTGTCGGCGCGCTAATTCCTTGGCGGCAGTTAGTACATCGTCTTCGATGTCCAGCGTGGTTCGCATGGTCAGCCTCAGCCTCAATGCATCTTAGCATCAGCGCATCAACTCGCCGCAGGGGTCGCGATCCCTGCGGCCCAGTTAGTGGAGGTCGGCTTTGCTGGCGGCGTTCACGCGGCTGGGCACGATGCGGGTGGTGATCGCCGCTGCGGGCCCACTGATCGGCCTGGCGCGGATCGGCTGCCTTGATCTGCTGCGCGCCTTGTTCGGCGGCGTGATTATCACCGCCGTGGTGGCGGCCGAGTTCGGCATCGATGCCGACCCTGATGTCCGCGCCGATCGCAGGCACGGTGCCTCTGCCATTGCCGAGGCCCGAGCAGCTGGGTGGCTCAGCATTGTCGAGTCAACGGATGGGCCCGATGTCGAACCGCTCAATCCCGGCGTGGACTCTGGCGAGCGCACCACGATCGCCCTGGCGCTGCATTGGCAGGCCGCTGGCGCCCAGGTGCTGGTGATCGTGGACGACCGCTGCAGCAGGGCGGAAGCCAGATGCCGGGGGCTCCCCATACTCGGCACCGCTGCGGTACTGGTCGTGGCAAAGCAGCAACAGCTGATTCCTGCCT
>JBBASD010000309.1:0-1973 GCA_040399485.1 Cyanobium sp. | reverse complement strand
AGGGCAGTGTGGCCAAAATCAGCGGCGTCAAGAATCCAGTCATCACCGGTCCGGCCCGGGTATTTGAAAGCGAGGAGGAATGTCTGGCCGCCATTCTGGCCGGACGCATCCAGGCCGGTGATGTGCTGGTGATCCGCAATGAGGGTCCGGTAGGGGGGCCTGGCATGCGTGAAATGCTCTCACCCACGGCGGCGATCATTGGCCAAGGACTGGGGGATTCGGTAGCGCTGATCACCGATGGCCGCTTCAGTGGCGGCACCTACGGCATGGTGGTTGGGCATGTGGCCCCTGAGGCAGCCGTCGGCGGCACCATTGCCCTGGTCCATGAGGGGGATGGCATCACTGTCGATGCCCACCAGCGCCTGATCCAGCTGAATGTCGACGCGGCCGAACTGGAGCGGCGCCGCGGCGCGTGGCAAAAAGCTGAGCCCCGTTATCGCCACGGCGTGCTGGGCAAGTACGCCCGCCTGGTGAGCAGCAGCAGCCAGGGGGCCGTCACCGACTTCTGAAGTCGGTGGACCGCTAAGCAAGCCCCGGGGCCGCACCCATTTGGCCACCAGTGCCTGGCGGTTTACT
This sequence comes from Cyanobium sp., assembly GCA_040399485.1. GTDB lineage: Bacteria > Cyanobacteriota > Cyanobacteriia > PCC-6307 > Cyanobiaceae > Cyanobium. The sequence goes on along the minus strand of JBBASD010000309.1, from coordinate 1,397 downwards.
GCCTGCTTCAGTCGTTGGCGTTGAACACCATCAGGCAGGGGCCGGAATGAACTCTCACCACCTTGCGGTGTTGGATGTCATTCATCTGAGACACCTTCAATTCACAGACCTCGGCCACAGGCATAGCGACACTGGGTTTAGGGGTCTGTCGGCGAGTGGCATCCGGCGTTACTGCCTGCGGGGGTTGGGACTGGCTCGCGCCAGTTGCGGGGGTGTTGAGACGCTGCTTGACGGCATCGAGGGTGCCGCTGTAGGTGGGGCCCACGGGGTTGTTCGGAAGGGCCTGGGGCGCCAGGTTCATCAGCACCTGGGCGTTACCTGGGGGCGCCAAGGACAGGGCAACCATCACCAAAAAAGAACCAAACCAGGTTGGCGATACCACCAAAATTTGACGATTGGGGGATAAAAGCTCCATGGCCATTATTCTAAGTGACACGATGGCGATGAAAGCTCTCAGCAGTACAGCTCTCAGGCCGCTAGATAACTACGCAAGTCAATTGAATGTTTGCGAATAGTTTCGAGGGCACGGCTTTCGATGTTGCGGGTTTTATCCCGGCTGAGACCCAGTTGCTTGGCAATGGAGCTCAAGCTCATGGGCTCACCATCCTCGATGCCGTAGCGCATCCTCAGCACCTGGCCTTGCAGTTCCGGCAGCTGCTCCAGCAGCGCCCGCAAATCACCCTTCAGGCATTCCACCGCCACCACCTCATCCGGCAGCACCCCATCGCCCGCCAGTAAATCCAGCAATTCCGTATCCTCCCCATCCCCCACCTTCGTTTCCAGGCTCACCGGCTGCCGCGCCCGGCTCAACAGGTCCTTAACCTCTTCCTCCGGTAGTTCCACCGCCACCGCCAGCTCACCCACCGTGGGCGTGCGGCCCAGCTCCTGGCTCAACTCCCGCTGCGCCTTCTTGAGCTTGTTCAGCGTCTCGGTGATGTGGATCGGCAGGCGAATCGAGCGGCTCTTCTCCGCAATCGCCCGGGTGATCCCCTGGCGGATCCACCAATAGGCATAGGTCGAAAACTTGTAGCCCCGGGTCGGATCAAACTTCTCCACCCCCCGTACCAGACCAATAGTTCCCTCCTGGATCAAATCCAGCAGTTCCATGTTCCGCTTGGTGTACTTCTTCGCCACGCTCACCACCAGGCGCAGGTTCGCCGCCACCATCCGCTCCTTGGCCCGACGGCCCGCCTGCAGACGACGACGCAGCAGCGCCGGGCTCAGCCCCGCCTCCGCCGCCAGCATCTCCTGGGAGGGGGGCTCACCACCGGCCCTGATGGCCAACTCCTCCCGCAACTCCTCAAGACCCATCAGCTCCTGCACCTGACGGCCCAGCGTGATCTCCTGCTCATGGCTCAGCAAAGGCACACGGCCGATGTCGCGCAGGTAGGAGCGCA
>JBBASD010000308.1:0-1975 GCA_040399485.1 Cyanobium sp. | reverse complement strand
AATTGATCGAATCAAGCGACTTAAACGTCCTTCTTAGGGAAGCGACTATTCCCGGCGGGAATGATTCAGATCACTCTGAGGATCAGCTGGATCTTTATTTTCTTGCTGATAAGTTTGTGGCACTTGGTTGTGATGCTGATGATATTCCCTTTTTGTTTGGTGTTCTTGAACTGACTAAGGGGAAAGAGTTGAGTGCACCTCGAAAAAAAATTACCCTATCTGTATCCGCAAGTCAGGGTCAAGCAACTCGTCGCAATAATTCTTGCATAAAAAGAGATCGGCAGGACCTAAAATCTTTAAGGGGGCCAAACAAAAATTGGGCGAGCTACATCTTTCAAGCAAAACAAATTCATGCCTTCAATACGGCTCTCGAAGTCGACTTCATGACGCGCGAGTTGAATCTCAGTGGCTGCGACGAGGAGGTCAAAGTAGCAACCCACCAATTGGTGGATTACAGCAATACCGTAGCCTGGCCGAATACGCCTCCGTAAATCATTGAAATCGCGTGGAAATACTTACCATTCTTATTCGAAACTAGCCGACAGATTGAGGATCCGCAAGCCAACAACGAATCCTGCCATTCACCATAACCCCGGCTGAACAGACCCAGCCTCGCCGTCCGCGTCTCCAGTGCCCTGCAGCCCTCTGCCCTTCCCCCCTTTCTCCATCACGCCCTTATCCACAGCTTTAGCTCTCGCCTCAGGTTCAGGAATAATCGTCTTAGGCACCTCACTCCAAAAGCCACGCTTGCGGTCGTGATCCCGCCGCAGCTGCAGCATATAACTGCGGTGATCAACCAGCTCGCCCCAATCGTTGATGGCGGCGGCCAAACGGTGGCAGGTTTCCAGATGGCGGGCCGCGTGGGGATAGCGCTTGGAGCGCGCCACCTTGAGCGCGAAATCGATCATCGCCCGCAGACAAACTGTGGCCGCCAGCGGCTGGCGTTTTTCCAGCAGTTCTGCCAGCGGCGCCAGCAGGTAGTAGTGATCGCCATTGAGCGGCTTGGGCGCAGCCAGCACCAGTCGGGCGGCCCGGTGCGGCTCCGGCCAGTGCAGCAGGAACCACAGCGCCTCCTCCAGGTCGTCGTGTTCCGCCACCAGATCGAGGGCCTTCTCTTCGGCGGGCATGTCCTCAAAGGCCGACAGCCGTTTGAGGTAGTCGCGCAAGTGGCGGCTTGATAGCTCCATCAGGGCAAAATCCCAGCGCTGGGCCTGGGCCTCGTCGCTACGGCCGAGGGCATCCAGCGCATCCAAGCGCGCATCGCACCACGCCTCGGCGCCAGTGCGACGCCGGCGCAGGGTCGGGTCGGCCGCCTGCAGCAGCGTCAGCGCCTCCTCCGCCCGGCCGGCCTTGGTGAGCCGCGTCGCCACCTTGGCCGCAATCGCCGGCACTGTTAGCGCCTCGGGGTTGTGGTCGCGATACTCGGCCAGATAGGCCTCGGCATCGCCCAGGGCATCGGCGATGTCGAGCATGGCGATGCTCACGATCAAATCGGGCTGGCTTTTGGCCGTCGTGCTGCCGCTGGAGCGCTGGCGCAGGGTTTCCAGGCGCAGGCGCAGGTGGGCCAGCCCTTCGCCCCCCAGGGCCGGGCCCAGATCGCGCACGATCGGATCGAACTGGCCATAGCTGTTGCTCACCACCGCGGCATAGACCTGATCAGCCAAGTTCTGTGGCTTGCCGCGGGCCGCCAGGGCCACCTGGCCGAGGGCGGCGCTGGCCTGATGGAACCAGTCCCGCAGCACCGCATCGCGGTCATCACAGCGCTCGATCAGCTCTGACGACAGCTCCAGCACCTCCCAGAGCAAATCCACCGCCAGATCGGCATCGTGAGCCGCAATCGGTCCGCAGATCGCCTGCCGCTGCCGCTCCAGCTCCCGCACCAGCTCATCGCGCTGGCGATCATCAAGCAGGCTGTCGGCACGGGCGATGCTGGCCAGCCGCTTGCGCAGCTCCCGCGCCATCTCCAATGGCCCCT
>JBBASD010000307.1:0-1984 GCA_040399485.1 Cyanobium sp. | reverse complement strand
GGGAAGGTTTCGCCGGCGCGGAACACCGGCTCCAGCAGCGCCCACAGCCCCGGCCAGTCGGCCGCCTCAAAGGGGCGGATTTGTAGTGGTGTGGGCAACGGAGCCAGGGGTTTGGATCAGCAGCTGGGCCATCCTGACGCTGCCACTGCGGCCACGCTGCAGTCGGAGGCCGCTGCAGGGCGACCCCGACCTCAGCGCAGCAGCAGCCCGATCGGCCCCAAGGCCACCAAGCCGCTGCCGAGAGCGAGCAGCAGGGCCGCAGCATGGGTCCAGGCCACAGGCAGGCGCCGCAGCAGCAGGAGACTGCCACCGCTCACCAGCACTGATCCGCTGAGCGCCCCCAACCACCAGAGCGCGGCGGAACCATCTACCGGGGCCTCCAGACCATGGAGCATGGCGTGCACCGCCACGGCGGTGGCCACCAGGGCAGCGCAGACGCCCAGCCGGGGGCTCTGCTGGGAGCGCAGCACCAGCAGAGCCACGGCTGTGATCGCCAGTGCCGCCAGAAACTCCTGGGCGGGCAGGGTGCCGCCCAGGGCGCCGAAGACGCCACCGCCGATGGCGCCAGCCAGGGCCCAGAGGAGCAGCTGAGGGGAGATCACGGCGCCAGCGGCTCCGACCGACACCAACAACAGCAGGTGATCCACACCGCTAAGCGGGTGCAGGAAGCCGGCGGCGATGCCGCCGTGGGCGATGCCATGGGCTTGGGCGGGTTGGGCAAGCAGCAACGCCAGAGCTGTGGCGCCGCCGGCCAGGGCCAAGGACCTGGCAGAAATTAGTGGAGTCATCGAGCGATCCGGTCCGCGCCGGAGAAGAAGGGTCTCAACACGGCGAGCGTTCTGACTGAGAGGGCCATGGCCCCCCTCACAGCTGCGGGACAGCGCCGGACTCGGCTCAGGACGAACCTGATCCCCACCGGACTTTCCTCGTTGCCTCCAGGGCGTGACCCGCTGGAACCGTGATCACCATTATGGAGCTGGATAGCGGTGGTGTTCAAACCATCATCATAGTCTCCAGTGCTCGCGGCTTGATGGAGACATGGATGATTATTTCAAGCAAGCCGCCGGCCCGGCGGTGCCCTGGAGACTCTGTTCCATGCTTCATCTGCGTTCCACGCTCATCGTTCTCGGTCTGGCGGCTCCGCTGGCGTCCCACGCCGCCAACCTCGACATGGCGGCTGTGAACCGATACGCCAGCCAGGAGCAGGTCACCAGCATCACCCAGTTCGCCGATGTCAGGCCGGGCGACTGGGCTTTTCAGGCTTTGACCAACCTGATCGAGCGCTACGGCTGCGTCGCCGGCTACCCCAATGGCAGCTTCAAAGGCGGCCAGGCGATGAGCCGCTATGAGGCTGCCGCCCTGCTGAATGCCTGCCTCGACCGCGTCACCGAGGTGACCGATGAGCTCAAGAAGCTGATGCAGGAGTTCGAGCAGGAACTCGCTGTGCTGCGCGGTCGCGTCGATGGCCTTGAAGCCAAGGTGGGTGAGCTGGAGGCCACCCAGTTCTCATCTACGACCAAGCTCGGCGGTCTAGCGACGTTTGTGTTGGGAGCCAATGCCTTCTCGGGATCGGCTGTCAATACGGGGGCCAACACGGTCAATCGGGCAGCGAATGAATTCACGGGTCGTCCCCGGACTCCCGTAACTCTGCCCAATGCCACCACGTTCAACTACGACCTGCAGTTGACGCTTGATACAAGCTTCACCGGCAAGGATCTGCTGCGCACCAATTTGCGTGCCGGCAACTTCGGCCAAAGCGTGTTTGGAGGCGAACCGCACGCCCTCGCCCTGGCTCAACTTGAGGTCGCTTTCGAACAGGATTGTGGTTCCGAAACAGACTGCGGTGACGTCGTCGCCATCGACAAGCTCTACTACCAGTGGCCCATCGGCAGCGGCTTCACGGCCACCCTGGGTGCCCGCGTGGGGCAGGAAGACATGCTGGCGCTGTGGCCCAGTGTCTATCCCTCTGACACCATCCTCAACG
>JBBASD010000306.1:0-1985 GCA_040399485.1 Cyanobium sp. | reverse complement strand
AATGGCAGCAAAGGAACCTTCAGCGGCAGCGGCAGTGTTTACACGCTCGTGGTCATCCCTACTGCGGGAGCGCAGGGCAACATCACGCTCGATGTGAGCACTACCGGTGTCACCGACTCAGCGGGCAACCAGGCGACCACCCCGGCGCAAGTCACACAGGCGTTTGACACCATCGCCCCCACCGTCACCATCACCGACAACATATCCGGTGTGGCCAACGCTGCTGTTGTTTCCTTCACCTTCACCTTCAGCGAATCGGTCACCGGTTTCGATGCCAGCAAGGTGAGCGTGGGCAATGGCAGCAAAGGCACCTTCAGCGGCAGTGGCCGTGTCTACAGACTGGTGGTCATCCCAGCTGCCGATGTGCAGGGCAACATCACGGTGGATGTGAGCACCACCGGGGTCAGCGACGCTGCTGGCAACCAAGCCACAGCACCGGCGCAGTATGTGCAGGCGATCAACACGCTGGCGCTAGTCGCCACCGAGCCCTCCTACGCCGCACCCAGCACCAATCCCTTCGGGATTACCGATGTCGGCTTCAATGCCAAGCCGGCCTTTGCGGATGCCGATGGCGATGGCGATCTTGATCTCTTCATCGGCGCGAATAACGGCTGCACACTCTTTTTCAGGAACACCGCCGCTCCAGGCTCCACTGCTCCCGCCTACGCCGCAGCCAGCACCAATCCTTTCGGCATCACCGACGTCGGCGACAACGCCAGACCGGCCTTTGGCGATATCGACGGCGACGGCGATCTAGATCTCTTCGTCGGCAATCAAGCAGGTAGCACGCTGGTGTTCCGCAACACCGCTGCAACAGGCGTCACAGCTCCCGCCTACTCAGCGCCCAGCACCAATCCCTTCGGGATCAACATCGTCGCCTTCAACTCCAGTCCCGCTTTCACCGATTTCGACGCAGACGGTGATCTTGATCTCTTCATGGGAGAGATCAACGGCACCATGTTGGTATACCGCAACACCGCCGCGCCAGGGGCCACTGCTCCCTCCTATGCCACACCCAGCACCAATCCCTTCGGCATCACCGTCGTCGGTAGTGTCGTCAACCCCACCTTCGCCGATTTCGACGCCGACGGCGACCTCGATCTCATCATCAGCCAAAATGCTGGCAACACGTATGTGTTCCGCAACAGCGCCGCGCTCGGCGCCACAGCTCCCGCCTACGCAGCATCAAGTTCTAATCCCTTCGGTCTTATCGATGTCGGCGACTTTGCAAGCCCGGCCTTTGCCGATCTCGACAACGACGGCGATCTTGATCTCTTCATCGGCGCGAATAACGGCTGCACACTCTTTTTCAGGAACACCGCCGTCATCGCACCTCCCACCCTCGCTATCACCGACAACAGTGCCGGTGTGGCCACGGGTGCTATTACCTTCACGTTCACCTTCAGCAAATCGGTCACCGGCTTCGATGCCAGCAAGGTGACGGTGGCCAATGGCAGCAAGGGAACCTTCTCGGCGGTCAGCGAAACCGTTTACACCCTGGTCGTCACACCTGATGCGGGAGCGCAAGGCACCATCACGGTCGATGTGAGCACCGCCGGGATCACCGACACGGCGGGCAACCAGGCCACGGCGCCGGCGCAGGTCAGCCAGCTGTTTGACACCAGCATCCCCACCCTCGCCATCACCGACGACACGGCCGCTGTGGCCACCGGTGCGGTGACGTTCACCTTCACCTTCAGTGAATCGGTCACCGGATTCGATGCCAGCAAGGTCACGGTGGCCAACGGCAGCAAAGGAAGCTTCAGCGGCAGCGGCAGCGTTTACACGCTTGTGGTGGCGCCAGATGCCAATGAAGAAGGCAACATCACGGTCGATGTGAGCACCACCGGCGTCACCGACGCCGCCGGTAACCAGGCCACGGCACCGGCGCAGGTCAGCCAGCCGTTTGACACCATCCTCCCCACTGTCACCATCACCGACGACACGGCCGCTGTGGCCACCGGTGCGGTGACGTTCACCTTCAC
>JBBASD010000305.1:0-1988 GCA_040399485.1 Cyanobium sp. | reverse complement strand
CGGGCATCGGAGCGGGCTGGAGACGCTGGGCTGGGGATCAGGGAAGCAGAGCCTGGGACTGGGGCAGGACCATGGCCTGAATGGCCTCACGATGACTGGGTGGGCATGAAACAGGTCAGTTGCCCTGCGAAGGCCCCGAACTGGAGCTGTTGATGACCATCCGGAGTCCTGGCTTGGCCCTTGCTTGGGTAGTTCTACATCGAGACGGAGGCAGATGCAGTGCGATCTCCATGCCCGCGCTGGCGTGGCTATGCACCAACCGCATAGTTAATTGATCGGGACTCCGCGAGGACTGGCGGATTCTCATCGGCCAAACCGACCTGGCGAGCTATCATTACATGTAACCCCAGCTGAAGCCGCCATGGAAGCGGAAGCCACTCCAAGCGCCAGCCCCGACGACATCCGCCGGGCCGCTAACCGCCGCAAGGTGCGGGAGCATCGCCAGCGGTTGCGGGCCCAGGGGATGCGGCCGATCCAGATATGGGTGCCGGATGTGCATTCCCCCGAGTTCGCTGCCGAGGCGCGGCGGCAGTCGCGGTTGGCCAATGCCAGCCCAGAGGAAGCCCAAATCCAGGCTTTCATCGACTCAGTATACGAATGGCCTGATGACGACTACAGCCAGTGAAGCGCGGTGAGCTCTGGACCATGTCCGGCGGATCTGGCTACGCCAGCAAGCCGAGGCCCGTGGTAGTCGTTCAGGACGATGCCTTCACCGCCCGTGATTCGGTGACGGTGTGCCTGATCACGACCGATCCCGCAGACCTCCCCATGTTTCGCATTGCGATGGACCCCACGCCCGAGAACGGCCTGAGAGCCACGAGCCGTCTGATGGTCGACAAGGTCACCACCGTGCCCAGGAGCCGCCTGGGCCAGTGCATCGGCCGCCTGGCGGATGACGATCTGCTGCGGCTCAACTGTTCGTTTCTGGTGTTTCTGGGTTTGGCCCGCTGAGTGGAGGCCACATTGGCGCAGCGCGCGCTCTGATGCGACTGCCGTTCTTCTGATCGTGGGCTCAGAAGCTCACGAGCGGCTGGAGGGTGTCGAGAACGTCAGCCAGTTCGACTGTGGCCACTTCCGTGTCGTAGGCCGCCTGCGCCCGCAACCAATAGCCCGGACTGAGCCGCAGCACACGACACAGACGCAGATCCGTGTCGGCCGTGATGGCCCTTTGGCCCGCAATGATTTCGCTGATGCGTGATGCGGGGACTCCGATGGACTTGGCCAATCGGTACTGGCTGATGCCCAGTGGTTCGAGGAACTCTTCCTGAAGAAGTTCACCAGGGCTAATCGGAGGGAGACGATTCATGGGGAGGTTTCAGTGGTAGTCAACCAGTTCAACATCTTCAGGGCCGCTGTCCGACCATCGAAAACAGAGCCGGTACTGATCGTTGATACGGATGCTGTGTTGTCCGGCTCGATCACCGCGCAGCGCTTCGAGGCGGTTACCGGGTGGAATCCGGAGGTCGTCGAGCCGGCTGGCGATCTCGAGTTGCCGGAGCTTGCGGCGGGCTACCCGCTCGATGGCCTGGAAGCGAGGGACCGCCCAACCGTTGGCGAGGGATTGAGTATCGGTGCATCGGAACGACCGGATCATGCCTGGATCATAGTTCTGCTACGCAGAACGGTCGGGACGCATCATTACAAACCGGCATCGCCATAGCCCAGGATCTCGTCAGCGCTGCGTTCATCCAGCAGCGGCAGGGTCCACACCTGCTGTTCCAGCCAGCAGCGGCTCTCGTCTGCGGTGGGCCGCTCCGGTGCCGGCACCCCAGGCTGATTCGCCTCAGTGGCTTGGTTGGCGCCCTGGCTCATCGCAGCATCCCCTCCAGCTCCTCGATCCCCTGCAGGATCTCCTGCTCGATCGCCCGCAATTCGGCGAGGATCTCCAGCGGTGGCCGGTGCTCCACCTCTTCGTGGATCAGCTCCTTGTAGCGGTTGAGGCTGAGGTCGTAGCCCTGGGTGCCGCCGCCGGGTAGGCCGCTGGGCCG
>JBBASD010000304.1:0-1996 GCA_040399485.1 Cyanobium sp. | reverse complement strand
AATCCTGCTGCGGCAGCACCGCCCAGAGCCGGGTGAGGGTGTGGCCCCAGGCCTGCTGGCCCAGGGCCAGATTCAGCCCCTTCAGCGCCTTCTCCACCGCCTGATGGGCCGCGAAACAGGCCCATTCATGGCGGGCGGCCTGCATCGACTGCTCCGCCTGCTCCAGATCCCGCAGGGCCTGATCCACCCAGTCCGCCGATCGATCGGCCAAGGCCAGCACGGCGAATGCTGAAATCTAGGTTGGAACCATGGCTGGGCTCCACGCCGAATCCCTCTCAAGTGCAGCCCTTTCCAGGTCTGCGCTCTGGCCTCGACCATGCCGATGCATGCGCACGTTTTTCCAACGCCTTGGCCCTGGCGGGATGTCATTCCCCCTGCAATACAAGTTGGCATGCATCTCGTCAACTGCATTTCATCACGTTTGTGGCGTTCCATGAGTGCCGTAAGCCTTCGACTTCCAGACCATCTGGAACAACAGCTCAATGAGGAAGCACGGCTCAGTGGCCAACCTCGCTCCCAGCTGCTGCGCGAGGCCTTGGAAACCCTGCTTTCCCAGCGGCGGGAAGGTCGGGCTCAAGCGGCCCTGAGGCAGGCCGCAGGGGCTTTGGCCAGCGATGCGGACGCTTGCGAGGAGGCCCGGGAGATGGCCGCCGATTTCCTGATGGCGGAGAACGGGGCCCTGGCCGGGGCTGAGGCGCCGCGGTGAGGTGTGGGTGGCACGCCTCAACCCCAACCAGGGCGCTGAAGTAGGCAAGGTGCGGCCGGTGGTGGTGATCCAGGCCGATCATGGATCTGGCTGGCGGCAGCGAGCATGGGAATCCCGAGTCCACGGGCCTGCACCCCGCAGTAAAGGCTCGCTTGACCTGCCATCAATGGACATCGTCGCCTGGCGCATCAGGCCAGACGGGACGAAGAACTCCCGACCACTCTGTGGAATCACAAAACTGCTGATTGGGGAGAGCCAGTCTCTAGGGAATAGATGGCGTTGGAAGGTGGAGCCCCAGTAGGCCCACCAAATCAACAAAGGACTAATGCATATGCCAATTGCCTAAGCGGCGCAAATCAACACACAGTTTTTTTGGTGGGGGTACGATGTAAAAGTTAATTAAATATTCATCCAGTTAATGAATAAACTTTTCCCGACCATTGCCCCTCTTGCTGGAGCCACAATCGCCGGCCTATTGAGCCTCGGGGCCGCCCTCCCGGCCAAGGCAGCGGTGGTGGCCAATTATCAATTCCAGAACACGCTCTCCAGCACGATCCCCTCAGCTCCCGATCTGGTTCCCTTCGTTCTGGGCTCCTACTCCTCGGTAGGCATCGGGGGCACGCCCACCACCGTCTACAACTTCGGCAAACAGCAGGGCCTGTCGCTGGACGCCACAGGACTGATCAGCGATAACTACACGATCGCGGCTCTGTTCAGCTTCGATGACATCTCAGGCTATAGAAAGATCCTCGACTTCAAGAACCTCACCAGCGACACAGGGCTCTATACACTTGGTGGACAGCTGAATTTTTACAATGAAGCCATAGGTGGCCCCACGGTGGGTCCCGGAACCTTCTTTGAAGCCGTGCTTACCCGAGACAGCTCCACCGCTTTGATGACCGCCTATTTCGACGGAACCCCGGTGTTCTCGTTCACCGATTCCGCTGATTTGGCCGTCATATCGACGGACAACCTGCTGAACATCTTCCAGGACGATTTAGCCGTTCCTGGAGAAAACTCCTCAGGATCTGTGGCGGGCCTGCGGATCTTTGACAACGTGCTTACGGACGCCGAGGTTGCGGCCCTTGACCTGCGCACCACCTCGGCGGTTCCTGGCCCTCTGCCCCTGTTCGGCGCCGCTGCCGCCTTCGGTTGGAGCCGCCGTCTGCGCAAGCGCATCGCCACTCCGTTGATCACCCCGCCCCAGGCCTGAATTACAGCTCTGATTCACCTCCTAGCCCTGCCATCGGCGGGGCTTATTTGTGGCCGCCGTGGGCGGCGATTCCCTGT
>JBBASD010000303.1:0-2003 GCA_040399485.1 Cyanobium sp. | reverse complement strand
CCATCGTTGTGGATCAGCCGATCGGCGAGGGCCTGCTTGCGGGCCAGGGGCCATTGGGCGGCAATGCGCGCGCGCGCTTCATGCTCCGGTAGCCCGTCGCGGCCAATCAGGCGCTGCAGTTGCGTTTCAGGGCGGCAAGTCACCAGCCACACCTCGCTGCAGAGCGATTCCAGGCCGGCCTCAAAGAGCAGCGGAATCATCAACACCACCACGGGCGCGTGGGCCAGGCGCTCCAATTCAGCCTCGAAGCGTTGGCGTACGAGGGGGTGCACCAGCTGTTCCAGCCAGCGGCGCTCCACCGGATCGGCGAAGACGACGCGCCCCAAGGCCGCCCGATCGATGGCGTCGCCAGCCCCGGCGGACACCGCCCCAGCGGCCACCGGTTCGCCGTAGCGTGCCAGGACGGCCCGGGCTCCGGGGCTGCCTGGGGCGAGGGCCCCACGGGCGTAGAGGTCCGCATCCAGCACCGGCAGGCCAAAGCGCCCGGCCAGTAGCTGGCCCACCGTGCTTTTGCCCGTGGCGATGCCGCCGGTGAGGCCGATGCGGCGCTGGTCGGATCCCTGGAATCTGGCGCGAATGAATCTGGCGCGAATCACGGCGGCAAGGCTAGAGAGCGTGCGCTTGAAGCATCAATCTTGGCAATCCAGGGGCCTGTTCCCAACAGATCCGTCGGGGCGAGAAGATGGGCGGCACTGCTGTGCCCATCGTGACTGACTTGCCCCCGTCAGGTTCCCAGCCTGAAGTTGGTCCGCCCGCCAGCAACCCCGGCCCAGGCGGTGTGGCCTGGCAACCCATCGCCGGTGGCATCACAGCTCCCAGCGGCTTTCTGGCGGCGGGCATCACGGCGGGATTGAAGCCCTCCGGCAATCCGGACCTGTCCCTGCTGCTGGCCCCAGTGGGGGCGGTGTGCGCCGGCAGCTTCACCCTCAACCGGGTGCGGGCCGCCTGCGTCGATCTCTGTGCCGAGCGGCTGGCGACCCGGGGCGGGCAGGTGCGGGCGGTGCTCACCAATTCGGGCCAGGCCAATGCCTGCACCGGCTTGCGGGGTTTGGCCGACAGCCTTACTGCCACCGCCGAATTGGCCCGGCGCCTGAACCTGGAGCCCGAGGAGGTGCTGATCGGCTCCACCGGAGTGATTGGCGTGCCGATTGCGATGGACATCCTGGTGGCGGGTCTCGATCCGCTGGTGGCGGCCCTGGCTCCCGATGGCGGTGACACGGCGGCCCGGGCGATCCTGACCACCGATCTGGTGGATAAGCAAATCGCCCTGGAGGCCGACCTGGGCGGCCGCCGCGTGCGCATCGGCGGCATGGCCAAGGGTTCGGGGATGATTCACCCCAACATGGCCACGATGTTGGCCTATCTCAGCTGCGATGCCGGCGTGCCGGCGGATGTCTGGAAGGCCATGGTGCAGCGGGCTGTGGATCGCTCCTTCAATGCGATCACGGTGGACGGCGACACCAGCACCAATGACATGTTCCTGGCTTTTGCCGCCGGCGAGCCCCTGGGCCAAGAGCACTTTGACGCCCTGGAAGCCGGCCTGACGGCGGTGTCGCAACACCTGGCCCGGGCCATTGCCCGTGATGGCGAAGGCGCCACCTGCCTGATCGAGGTGCGGGTGGAGGGGGCCGCCGATGGGGCCGGCGCCCGCACCATCGCCCGCACCATCTGCGGCTCGTCCCTGGTCAAGTGCGCCATCCATGGCCGCGATCCCAACTGGGGCCGCATCGTGGCCGCCGCAGGCCGGGCCGGGGTGCCCCTGGACCCTGGCTCCCTGGCCCTGTGGCTTGGTCCCCACCAGCTGATGGCCGCCGGCCAGCCCCTGGCCTTCGACCGCCCAGCAGCCTCCCGATACCTGCGCGCCCGCGCCGCCGGCGCCTACCTCCAGGACGACACGGTGGTTATTCTTCTGCAGCTGGGGGATGGCAGCGGCGCGGGGGTCGCCTGGGGCTGCGACCTATCGGATCAATACGTGCGCATCAACGCCGATTACACGACGTAGG
>JBBASD010000302.1:0-2019 GCA_040399485.1 Cyanobium sp. | reverse complement strand
TGGCTTTGACGCAACTCTATGGACTGGAGTCGATCATTTTCTGCCTCCAGGGTCTTGAGTCGATCGGCCATCGTACGGAGTTGTCCCTGTAGCTTGAGGTACTGGTCAGTTCCTCGGCTGGTTTCCAGGGCGCGGATTCGCTGGTCAAGATGGTGAATGCTATGGCCGTTGTCGCTGGTTTTGATGGCGAGCCAGTAGCCCGCCAATGCCAGGAGCCCTGTCATGCCAAGCTGGAGAAATCTTAACCAGTTGTTGGGCGGAAGTCGCCTACGGATCTCTCGCTCACCGTATGGGTCGACCTTTTGGTTGGGCTGGAACATGCCGTGGGTTCGGACAAAGCCAAGCTAGAGACAAATTCAATCAAGCCACCATCCCGGAGGAGTTCATGTGGCGCATGGCACCGGCCAACAATTGGGACACTGTGTCGCTGTAGACCTCCTCGGCCTCTGCCCGGCTTCGGCCGATGCAGGTCATGCCAACTTTGCCAAACTCTGAAAGGCAGCCCAGCAAGTGGAAAACACTGCCTCGCTGACGCACCGGGTCATAGTGGAGACCTGCGGTTGCCACGATGTCGATGAGGTCGACAGGCAGGAGTCCTCGCAGCGCCGGCTCGACCAACGTGTCTGTAGCGTGGTAGTACAAATTGCCGCCCGAGGGTGAGACATAGCGGCCGCTGGTTTGATCAAGCTGACCCCCACTGATGGCATTGAGGGCCATGGTCGGATGGGTGGTTCCCCCTTGACGCAAATTGATCTCGATCGCCTTGAGGTCCCATTGATCGCCTTGGCGTTGCGCCAGGGCATCGACAGCAAAACGTTCCAGTGCCCCTGCTGCGGCAAGGGCTTCTCCAACTTTTCGACCCATTGCCATCAAGGGTTGCCGATAGGCCCGATCCGCTGGAAACCGACAGCCCTCATAGGTCTGCCCCTGGGCACCACCCAGGATCTGTTCGTGGGTGGAGAGCAGGTGAACTTCCCCCCCCGGCAGAATGGTTCCCTGCACACTGGGGGAACGCAGTTCATCCCCTCCCTCCAACCAGGCTTCAACCAGGGCCCCTTGACTGTTGAGTAGGGACTGCCATTGCGGAGCCGGCATGGGCAGACCCTCGAGGGCTGTGCTCAGCCGTTGCCGCTGCTCGTGAGGTTGGCATGTAGCTAGGGCCAGGGGGGTCAAATCGAGACATGCATTCCCCTCGCCGCTGAATCCCTCATTGAGTTTCACGACAACGCGAGTCAGGGGCTGTTGTTCTTGCCACAGGGTGGCCGTTGCTTGCGCCAGGGCTGGCAGATCCTTGACCAGGGGACTACCGGCAGGATGGGGTAGACCACAATTGGCAAATAATTGCTTCGCGCCCGCTTTGCTTCCCCACCAGCCAAGGTCCGGATCGGTGCCAAGTAGTGGAATTTGCAGGCGTTCAGATAGTTCTTTCTCCAGTTCGGTGACCACATAGCAAATCAGCACACTTCGACCAGGTCTCATTTCTTGGGCAATGCGCTCCAACAGCGCAGGCCGTTCGAGCAGTTTTTCAGTTAGGGGACGATCGGAAGCATCGTCGCAATCAAAAAGCTTCAGGCGTCTACGGGCATGGGAAGTGGGCACACCTGGCAGTAGCTCCAAGACGGCATCGACGACCAGGTCCGGCAATAATTTGCTGGTCACATAGACGGCCCTTACCCCTGGATGGCGCAGGCGGATCAGGGCAAACAGTTGACGTTCTTCGTAGTGATGGGCTCCGGGAACCAGCCGCATTTCGGCACGATCCATCGTCAGGGATGGAACGACACAAAGGTCGTAGCCTTCACCGATGAATATCTGCTCCAGGCCCCACTCGGGTTGCAATTGGGCTTGCAGCTCCTTGAAGGCGAGTCTCATGCCGATGGTTCCCTGCTGGGCCTGGGGGCGAGTCCATTCCATCCTGCAGGATGTGGGAACACGAAGTTTCCCCTTACAATGGATCACCCCCGTGCTGTCACTCTGCTCGGTTACCTGGCAGCCACGTTGACGACCCTGAGTTTTTTC
>JBBASD010000301.1:0-2025 GCA_040399485.1 Cyanobium sp. | reverse complement strand
TTCTGATCGCATCGGCGAGATCCACCGCGTTACTGGTGAAACCGATGTGCGGGTGGCCCTCAACCTTGATGGCAGCGGCCGCTGCCAGGTGGCCACCGGCGTGCCTTTCCTGGATCACATGTTGCACCAGCTCGCCAGCCACGGGCTGCTCGACCTGGAGATCAGTGCCATCGGCGACACCCACATCGATGACCACCACAGCAACGAGGATGTGGGCATCGCCGTCGGCCAGGCCCTGGCCCAGGCCCTGGGCGACCGCCGTGGCGTCCAGCGCTTCGGCCATTTCGTGGCGCCCCTCGATGAGGCGCTGGTGCAGGTGGCCCTGGATTGCTCCGGCCGGCCCCACCTCTCCTACGGCCTGGTGATTCCAGCCCAGAGAATCGGCAGCTACGACACCGAACTGGTCAAGGAATTCTTTGTGGCCGTGGTCAACAACAGCGGCCTCACCCTGCACATCCGCCAGCTCGCTGGTGTCAATTCCCACCACATCGTCGAGGCCTGCTTCAAGGCCTTTGCCCGCGCCCTGCGGTTGGCGGTGGAAATCGATCCGCGCCGCGCCGGCTCGGTGCCGAGCAGCAAGGGGGTGTTGGAGCGGGCGGGGGCTTAACCCTTTTCTCCGCACCCCCAGCCGGGCCGTGAGATCAAGGTGCCACAGCCCAAACGCGCAAGCTCAAACGAGCTAGCTCAGGCCAGGAAGGTATTGGCCACGGCGATGCCCACCCGCAGGCCTACATCAAAGGAATCGGTGCAGGCCTCACGGATATGCACCCCTCCATAGAGCCGGCTGATCGCATCTTCAAAACCAGCCTCATAGAAGCTGTTGCGTTGGATGCCGTTATCATTGAAGCCATCGAAATAGCGGGTCACTCCCGGCAGCTCCTGGGACGCGGCTGAGAAGTTCACATTGTTGCCAAAGAAACCCGTCATCACCCCGGCAAAGGCACCTCCCATGGCCGAATGGCCCGAGATGTAGTCAGGAAAGGGCGGGGAGTCGACGCCGTTAATCGAAGACAGAAACGAGTGCCATTCGGTATCACGCACCGTGGAGGCCACGCCATCTTGATCCGAGAAGGCGCCGGTGATCAGGTCGTACGGACGGGGTTGCACCACCTCGTACTTGGCTTTCCAGGCACAAATCACAGAGTCGGCGAGGGCTGTGTCCAAGCAGGCCAATAATTTGGCGTTCCGCTCCATAGAGTTGCCCTGCTTGGCCGCCACGTCCATGGCAATGTCGATCAGCTGGCCGTAGGGCCGGAAGGTGTCGGGGCGGTCGTAGGCCCAGAACAGGGCGATTTCGGTTTGCTCAGCGCTGCGCAGCGAGGTGGTGGTTGCGGTGCTGGCCAGGCCACCGTATTGGCGCACTTCGTTGAGCTGCTGGGCGTAAAGATCGAGATTGACATCGGGCCGGGCCTGCAGGCCATCGCTCTGGTAGGCGCTGGCGCTGCTGATCACCCAGGGGGTAACCGAGCCCCAGTTGCAACCCAAGGCGGCACCAGCGGTGGGGCCTGACTCTGCCGGCATCCAAACGTAGCCAGGCATCCCGGCGGGCGGGCTATAGGGGGTGTTATTGCTGGAGCCGTCATTGGCGCGCAGGGCCAGGGCCTGGTTGGCCAGCTGGGCACCAAAGGCGAGGCCGGCGTTGATATTTTGGGCCGATCCACCGATCTCACTGAGGGATTTATTGACCTGGGCCGTAATCAGTTCGGTTTCGCCGGGCAGCAGCTGGCTGAGGATTTGCTGGGCCGCGCCCACGATCGCCGCCTGCCGTGATACACCGCTACCGGCGGCGACATCAATGCGATAGGGGGCCACCGTATTGCCGAAGGCCGCCACGGTGTCTAACAAAGTGGTCGATAGCAGGGCCATCAACCGGGTGCCGGTGGTGGGGGGAATCCCGGGCTTGCCGTTACTGCCGGCCGATTTGATGGCGTTGAGGGCACAGCTGGTCCAGGTGAGGATCGCATCGCTGCCAGCAGCATTGACCAGTGCCACGCTTTGGTTGTTGGCCGTATTGCTGTCAACCAC
>JBBASD010000300.1:0-2030 GCA_040399485.1 Cyanobium sp. | reverse complement strand
CCGCCACCCTTCAACCAAAGCGGTAGTGCTTGCGCACCGGGGCATGCACCTCCCAGGTGCAACTCAGCCCGGCAGCAAACACCACCAGATCGCCGGCCCCGAAGCGCACCGGCTCACCGCCCTCGGGCGTGACGCTGACATCACCCTCCAACAGCAGGCAGGTCTCTTGCTCGTCGTAGGTCCAGGGGAAGGTGCTGACCCCACAGCCCCAGGTGGGCCAGCTCGTCACACCCAGGCTTTGCAGCTGGGCCGGATCCGGGTTGGACGTGACGGTGATGCCGTTGGCCATGGCGGTGCGCAGAAGAACTGGGTCCAATTCTCGCCGGCTACGGTGCCAATTGAACTGCATGCACCCTTGCGGCCCCTGGAGGTGATCTGGGCGCAACGGAAGCGGTTTGCGAGCCTGGGGGCCGCAGTTTTGGCAACAGGTGTGCAGCGTGCGCCTCCTGGAGATTGGAGACACCCATGGTTGAGATCGCCACCCCCACCACCAACGCCGGCTTCAACGCCGACTGGGCCTCTCCCCCCGGGGATCTGATCGAGGAGGTGCTGGAGGAATTCGGCTGGACCCGCGCCGAACTGGCCCAGCGGCTGGATTTCAGCGCCAAGCACGTAAACGAGTTACTCAAGGGCCGGGCGCCGATCACGGCCGACAGCGCCGAACGGCTGGAGCGGGTGCTGGGCCATGACGCCGGCTTCTGGCTGCGGCTGGAGGCCAACTACCAGCAGGTACTACCACTGCGCTGGATGCAAAGCAAAGGCTGGGTGGACACCTGCAGCCATGCCGGCCAGCAGGTTTCGGCGTGCCTGAAGTTCTTCGCGGTGGCCTCGATCGACGCCTGGCGGCAGCGCTACGGCCAACCCCTGGCCGTTTATCGCACCACCAAGAGCTATGCCACCCAGCAGGGCGCCCTGGCCAGCTGGCTGCGCCGCGCCGAAACGCAAGCGGCCTCGATTACCTGCAGACCCTATGAAGCCAAGGCCTTCCGAGCGGCGCTGCAGGCGATTCGTCCCCTCAGCTGCGAAGCGGAACCCACGGTGTTTGTGCCGCAGCTGCAGGCCCTGGCTGGTGCTGCCGGTGTGGCGGTGGTGTTCGTGCCGGCCCCACCGGGCTGCCGGGTGAGTGGGGCCACCCAGTGGCTGAGCCCGTATCGGGCCCTGATCGCCCTGAGCCTGCGGCACAAATTCAACGATCACCTCTGGTTCACGCTGTTCCATGAGGCTGGCCACATCCTTAAACACGGCAAGAAGGCCACCTTTGTGGATGGTCTCGATGGTGTGGATGAAGAGCACGAGGCCGAAGCCGATCGCTTCGCTGCGGATCAGTTGATTCCGCCTGCTGCTGCCCAGAAGCTCCAAGGGCTGCGCTCCGAACAGGAGCTGATGGCTGCCGCCACGGCCCTGGGCATTGCACCGGGCATCGTGGTGGGGCGGATGCAGCATGAGGGGTGGTTGCCCCGAACCCGTCTCAATGGCCTGAAGGTGAGCTATCACTGGCCGGAGGATGTCAGAAAGTCGCATCAGCGGTAGACATCTCTTCTATGTCCGATTTTGATAATATCAACCAACCTACTTTGATCGTCTACCGAGTAAATCACTCGATAATCACCTTGGCGGAATCGATATAAATTTAATCTGCCTGCAAGTTTTTCAGAACCCTGAGGCCGCGGATTAATCGATAGTTCTTTAATCTTTTTAATCAGCCTATCCAGTGTCTCCTTGCCCGAAACAGCCTGGAGCTCTTTTGAAGCTGATTTTTTAAGGGTGAGCCTATAGACGTCCACTTTCTCTTAGAATAGCCACGAATTCCTCAAAGTCTGTGCTGGGCTCAGCCTGTCTGAATTCAACATCACGCAAATCATCGGCGTCCTCGGCCAAGGCGATCCGCACAGCTTCGTTAACCATTTCCGAGATCGATCGGTTGGATGCAGCTGCTCTCAACCGCAGAGCTTGATGCACATGGACATCAAAGTAAATGGTGGCACGCTTGGCTTTTTCCATTGACCCACTCTAACGCTATGACGTCATGA
>JBBASD010000299.1:0-2033 GCA_040399485.1 Cyanobium sp. | reverse complement strand
GGAGCCCCTGAATCGCGGCCAGGATCTGGCTCTGGTCGTCTCGGTGACCCACGACGCCCGGCTGGATGCCAAGCGTGCGATCGACACCTTGGCCCTGCCGATCGGGCGCCTGGCCCACGCCTGCCTGCAGCAGCCCGGCCCCGAAGCCGTGGATGCCCTGGCGATGCAGGTGCGAGAGCTGGTGGTGGCCGATCCACCGCGCCGGCTGCATGTCTTCGCGGCCTGCCCTGTGGGGCTGATGCTGCTTTTCGGGCAGCGAGCGGATGCGTGGGGTCCGGCTACGGTGTATGAATTCGCCTTTGAGGACGGCAGTCGCAGTTATTTTCCCGGGATAGCTTCCGGGCTGGTTTAGTGCTATCCCATCTGTAAGACCCAAACTGAGAAGAGGTATAGCCCACAGGCTCGCTGGGCCGGCATTAACCCAGCCGCTGAGGGAGCCAGAGGTCCCTCATGAATTTACGGTACCGGGGCAACCCAGAACAACCAATACAGAAAGGGTGGATGCGCTGTTCATGGCTCAGGCAGATACTAAGTCTGCCTCAAGAGGTTTGTCTTTACTGAACTTGCTCACACCCATGATGCTGAAGCCGATCACATGCCCCTCAGCATCCACGCGCTCCATGACAGCATCGTGGTTGGTTTCCTTTTCATGGCCAGCCGCATCCGAAAAGCGAACTTCTAGGAAATCCGCCTCAGGATCAAACCAAACTTTTAACTTGTTGGCCATAATGTTGCTCCTGATTTTGATTGATCTGTAAGCTAGGCAGTGACCACGAAGGCATCGCTTACCATGCATTTTACAACCACACACAACCATTTGCCATCCACGATTGTCTCTGGGTACAACGCGTAAAACATGCGCACGGTATGATCGGAACGCGAACGGCGAACGATTTGCGGCGCAGTCAACAGGTGCTCGATCTCAGCGTTCATCTCATTCTTTTCCGGCTGTTCCAAAATGTGTGCCACACGTTTGTCGGTCAGTCGAAATGGGAAGTGAGAAAGTGGAGTCCTTAATCATTTTCTCACTGCTCCCTTCTCAATTCCCACTGTTTGGTGCGGTGGTTTTCATGGCAGCAGGCTCCTGCCTTTTTCGGTCAGCCGGTATTTTTGCAGGCGGCTGTTGGGTTTGTCGGGGAGGGTGCGCTCGATGAGACCGGCGGCCATTGCGGCTTGTTGGTAATGCTCCCTGAAGTGCTTTTCGTCCCTGAGGCCCAGCTGGGCCATGATTTCTGTTCGCGCCATCTCGCAAACCAACAGCCCAAGCATCCGCCTGACTTCGGGGGTGACTTCAGGGGTGACTTCGGGGGTGACTGGGGCCTCCACGTCATCCTCGGCGTGGACGGGTTCGGTGGCGGGGAAGGTGGAACGGAGAAAATTTTCAGTGAAGCGGAAGCAACTCTCCGCGAAAAATTGGGTAATGCGGGGGATGCCGGAGCCGAGGTGCTCGACCAGTTCTAGATCCTTAAAGATGCGCATCAACTCTTTGTTCCGGGGAATGGAGTAGCCCTCGAAGAATTCGGCTTGGGTGAGGCCCTCTGGCGTGAGTTCACGCTTGTGCTCGATGCGGTGGGTTTCGGGCTTTCTGCTCATGGGCGCGGGGAGTCGGTCGCCCCCTTGGGGCTTGCTGACGTTGGGGCGGGAAGTTGTCCCAGGGCGTTGCCCTGGGCTGGTATGTGGCGCTCCGTTGGGGCTGGAGAGGATGCGTGGAATTTGGCGTCTCTTAACTTCGCCTCGGGGTCGTTCGGCAGCTGTTCGCTCTCATGGGTTTCTCGTTCATCGGAATCCCACATCTCGCGGTAGGCGTTGATGTAGCTGGCCGTGGCTTGGGGATTAATTTCCCAATAATGGCGGCAGAGCGATTTAAAGAGGGTGAGCCCCTGCGGAATGCAGGCGTGGTCCAGAAGGTGATCGAGCGTGCGCTCGATCAAGCGGGCATCACGGCTGCGGCTGCGTAGAATTTCTCGGACTGCGGGCGCGTGAGCTTCGACCGCTTGCCGGTGGAGTGCGTGGAGCGGGGCGATGATCGCAGA
>JBBASD010000298.1:0-2070 GCA_040399485.1 Cyanobium sp. | reverse complement strand
GTGGCCAATGGCAGCAAAGGCACCTTCAGCGGCAGCGGCAGTGTTTACACCCTCGTGGTCACCCCTGATGCGGGAGCGCAAGGCAACATCACGGTCGATGTGAGCACCACCGGTGTCACCGACGCCGCCGGCAACCAGGCCACGGCGCCGGCGCAAGCCACGCAGATCTTTGAAACCATCGCTCCCACCATCACCATCACCGACAACAGTGCCGGTGTGGTCAACGGTGCGGTCATCTTCACTTTCAGCTTCAGTGAAACGGTCACCGGGTTTGATGCCAGCAAGGTGATAGTGGCCAATGGCAGCAAAGGCACCTTCAGCGGCAGCGGCAGTGTTTACACCCTCGTGGTCACCCCTGCCGCGGGTGCGCAAGACAACATCACGGTTGATGTGGTCACCACCGGTGTCACCGACGCGGCGGGTAATCAGGCCACGACACCGGTGCAGGTCAGCCAGCCGTTTGACACACTCGCACCCACGATCACCATCACCGACAACATGGCCGGTGTGGCCACCGGTGCTGTGAACTTCACCTTCACCTTCAGTGAAACGGTCACTGGTTTTGATGCCAGCAAGGTCACGGTGGCCAATGGCAGCAAAGGAACCTTCAGCGGCAGCGGCAGTGTTTACACCCTCGTGGTCACGCCAGACACCTATGAGGAGGGCTATCTCACGGTTGATGTGAGCACCACCGGTGTCACCGACGCGGCCGGCAACCAGGCCACGGCCCCGGCGCAGGCCAGCCAGCCGTTTAGCACCCTGGTGTCACCCGCTTACGCCGCAGCCAGCAGCAATCCCTTCGGGATCAGCAATGTCACCAACGCGGTCAGTCCGGCCTTGGCCGATATCGACAACGACGGCGATCTTGATCTCTTGCTCGGCATGACTAACGGCAACACCCTGGTGTTCCGCAACACTGCCGCGTCAGGGAGCACGGCCACGGCCTACGCCGCCGCCTCCACCAATCCCTTCGGGATCAGCGACGTCGGCCGCTCCGCCAGAGTGGTCTTGGCTGATATCGATCGCGACGGCGATTTTGATCTCGTCATCGGCAACCGAGACGGCGATACGCTGGTGTTCCGCAACACCGCCGCAGCTGGCGCCGCAGCTCCGGCCTACGCCGCAGCCAGCACCAATCCCTTCGGGATCAGCAACGTCGGCGAAAACGCCAGTCCCACCTTCGCCGATTTCGACAACGACGGCGATCGTGATCTCGTCATCGGCAATTACCGCGGCAACCTACTGGTGTTCCGCAATACCGCCGCACCTGGCGCCGCAGCTCCCGCCTACGCCGCAGCCAGCACCAATCCCTTCGGCATCAGCGACGTCGGCAGCAACGCCAGCCCGACCTTCGCCGATCTCGACGGCGATGGCGATCTCGATCTCGTGATCGGCAATTACGAAGGCAACACGCTGATGTTCCGCAATAACGCAGCGCCAGGCGCCGCAGCTCCCGCCTATGAATCCGCCGTCACCAATCCCTTCAACATCAGCAATGTTGGCAACTACGCCAGCCCGGTGTTTGCCGATCTCGACTCCGACAGCGATCTTGATCTCCTCATCGGCAATGGTGCTGGCGCCACGCTTGTGTTCAGCAACACCGCTGTCACCCGGCCTCCCACCCTCGCCATCACCGACAACATGGCCGGCGTGGCCAAAGGGGTTCTGACCTTCACCTTTACCTTCAGCCATTGGGTCACCGGTTTCGACGCCAGCAAGGTGACGGTGGTGAACGGAACCAAGGGAACCTTCAGCGGCAGTGGCAGTGTCTACACGCTGCTGGTCACACCAGATGCGGATGAAGAAGGAAATCTCACGGTCGATGTGAATACCACCGGTGTCAGCGACGCGGCGGGCAACCAGGCCACGGCGCCGGTGCAGGTCAGCCAGCCGTTTGACACCATCATCCCCACCCTCGCGATCACCGACAACACGGCCGCTGTGGCCACAGCTGCGGTGACGTTCACCTTCACCTTCAGCGAATCGGTCACCGGGTTCGATGCCAGCAAGGTGACCGTGGCCAATGGCAGCAAAGGAACCTTCAGCGGCAGCGGCAGTGTTTACACCCTC
>JBBASD010000297.1:0-2077 GCA_040399485.1 Cyanobium sp. | reverse complement strand
GGCGGCCAGAACGGTGGCTTCAATGATGAGCTGGGGGAGCCCCTGCAGCGCTGCCTCAAAAGTGTGGAAGCGATCTCGGCCGAACTGCAAGCCGCCGTGCCCAAGGCATTGTTCGGCCAGCGCAGCATCGCCGAGCTGCAGCAGCTCAGCTCGCTGGAGGCCGACCGGCTGGGGCGATTGAGCCAGCCGCTGATCCTGCGGCAGGGCCGCAGCCACTACGAGCCGATCGGCTGGGACGACGTCTTTGAGCTCAGCGAGAAGGCCTTCAAAGTGCCGCCGCAGCGGCTGGCCTCCTACAGCTCTGGCCGCTCCTCCAACGAGGCCGCCTACCTGCTGCAGCTGCTGCTGCGGGCATTGGGCTCCAACAACCTGGCCGATTGCTCCGACCTCTGCCATGCCCCCTCCACCGTGGGTCTGGGCGAGGTGTTTGGTTCCGGCACCTCGATGGTGAGCCTGGAAAGCCTCAAGCAGGCCGACTGCGTCGTGCTGGTGGGCTCCAACGCCCCCGCCAACCACCCGCGACTGATGAATGAGCTGATCCAGCTGCGGCAGCGGGGCGGCACGGTGATCGTGATCAACCCGGTGCTGGAGGTGGGCCTGCTCAAGTTCGGCTCCCCCGCCTTCCCGATCCGCTCGATGCTGAAGGGTTCAGCAATCGCCTCGATCTTTCTGCAGCCGGTCCCCGGCAGCGACGTTGCCGTGTTCGTGGGGATCCAGAAGGCGCTGCTGGAGGCGGACCAGGTCCGCCGGGAGTTTTTGGCGGCCCATGCTGAAGGCTGGGAGGCGGTGCTGGAGCAGGCCCGGGCCACCCCTTGGGAGGCGATCACGGCCTGCTGCGGCCTCAGCCGCGAAGAGCTGGGCCACGCCGCCGCCGCCATTGCCAGGGCCCGGGGCGTGGTGTTCGCCTGGGCGATGGGCATCACCCACCAGGCCAACGGCACCAGCAATGTGCATGCGATCGCCAACACCGCCCTGCTGAGCGGCAACGTGGGTAAGCCCGGCGCGGGCACGATGCCGATCCGCGGCCACTCCAACGTGCAGGGCTTTGGCTCGATGGGGGTCACCGTGAAGCTGCGGGCTGAGCTGCAGCAGGCCTTGGAGGTGTTGTTGGGCCGGCCGCTCAGCCCCGTGCCCGGCTACGACACCCGCGCCTTGATCGCGGCGGCGGACGCCGGCGCGGTGGACACTTTGTTGTGCCTGGGCGGCAACCTCTGGGGCGCCAATCCGAATTCAACCGAAGCGAAACGGGCCCTGTCGCGCATCGACACGATCGTCTACCTGGCCACCAAGCCCAACCAGGGCCACTTCCACGGGCTGGCGGCAAGCAACACTTTGATACTGCCGGTGTTCAACCGCTTCGAGACGCCCCACCGCACCACCACCGAATCGGGCAACAACTATGTGCGGCTCAACGAACCCGGCAGCACCCATCTCAAAGGCGCCGACCTGATCAGCGAGGTGGCCTTCCTGGCCGAGCTGGCGATGCGATTAATGGGCACAGACCCGATCGATTGGGGCCGCCTGCAGGATGCCAGCTACGTACGCGAGCTGATCGGCCGCACGGTGCCGGGCTACGGCCCGATCGGACAGATCGATGCCAGCCGTAAGGAGTTCAGCGTCGAAGGCAGACTATTCAACGAACCGACGTTTGCCACCCCCAGCGGCCGGGCCCGGATGGAAATCACCCCCCTGCCAGTGCTGCAGCTGCCGCATCCGCAGCATTTCGGCAACCTGACGCCGGATGAAGCCGGACTAGTGCTGGCACTGATCACGGCCCGCAGCTACAGCCAGCACAACACCGTTGTCTACAAGGAGGGAGACATGTATCGCGGCATGCCGCATCGCAACACAATTCTGATGAACCGGGCCGATATCGCCCGCGCTGGCTTCAGGGCCCACCAGCGGGTGACGGTGCAGGGGGAAGCCGGCGAACTGCAGAACGTGGAG
This sequence comes from Cyanobium sp., assembly GCA_040399485.1. GTDB lineage: Bacteria > Cyanobacteriota > Cyanobacteriia > PCC-6307 > Cyanobiaceae > Cyanobium. The sequence continues at coordinate 130 of JBBASD010000297.1, read as the reverse complement.
ATCATCCCCGGCGAGATCCGCAGCGGGGCGGCGCTGATGTTCTACCCGGAGGTGAACGCCATCTTCAAGGCGGTGATCGATTCCCGCAGCGGCACGCCCGCCTTCAAACGGGTGCCGGTGCTGGTGCGGG
>JBBASD010000296.1:0-2088 GCA_040399485.1 Cyanobium sp. | reverse complement strand
GCCAAGGGGGTGCTGGAGGTGCACCACGGCAAGTTCCGCCACGGCCAGCCGTCCGATCTGGACCTGTCCCGCACGGTGATTCGCATCGACCGGGCCCATTGCTTCCTGGAGGCCGACGAGGCCCGGCTCGCCTTCTGCGGCAGCCAGCTCTACCCGGGGGTGGAGGTTCCATGAGCAACCCACTCAACGGCGGTAACGGTCCCGGTGCCAAGCCAGTGGCCTCCCACAGGGGGGCTGGGGGGAGCGGAACACCGGATGGAGCTCCAGGGGCCGCCAAGAGGGCGGCAGACGGCCCTGGCAGCCGCCCACAACGCCCAGCTGCTTCTGGACGCCGTCAACCCTCACCACAGGCCCCGAACCGTCATCCCCAGCCGGGCACCCATCAGCGCTCCAGCGCGCTCCCCGACTCCCTGATCGAGGCGGTGCGCAGCCAGGCCCGCATCACCGATCTGTTCCCCCTCTCGGAGCTGCGGCGTTCCGGCAGTGGCTACCTGGCCACCTGCCCCTGGCATCAGGACCGCAGGCCCTCGCTGACGGTCAACCCCGAACGCAACCGGGTGCATTGCTTCGTGTGCAACAGGGGGGCCGATCCGATCGCTTGGCTGGAAGACCGCCAAGGCCTCAGCTTCCGCGAGGCGGTGGAGGAGTTGGCCCGGCGTTATGCCATCGCCCTGCCGGAGCAGGACCCTGAGGCCGCCGCTAGGGCCGAGGCTGAGCACCAGGAACGCCAGCGTCTTCTGCAGTGGCGCAGCCAGCAGGAGGAGGAGTTCCACCAGGCGCTTTTGAGCGATCTGCAGACCTCAGGACCTGCCGCCAGGTATCTGGAGCAACGGGGCATCAGCCCCGACACCGCCATCGCCTGGCGCCTTGGCCTCAACGCCAGCCGGCTGATGCTTCCCATTCGCGATGCCATGGGCCGCTGCTGTGGCTTCTCCGGCCGCAGCCTCAACGGTGAGGAACCCAAGTACCGCAACAGTTCAGCCGATCTGCTGTTCCAGAAATCGCAGCTGCTCTTTGGCCTCGACCAGGCCGCCGCTGCCATCAACACCACGGGCGAGGCCCTGTTGGTGGAGGGGCCGCTCGATGTCATCCAGCTCCACCAGGCGGGATTCAGCAATGCCGTGGCGGCCATGGGTACCGCGCTGACGCTGGAGCAAGTGCAGCTGTTGCAGCGAAGGGGGGCACGGCGGTTGTTGGTGGTCTTCGATGGAGATGGGGCTGGGAGACGGGCCACCGGGAAGTTGATCGCTGGTCTCCGCTCGGCGTTGATCGGCTCAGGGCTGGAGCTAGCGGTAGTCGAGCTGCCAACCGGCACCGATCCCGATGGCTTGATCCGCAGCCACGGCCCCGATGCCTTGCGCCTGCCCATCGAGCAGGCCCGTCACTGGCTCCAGTGGGAGCTCGATCAGCTCCTGGCCCCCCTCAACGCCGACGCCGACAACCTGTCGGTGCTCCAGCGCTGTGAGGCCCAGGCCAGAGAGCTGCTGGCCGTATTGCCCCAAGGGGCTCTGCGGGAGCGGGCGGAGCGGCGGCTTCAGGAGGCCCTGGGGGTGGTGCCCCAGCTCCACCATGGCGTTCAAGCCCACCGGGTCAAGGGGCCAGGCCCAGGGAGGCCCCAGGCCCAACAGCCACAGGGCAACCCAGCCGCTTCACCACCACCACCCGCCCATGGCGACGCTGCACAGATCGAGAGGGCCGAATACCGGGCCCTGCGCCTGTTCCTCTGCAGTCCGGTCTGCCGCGATCCGCTGGCGGTGCTCGTCGTCCGCAATGACCTCTACCGCCGCGCCCAGCAATGCCTGGTGCAGGTCCATCAACGCATAAGCGGCCCCATCTTCAGCGCCCAGGATGACCCGTTGCCCCGATCAGTCCTGGCGATCTGCCCACAACTGGAACCCCATCTCGGCCAGATTCTTGAAAGACTTTGCAGCATTGATCCAGGAGTTAGAGACACACTCTTCCGGCAGCCGGAGGGGGAGATGATGGCGGTTCTGGATGTGTTGGAGCCGGTGATGGTGTAAAGAGTTGGGTTGACGCCCCGGTTCAGCGGCGGCGCGCCAGCGCCGTCCGCTGCAACCGGTTGTTAGC
>JBBASD010000295.1:0-2090 GCA_040399485.1 Cyanobium sp. | reverse complement strand
GCAGGGGTGAGTGGCATGGTGGCCTGCAGCTGGCGCAGATCAGTGGCCAGGGCCGAGCGATCCAACCTGCGCACAGGCTCCAGGCTCAGGCGGCCGTCAGGGCCAACGACGATGTCGATCTCATCCCCTTCCTGCAGCCCCGCCTGACGCAGGCAATCGGCCGGAAGCCTGACCGCCAGGCTGTTCCCCCAGCGGCGGATCGCCTGCGGGAAGTGTTGGCTGGCGTCAGCAGAACGACCTTGAGGCTTGGACTGTGTCAAGGAACGCCTTTGGCCGTTCACGGCCATCTGTAGAGACGTGACTCTACGCCCGGTTTGTGGCGTTCAGTGCTGCAGATGCCGCCGGCTCCAGCCGGTGATGGTGGCCTCCACGTTCTCCAGATGCCACTGCAGTGACCCCCGGTCCTGGGTGCAGCCCCAGCGGCGGTAGTGCTTGCCGGCAGTGAGCACCCCCCGCAGCCGCAGCTGGCGGAGGGTCTCGCGGCTCATCCCCAGAGCAGCGCATGCTTCTGCCGTCGTGACCCAGACCCGGTGACGTGCAGCTGTTGTCGACGTGTCCATCAGCCTCCAGTCAGCTGGGCGCGGAAGCGCTTGAGGGTGCCGATCAACCAGGAGCGGCGATAGCTCTTGACCTGGCGCGGGGCCCCATCAACAAACTGTTGGCGGCGCGGGGGTTCTTCGCCGAACTCCTCGCGGTAGGCCCTGGCCACGAGCTTGCCGGCAGCGCAGAACTGGTTGCGCGGCAGCACTTGCTGGAACACCTCCAGCCAGGCATCTCCCAAGGTGAGCTTTTGGTCGGACAGGGCGGACAACTTTGCTGGTAGTGGGGGGACGATGAAGACTTTGCATTCCAACGGCGAACCTTCACAGACAAACGGCCGCAAACTTGACGGCTTGCTGATCAAAGCGGCAAGCTCCTTCTCGAAGAAATTAATGTCTTGCACAGGTGCGTTCCCGAAGATGGCTAACTCTTTATTGGGTGGTACCGAGAACCACATCTTGAGTAACCCCCCCATTCCGTGAACCACGCTGCGACATCGGGCTGAATATCCGCAAAATCATTGCAGTGCAAGGCTACTTATCGAATGCCACCCAAGAATAGGCGTGGTTTGAGCAGGATTGAAGGCCAGGGTACGCAGTCTGACTAATCCGATACTTCGAACAACCACGCGATCCGCAGGAGTTGCAGGAGAAACTTGATCTGTTTGCCCGCCTGCGCAGTCAGTTCAAGGGTCCTCCGCTTACCAGCGCAGAGATAATTGCGGCGATCGATAGAGATAGCCATCCTCCTGAGTCGCATCGTTTTGCGGTAGCGGCGGATTGCTCTGCTATCCCCCTCCGGTGACGGTGCCTCCCTAGCTGCCCATCAGCCAACCACCTCCAAGCCGTCGAACCAACCCCGCAGGCAATCGCGCAGCGGGCCGGCATGGGCGATGGCCCAGGCGCCATCGTGGCTAGGTTCGGGGTCGTCTGCACACGGATCGAGATAAGCAACCGCCGCCTGGGTGAGGCTGTTCAGGGTTTCGGGATCGGGCCGCCAGTCGGGGATCGGATACCGCAGCCTGTCGCTCAACATCTGCAAATCCCGGCACTTGCGTGACTCCACGCCCTGGGCGATCAGGGCGGCTCGCAGATAGGTCTCCAGGCATAGCTGGGTCATAAACATGCCGCTCTGATAGGAGACATGCAGATCCGCAAACTGCTCTGCCATTCGCCAGTGGCGTTCGGCCCGCTCGATCCATTCGTTCACCACCGGATTACGCACCGGGGTGACCTGAATCTCAGGCTGGCTGGCGACGGCCAGGCGCCCATGGTTGGCCTCGCCAGGTAGCAGCTTGGGATGCGAAAGCTTGCTATGCAATAGCTTGCCGTGATTAAGGGCTTCGCGAATAAACGGATCGCCCCAGCGGTAGCGCGGGTCGATTTCCTCCGGCCGCCGCAGGTGCAGATCCAGCGGAAAATCCGGCTCGCAAGCGCTGCGCATCGCCTTGACGGTATCCAATGACCGCCCCTCAAACGGCATCACCACCAGGAGGTCGGCATCGGAATCCCAGCGGGCCTCACCCCGGGCCATCGAACCAAACAGGATCA
>JBBASD010000294.1:0-2130 GCA_040399485.1 Cyanobium sp. | reverse complement strand
GCGACGCCCAGGAGGCGATCGCCCGCTATGGGGCCCAGGGAGTGGGTCCCGATCTAGCCCTCCGTACCTATAGCGCCCGTCTTCTGGGAGCGGATCCCCAGCTGGTGCTCCATGGCGGTGGCAATACTTCCGTTAAAACCACCGTCGTGGGCCTGCTCGGCGAACCGATCTCCGTGCTGTGCGTCAAGGGCAGTGGCTGGGACCTGGGCACCATTGAGCCCCCAGGGCATCCGGCGGTGCGCCTTGAACCCCTGCGCGCCCTGCGGGCCCTCGACGCTCTCAGTGATGAGGCGATGGTGGCTGCCCAACGCCAGAACCTGATCGATCCGGCAGCCCCTAACCCCTCGGTGGAGGCCCTGCTGCATGCCTTCCTGCCCCATACCTTTGTCGATCACACCCACTCCACCGCCCTGCTGGCCCTCGCCGACCAGAGCGATGCGGCCCAGGTGTGCCGTGAGGTGTTTGGCGAGCGGGTCGCCCTGGTGCCCTATGTGATGCCTGGTTTTGCCCTGGCCAATGCCTGTGCCGATGCCTGGGAAGCCGCCGAGGCCCAGCGCCTCGCCCAGGGGGGCCCTGAGTTGGAGGGCATGGTGCTGCTGCAGCACGGTCTTTTTTCGTTTGGTGCCACCGCCGAGCAGAGCTACAGCCGCATGATCGAGCTGGTGCGCCGGGCCGAAGAACGTCTTGGCCAGGGTCAGCACACGCTCCAGCTGGTGGCCCTGCCGGAGCGCCCGGCGCCTGCGGCGGTGTTGCTGCCGATCCTGCGGGGGGCCTTGGGCCGGGCCGCCGGCACCGCCGGCAGTCCCGCCCATTGGCTCCTGGCGCTGCGTGACACCCCCCTCACCCGCGCTGTCGTTGATGACGCCCGTTTGTCGGACTGGGCCACCCGGGGCGTGGCTACTCCGGACCATGTGATACGCACCAAGGCCTGGCCCTTGGTGCTGCCTCCTCCCCCCGCCGCCGCCGACCGGGACGCCGTTGATCCCGGGGCCGTGGTCGCCTGGGGAACCCAGGTGGAGGCTGCCCTGGCAACTTATCTGGCCAACTACAGGGCCTATTTCACCCGCCAGAACCAGCGCGTCGGTGGCGGTAAAACCCCCCTTGACCCCCTGCCGCGCCTGCTGGCCCTGCCAGGCCATGGCCTGATCGGTGTGGGCCGCTCCGCCGCCGATGCTGCGGTCACTGCCGACATCGCTGAAGCCTGGGCTACCACTTTGGTAGCGGCCGAGAGCATCGGCCGCTACCAGCCCGTCAATGAGGACGACACCTTTGATATGGAGTACTGGAGCCTGGAGCAGGCCAAACTCGGCAAGGCTGCCGAGAAGCCCCTGGCCCGTCAAGTAGTACTGGTCACCGGCGGCGGCGGTGCGATCGGCGAAGCGACGGCTCGGGCCTTTGCCGCCGCCGGTGCCGACCTGGCCGTAATCGACCTAGATGGCGAACGCGCCGCCGCCGTGGCTGCCGCCTGCGGCCCCCGCGCCCTGGGCTTGCGCTGCGATGTCACCGACTCTGCTGCGGTGCGTGCCGCCTTTGATCGCTGCTGCGCCCAATTCGGCGGGGTCGATATCGTCGTCAGCAACGCTGGAGCCGCTTGGATCGGCGCCATGGCCGATCTGCCTGACGCGGTGCTGCGCAGCAGTTTCGAGCTCAATTTCTTCTCCCACCAGTCCGTCGCCCAGGCGGCAATGGCCGTGTTCGGTGCCCAGGACCGGTCATTTCGTGCCAGCAACGGCCAAGCCGCTCCCAACGGCCGGCTAGGCGGCCAGTTGCTCTTCAACGTCAGCAAGCAAGCCCTCAACCCCGGGGCCAACTTCGGTGCCTACGGCACCAGCAAGGCTGCCCTGCTCGCCCTCATGCGCCAATACGCCCTCGAGGGCGGCGATGCCGGCGTGAGAGTCAACGCCATCAATGCCGATCGCATCCGCTCCGGCCTCCTGGATGACTCCATGATTCGTGACCGCGCCGCCGCCCGTGGCATCAGCGAGGCCGCCTACATGGGCGGCAACTTGCTCGGCGCTGAGGTGCGAGCCGTTGATGTGGCCGCCGCTTTTGTGGCTTTGGCCGGCATGGAACGCACCACCGGCGCTGTGCTCACGGTCGATGGCGGCAACGTGCCCGCCATGGTGCGCT
>JBBASD010000293.1:0-2187 GCA_040399485.1 Cyanobium sp. | reverse complement strand
GCCCGCTACATCGACGCCAATGGCTATTCGCTGCGGGTTGCCGATCGCGACCTTTCCTCCAGCTATCGCCTATCGGTGGTGCGAAGTCCTAATGACACCTATCTGATGGCCATGCCAACCCAAGCGGGGGCTGGGCCCGAGATGATGGTGGCCCGCACCTTGGGCAGCGCCGGCGGCTTCTTGAAGTTTGAGTTGGAGCCGGGTTGGCGGCTGATGCGACGGCAATACAAGGGCCGCAACCTCGGCCACGTCTATTTGTACAGACCCGCCTGGCCCTCTGCCGCAAGCGACGCCGCTGTCACCACCCCATGAGGAACCGCCTTCTTGCTAGGTTATCTGACTGTTTGCGTTCGCACAGCCTTTCATGACCCAGGTCACCGTCGGCGAAAACGAAGGGATCGAATCGGCCCTCCGCCGCTTCAAGCGCCAGGTCTCCAAGGCCGGCATCTTCGCCGACCTCAAGCGGCTGCGCCACCACGAGACCCCTACTGAGAAGTACAAGCGCAAAGCCCAGCAGCGTCGCCGTCGCCGTTGAGTTTGGGCACTCCACTAGTTTATGTCTGCTTTTTGCAGTAGAGGGTTTACCCATGAACGGGCATCCTCAAGAGCTTCTTGGCAGAACCATCTGCTGGTCTGGATGATCGACTCCTGATCTTTGCTGCTGGCGACCTATAATACTAATAGACAAGCTTGGTTTTCCCAGGGTTGCACTTTAGTTTTGGTCGAGTGCCCCGCCGACTCGATAGGTCTGATTTTTCCTGATTGCTTAGTCTCTTCAATCTTCCTCCCGAGTTGTCAGGTCAAAACTTCGGTACCCCAGCGCTTCGGAAATCTCCCCGGTTCCCACCGTTCTGGCCCCTTTCAGGTCGGCCAGGGTGCGCGACACCCGCAAGATGCGATCGGCGCTGCGGGCTGAAAGACGCCGTTGCGTGATGATGGCTTCCCAAACATTGACGCAGGCTTGATCCAGGCCCAGCACCTCTTTGAGGGCTCTGGCGGGCAAGTCGCTGTTGGAGCACCCCCCAGGGTTGCGGCGCACCATCCGCGCCCGAGCCGTTTTCACCCGCCTTGCCACCTGGGCCGTCGTTTCCGGTTCGTTTGCGCTTAATTCGCCCCTTGGACCTGCCTCCCCCTTGACCTCCAGGGCGGAAACCAGCTCCCTGGGCTGGGCCCTTTGCATCACCACTTGCAGATCGATGCGATCCAGGAGCGGTCCAGAGAGCCGTCCCCAGTAGCGCCGCCTGACCCCTTCCGGACAGCGGCATTCCCGCTCCCGATCCCCCCACCAGCCGCACGGACAGGGGTTGGTGGCAGCCACCAGGGTGATCGCGCAGGGAAAGCGACAGCGCTCCCGAGCCCGGCTGATCCACACCTCCCGTGCCTCCAACGGCTGCCTGAGCTGGTCGAGAACCTCCCGGCGGAACTCCGTCAGTTCGTCAAGAAAGAGCACGCCCCGATGGGCCAGGCTGAGCTCCCCTGGTCGCGGCCGGCTGCCCCCGCCCACCAACGCAGCTGCTGAACAGCTGTGGTGTGGGTTGCGAAAAGGGCGTTGGCTCATCAGACCTCCGCCTTCCCCCAACAGCCCGGCCACGGAATGAAGTTGGGTCAGTTCCAGGGCTTCTTCCCGGGGCAGCGCGGGCAGCAGCCCAGCTAATCGACTGGCCAGCATGGTTTTGCCACTGCCTGGGGGGCCTACCAGCAACAGGTGGTGGCCTCCCGCTGCGGCGATTTCCAAGGCTCGCCGGCCATGGTCCTGGCCCCTTACATCTGCCAGGTCCAGGTCCGGCGGGACCGGGTGCGCTTTCGTGGGCTGGGGGAGGCAGAGGGGGCGCTCCGGATCGGCCAGTTGCTCCAGGGCGCCAGGCAGATCGTGGGCGCCCCACACCCGCAGTCCCTCCACCAAGGCGGCCTCGGCGGCATTGCCGGCGGCGACCAGTAGCCCCCGGGCCCCCAGGCGCCTGGCCGCCAGGGCCAGGGCCAGCACCCCACGAATCGGTCGCAGGCGGCCATCCAGTCCAAGCTCTGCTGCACTCCAAATCCCTTCCATGAGCTCTGCCGGGAGTTGGTCGCTGGCCAGCAGGAGTCCGAGGGCGATGGGAAGGTCGAAGGCGGGACCCTCCTTGCGCAGGTCAGCTGGGGCCAGGCTCACGACAACCCGGTTCAGCGGCATCCGTAGGCCACTGTTGC
>JBBASD010000292.1:0-2203 GCA_040399485.1 Cyanobium sp. | reverse complement strand
GCAGACCTGGCGGCTGCGGCTTTTTCGCAGCACGTCTTGATCGAGCCAGGGCCAAGCTTCGATCTCCTCGTCGCGGGAGGGCTGTAGACGGGAGAGGGGGAACGGCACCATGGCGACTCCTGCGGGCGTACACCTGTACTAGCAGGGGACGCGGGACGATGCGGAGGTCAGCCATCCCCGTCATCCGGCTTGGCTTCTTCCTGATTGCCCTCAAAGAGGGGCCCCAGGGGGAGCAGCTCCAGGTGCCCCTGCTGCATCAGCTCCAACCCGGGGGGATCCTGCCGGTAGCGGGGCCTTGGCATGGCGGGCGCAAGATCTGCCCTCAGACTGCCTGATGGGGCAGCAGAACGCCAGTGGGGGCGGTGGTAGGGGCCTAGACAATCCCCCCGCACCTAACCCGCGTTTTAGGGGGTTTTATGGTTCAGCCATAATTAGAACCCTGATGTAATACGACTTAAGTCGTGGCTGATGTCTTCCGCCGTCCACGCCTGGCCGCTGAGCTGGCCAGCCGCCTGCTGCGGCCTGGGGTGCTGGATGAGGGGTTGCGCTCGGGGCTGTTCCTCTCGGGGCTGCGGCGCACGGGCAAGACCACCTTCCTGCGCACGGATTTGGTGCCGGAGCTGGAGGACCAGGGGGCGCTGGTGATCTACGTGGACCTTTGGAGCGACACCAAGGCCAGCCCAGCGTCGTTGGTGCAAGCGGCGGTGCTGGCCCGGCTCCGCCGGATCAGGGGCCTGGATCTGGGCGGCATGGGCTTCCGCTTTGGATTTCAGCTGGAGCAGCTCGGTGAAGCCGGCGGGGTCACCTTGGCCCAGGCGTTCACTGAGGTGGTGGATCAGAGCGGTGGCGATGTGGTGTTGATCGTGGATGAGGTGCAGCAGGCGATCACCACCGAGGAGGGCAACCAGATGCTGCTGGCCCTGAAGGCGGCAAGGGATGCGATCAATCCCAGGCCGGGCACAGCCGGCCACTTTCTGTTTCTCGGCACCGGCTCCCATCGCGCCTTGGTGGGTGAACTGACCGCCCGACGCAACCAGGCCTTTGCCGGCGCCACCTCGCAGCCCTATCCGCTGCTGGATCAGGAGTATGTGCGCCATGTGCTGGAGCGTCTGCGCGCCGAGGGGGTGGAGCCGTTGCCATCCGAAGCAGCCGCCTGGAGCTCGTTCCAAGCCCTGGGAAACCGCCCCGAGGAATTCCTGCGGGCGCTGGGCCAGCTGCGCTCCAGCCTGTCGTCAGGATTGACGCCGGATCAGCTGTTGCCGGTGATCGCCGCCACGCTGCGCGGTTCTGCGGCGGATCTGGAGCTGGTCAAGGTGGAGCAGATCGGCGGACTAGCCACGGCAATCTTCGATCGGGTGGCCCGCAGTGAAGGGCCGGCACGGGGAATCTTTTCGGCGGAAGCTGCAACGGCCTACGGCGAGGCGATCGGGCGAGAGGTGCGGGTGGAGGAAATCCAGCCGGTGGTCAATGAACTGCTCGCCGCCAATGTGCTGATGCGCGTGGGGCATGGCCTCTACGGCGTGAGCGATCCGTTTGTGCAGAAGATCTGGCGGGAGCGGCTGTAGTCGTCGAGGCCCGGGTACAAGCTCCAGTCTCGCCCGCCTAGGCGAAAACAGCCAAGACACAAGCTTCGCCTTGGGAACCCACCCATTGCCGGGGCTCCGGGCACAAAACCAAACCAGCGTCTAATTTGAATCAAGTTTGAAGTTCACTGTCCCTTGCCCAGCCGGCAGCCTCGCAGGCCCTCCTCCTCTCCAGGAGCTGCTGGAGCGCTGCGGCGGGCTGCAGGAGAAGCTGTCGCTGCTCTCTCTGGTGGCCTCCGCGGCGGAGTCGGATCGCTACCTGTATTGGGATGAGCTGCGCCATCGGCCACCACCCCAGGGTCTGAGCCATGAACAGTGGTGGCTGGCGGAGAAGCTCTCCCGCCGGCCCACCCCGCTGCCGCTGCTGGCGAGTGATCACCAGCCTTTCTGGTTTTCGCAGCCGCCTGTGCTGCTCCAGGGGCTTCATCAGATCGACATGCAGGCGGGTATCAATGCGGTGGCTCCCCAGGGCGTCAACAGCCGCTCCAGCCGGGATCGCTATCTGTTGAGCTCGCTGATGGAGGAGGCGATCACCTCCTCGCAGATGGAGGGCGCTGCCACAACGCGGGATGTGGCCAAGGCGATGATCCGCAGCCGCCGGCCGCCCCGGGACCGCTCCG
>JBBASD010000291.1:0-2223 GCA_040399485.1 Cyanobium sp. | reverse complement strand
GGCCAGGTGCTGAGAATGCGCTACGGCATTGAGGATGGCGAGCCCATGAGCCTGACGGCAATCGGGCGCCACTTGGGCATCAGCCGTGATCGGGTACGCAATCTCGAACGCGACGGCCTCACCAACCTGCGACGCCGTCGAGAGGCAGTTCAGGCCTACGTGGCGAGTTGATCTGGGCGTAACTTGACGCGATACGGTCCCTGGCCATGAACGTCGCCGATCCAGATCCGTTGGGGACCTCCGGATCGCTCGGCTCCGAGGCTCTTGAGGTCCTCACACTCTTTCCCCGCACTGTGATCAAGGGGAAGCTGGCTGCCCCCTTGTTGGCTGATTTACAAGCCCTGGCCCTTGCCGTTGGCAAAGCCCCCGAGCGCAGTCCTGATGCCTCCGTCAAACTGGCCGGCCAGTTGTTTCAGCAGCGCGAGCTGCCAGCCCAGCATCCCAAAGTTGAGGAACTGACCAGTTCTGTGATCCTGCCCAGTTGTGAGCGCTGGATTCGCCATGTGATCGACCAGCAACCCCCCGGCGGCCGGGGGCCGTGGAGCGCAGGTCACTACGAACTCCGCTTGATCGACCTCTGGCTGAATGTGCAGAGGGCTGGCGATTACAACCCCACCCACACCCATGGTGGCAGTTTCTCCGGGGTCTTTTTTCTGCAGGTGCCACCCCAGATTGGTCCTGACAGCTTTGACGGACAGCTTTGCTTCCACGGTCCTGAGGAATGGCATATCCAGAGCTTTCGAACCGGCATGGCTGAATATGTCTTGCCCGTGCCCGGTGAGTTTTACGTTTTTCCTGCCTGGCAGCCCCATTCGGTACCCCCGTTTCGGGGCGAGGGTGAACGCTGGTCCCTGGCCTTCAACGTGGTGGCAGTGCCGAGGCCGAGGGCGGCCGCCTTGGTGGCGCCTTCAGGATCGTTGATCCCAGCCCCGGGCCCCAGCCCATCTCCAGCCAGTGGCAATGTCTCCCTATCCACGACCCGGCCGCGGCCGGGGGGCTTCCGCTGAGCCCGTGGTCTGTTCAGAGGGCACGGATAGCGCCGACGGCCGCCATCACAAGCAGCACCAGGCTGCTGAGAAAACTGATGCCGAAGCCTGGACCACGTTTTTCCGCCGCCTGGAAATAGCCCACCGCATAGGCGATTCGCCCGCCTATCCACACCAATCCCAGAACTGCGGCCAGCTTGCCGTTGTCCAGGAGTGCGGCCAACCAGAAGGCCGGCAGGAAGAAAACGAGTTGTTCGAGGGTGTTCTGCTGAACCCTCAGGGCGCGCTCAAAGGGTTCTGGCCCGCTGGTGGCCGGGGCCTTCACCCCGTGCTGAAAGCGAGCTCTTCCTACCAGCAAGACGGTGGTTTGGTAGGTGAGCAGGGCCAGCACGGTGATCAGGGCAGGCAGGGGGGCAAAGGCCATCGCAAAGCGCATCGGCAGACCCACCCATGCTGATGCTTAAGGGGACTTGTAGCTCTATGGACTTGCCAGGGGCCATGCCCATCCCTTTGCATGGCCCCTAGTTGGTAGCCACTTCTGCCGTATTTGGGGCGCTTGCTTTGTTGAGGGGCTTGCCCTTGCGGCATCCATGACCTGGCTGGCGCCATGGGACCAGCACCGGCTGCAGCCGTGAACGTCACCGTGGACGGCATGGTGTGGAGCGTCTATGCGATCACGGTGTAGCAAACAACTAGACTGAAGTCATCAACGAGTTGAATTTGTTGGCTTTATTTTTATCTTTATCTTTATCCCTGAACAAACCGACCTTCATTTTAGACTGGATCTTATCAATTCAACTCGATTTCAGCTGAATTGATAAGATCGAGCCTTCCCGGAGGTTGCGAATGCTGCCTGCCCCTGGCTCAGATGGTTTTGGCTGGCGTGCCGTGCTGTCCGCATTCGTGTCTCCTTGGCCAACAGGGATCACCCGCCAGTTCAAGGCCTCTCTGGTGGCGGGATTGCTGCTCGTGTTGCCGATCCTGCTATTTGTTCACCGCTACATCGACGACTATGGCCGCTCGATGGATGGCGAATACCGTTGGGCCGAGGTGGGGCGTCCCTTGGCCGATGGCCTGCTTGCCCTGGTGAACCTGGGTGCTCCGGCTGTGGCTGTGGCGCCTTTACACCAGCTTCTGTCTGTGGGGGTGCTGGCTTTGGTGGCTGTAGTAGCCGCGCGCGCTTACGGGCTGCGCTCACCGTTCTGGAGCGCCCTGGCGACCCTGCCGCTGCTGGGCC
>JBBASD010000290.1:0-2223 GCA_040399485.1 Cyanobium sp. | reverse complement strand
TCAGCCTCAAACCAGGCAGTGCCGAGTTGGATCCGGCCCAGCTGCTGGGAGAATGCAGTCACTTGTTGCGCCAGGCAGGATTGATGAAATGACAAGCGCCACCGATTCCAGTGCCGGCCCAGCCAGCGGACTTGAGGGACCAAATCCCCAACCGATTGAGGCCCAAGCGCCGCTGACTGCCCCCGCCCCCGCACCTGTGGCTGCCTCCCAAGAGCCTGTTGCCACCGCCCCTGCGCCCCCATCGCCTGCTGCAGGCAGCGGCGCCAGTATCAACGAAACCGTGATCTACGAGGGTGGTCCTGCCTTGGGCGACCTGATCGGCAACCTGCTGTTCGGGTTGACCATCATCGGCATTCCCTTCGCTGTCGCCGCCATAGTGCGGGCCCTGTGGGTGCGCTATCTCATCACCAGTCGGCGCATCACCGTCAACGGCGGCTGGCTCGGTCGCGATCGCACCCAGGTCGTGTTTAGCCAGATCCGTGAGGTGCGTTCGGTTCCCAGGGGATTCGGCAGTTGGGGAGACATGGTTTTGGTCCTTGACGATGGCTCCAGGCTTGAGATGCGGGCCATGCCCCGTTTCCGCGAACTGGAGGCCTATATCGAAGAACGGCGCCGCTCCAGCGCCAAGAACCCCAAGGGCCAGGCATCTCGCCCGAACACTGGTTTCACCCCCCAGAAACGCCCCAGTGCCTGAGCGGCACCACCCTGATCAACTCCCTCGCCCCAACGGTTTCCAGCTCCGGGCACAAACCGTACCGTCGATTGCCCTGACGCTCCGGCACACTGGCAAGCGAACGGTTCCCCTCTCACCCAGCGCTCCCCTGACGTGATCGGCTACATCTCCGACAACCTCCTGCTTCCGATCCTGGATTTCTTCTATCGCCTCGTTCCGAGTTACGGACTGGCGATCATCCTGCTCACGGTTGTCATCCGGCTGGCCCTGTTCCCCCTCAGTGCCGGGTCCATTCGCAGCGCCCGCCGCATGCGCATCGCCCAACCGGTGATGCAGCAACGGCAGGCCGAAATCAAGGCGAAATACGCCAGCAACCCCCAGAAGCAACAGGAAGAGCTCGGCAAGCTGATGAAGGAGTTTGGCAACCCCCTTTCGGGTTGCCTGCCGTTGGTCGTGCAGATGCCGATCCTGTTCGCCCTTTTCGCCACCTTGAGGGGTTCACCGTTCGCTGATGTGCCCTACACCTTCAACCTCAAGGTATTGCCCGCCGAACAAAGCACCGCAATCGAAGCCAAGCCCTTCAATACTCCAAGCCACTCCATCTTCGTCACCGCAACCAAACATGTGCCGGTGATCGGCACCCTGGAGAACGGCACCAAGCTGGGGGTTGGAGAAACCGACCAGATCCAGCTCCACACCCGCGAGGGGGCCAGTTTTGACAGTGTGCTCTCCGAAGTTGAAAATGGCCAGGCCTTTGCTCCCAGCTGGACGGTTACCAAGGGCGAAGGCGTGGTGTCCGTGGATGCCGATGGCACCATTCACGCCCTGGCTCCTGGCGACGCCGTCGTCGAAGCCAAGGTGCCTGGTCTTGCAGCCCGCAGCGGCTTCCTCTTCATCAAGGCCTTGGGCCAGGTCGGCTTCCTCACCGACGGCTCGATCAACTGGGACATCGCTTTCCTGGTGGCGGCCTTCGGTGCCAGCCTGTTTGTCTCCCAGATCCTTTCGGGCATGGGCATGCCCGCCAACCCCCAACAGGCCACCGCAAACCGCATCACGCCGGTGATGATCACGGCGATGTTCCTGTTCTTCCCCCTGCCCGCCGGGGTGCTGCTTTACATGGTGGTTGCCAACATCTTCCAGGGGCTGCAGACCTTTTTGCTCACCCGGGAGACCCTGCCCGAGAACCTGCAGCAGATTCTCGACAAACAAATGCAACCAGCCACCGCCACGGCCGGAGGCGCTCCCGCCACGACCAACCGACTGCCGTTCGAACCCAAAGGCAAGAAGTGAGCCAGTCCCCCTCGCCGTCCCCCGAGGGCGACGATCTGCAGCCGGTGCCGTTGCAGGAGTTGCGCCTTCTAGCTGGTGGGCGTCGCTGGTCTGTCCAGCAGGAGATCGGGGAGCTTGCAACCCTGACTCCTGTGCGGGGCTACGTCCAAGTCCTTCACCACGGCGGCGTGCTTGAGGTGCGTGGCGAAGCTGAAACCATTGTCACCCTCTGCTGCGCCCGCTGCCTGCAGCATTTCAACCATCCCCTCAGCGCCTCCGCC
>JBBASD010000289.1:0-2229 GCA_040399485.1 Cyanobium sp. | reverse complement strand
TCGATCACCAGGCTGCCTTCAGCCGCAGAGACCGTCATCGCCGTACCCCAGGATCACCTCGGCGCTGCGCTGATCCAGGACCGGCAGGGTCCAGACCTGCTCCTCCAGGCAGCGTCGGCTTTCCGCCTGTGAGGGCCGCTCCAGAATCGCCTCCTCATTCATCGAGCGCCGGTCCTCAACCCCTTCAATCCAGAGTGTTCGGCGATGTTTGGTGATCATGGGACCTGCCCCTCTGATGATGTGGTGATCAGTCGATACTTCTGTAGTCGGCTATTGGGCTTTTCTGGAATCGTGGGGGCAATTCGCCCTTCAGCCATCAGGCCACGGATCGTCCGGTTGAGGCTAGCCGAAATCGAACGATGGCCCAGCGCATCAGCAATGGCGGCTTTGCCCAGCGGTCCTTGCTCCAGGGCCAGGAGAACACTGCGAGCCAGCTGTGACTCTGGCCCTGACTCTGGCTTCGACTCTGGCCCTAGTCCCACCCGCAGCGGGAAGGTCACCACAAAACAGCCGCCGCTCACCCGGTAGCTGGGTTCGCTGCAGCCGGCCCGCTCGCATTCCTCCACGATCACCTGGGTGCCACGGCCCCAGCGTTCGATCAGACCCCGGCGAAAAAACACATCAGCAATCAGCAGGTTGCGCGGTCGTGAGGCATGCTCCCGCTTCAGGGCGGCCGGTTCCAGGCCAAAGGGCAGGCCGCCTTCACTCCAGAGCTCCAGCCGATCTTCGAAGATCGCCAGGCTGATCGCCGCTCCCTGCTGGCTGTAGTCGCGATGGCAGAGGGCATTCACCAGCGCTTCACGCAAGGCCGGCAGCGGGATCGCCAGCTGTTCCTCGCGCTCCAGGCGATCCCTGGGAATGCGCGCCGCCGTGCTCAGGTGGCGCTGGCAGAACAGGATCGCTTCCTCCAGCAGCTGGAAGGCATGGCCGTTCAGTTGCCGCTGATCCAGAAACTCTCGCTTGTCGGTGCCGCGGAAGCGGGCCAGACGCAGCTGGCACTGGGGCAACACAGCGACGCCCCGGGCGAACAGCACCTGGGCCGCCAGGGTGATCGCCCCATCGCGCAACAGCTGCAGCCGCTCCAGGGTGTTGGCTGGATCGCTGAGGGCCGCCTCAGGCAAGCGGCCCGCCTGTACGCCTACGCGCAGGGTGCGCAGCAATTCCTCCTGATCCAGATCAGCCGCGGTGATTCCCACCGCCTTCTGGGTTTCCCACCGCCTTCTGGGTTTCCCAGCGCTGGATCGGATGGCTGCGCTCCAGCAGCAGGCCCTCCAATACCGGCTGGGGCATGCGCCCCGTGCTGCTGGCGATCCGTTCAAAGGCGCGCCCGTCGTGAAAGAACGGTCTCATCCCCTGGCCCGGCGGTACCCGCACAGCAATCACCCGCTTATCCCCATCCCCCGGGAGGGGCACTTCGTCGATCGTGGCCTGGGCGGAAGGTTCGATCCGCCGCAGCGCCTCCGCCAGTTCACGGCGGCTGGCATCGCTGCAGTGCTGCCCCACGATCCGGCCGCTGTCGCCCACCCCGAACAGCACCGTGCCGCCTCGGCCATTGAGGAAGGCACAGAGGGTGTCGCATCCGGAGCGCAGCTGGCTGGTGGAGCGTTTGAACTCCAGTTGTTCGGATTCTCCGGTGCAGATCAGGGCCTCCAGCTCGGCCAGGGTCATCGCAGTCTTCCCTCTATTTCTTCGTGCACCATCCCCGGCCAGTAGCGCCGGCCCTGACTAAAGTGACATGTAACCGTAAGGGGAGCCGCCATGGTGCCCGAAGCCGCTCCGGAGGCAAGCCCCTCAGAGGCTTCTGCCCAGGAGGCGCGCCGGGCCGCCAACCGGCGCAAGTTGCGGGAGCACCGCCAGCGGTTGCGGGCCCAAGTGATGCGGCCGATCCAGATCTGGGTGCCGGATGTGCATACCCCCGAGTTCGCCGCCGAGGCTCGGCGGCAATGTCTGTTGGCCAATGCCAGCGAGGAGGAAGCCGAAATCGAGGCCTTCATCGACTCGGTGTACGAGTGGCCTGACGACGAGTACAGCCAGTGAAGAGCGGTGAGCTCTGGACCATGGCCGGCGGCTCCGGCTATGCCAGCAAGCCCCGCCCTGTGGTGATTGTTCAGGACGACGCCTTTACCGCCCGCGACTCCGTGACGGTGTGTCTGATCACGAACGTCCCGTCTGATCTGCCGGTCTTTCGCGTCCCCGTCGAGCCCACAACGGAGAACGGTCTGCGAGCCG
>JBBASD010000288.1:0-2243 GCA_040399485.1 Cyanobium sp. | reverse complement strand
TGATTTTCCCTGAATTGCAGGGCAAGCTCAACGGCCACGCCGTGCGGGTGCCGCTGCTCAATGCCGCCCTCACCGATGCGGTGTTCGAGCTATCCCAAGAAGTGAGCGTCGAGCAGGTGAATGCCGCCTTTGAGGCCGCCGCCAACGGGCCATTGCGGGGAATCCTGGGCTACGAAACCCGGCCGCTGGTGTCGATCGACTACCTCAACGATCCCCGCAGCGCCATCGTCGATGGTCTGTCGACGATGGTGGTCAACGGCACCCAGCTCAAGGTCTACGCCTGGTACGACAACGAATGGGGCTACAGCTGCCGGATGGCGGACCTGGCCTGCCATGTGGCTGAGTTGGCAGGCGCCACCGCTGAACGGGCCGCCCGATGAAACACCTGACGGGATTGCAGCAGTATGCGGTAGTCACGGCCAATTACTGGGCCTTCACCCTTACCGATGGGGCCCTGCGCATGCTGGTGGTGTTCCACTTCCACCAGCTCGGCTACTCCACCTTGGAGATCGCCTTGCTGTTTCTATTCTACGAGTTCTTCGGCATCATCACTAACCTCTACGGCGGCTGGCTGGGGGCCCGCTATGGGCTGCGGCTGACGCTTTGGGCCGGAACGCTGCTGCAGGTGGCGGCCCTGCTGATGTTGATTGCGGTGGCCGATGGCTGGCCGCGCTGGCTGAGTGTGGCCTACGTGATGGTGGCCCAGGCGATCAGCGGCATCGCCAAGGACCTCAACAAAATGAGCGCCAAGAGCGCCATTAAAACAGTGGTGCCGGCAACCCCGGGCGATCCCGGTCGGGGCGAGAACCAGCTGTTCCAATGGGTGGCGATCCTCACCGGCTCCAAAAACGCCCTCAAGGGGGTGGGCTTTTTCCTGGGGGGATTGCTGCTGACCACGATTGGCTTCAACGCCGCCGTGGGGGCCATGGCCGCTGGCCTGTTTCTCTCTTTTTTGATGACCCTGGTGCTGCCCGGCGAGATCGGCCGCATGAAGCAGAAGCCCGCCATCACGGCCCTGTGGTCCCAATCGCAGGGCATCAACGTGTTGTCGCTGGCTCGCTTCTTCCTGTTCGGCGCCCGTGATGTCTGGTTCGTGGTGGCGTTGCCGGTCTTCCTGCAGAAGGCCCTGGGCTGGCAGTACTGGCAGGTGGGCGGCTTCCTGGGCCTCTGGGTGATCGGCTACGGCATCATCCAGGCCTCGGCCCCGGCCTTGCGGCGCAGCTGGGGCCAAAGCGCACCCCCGGGGGTGGCTGCCGTGCAGTTCTGGAGTGCCCTGCTGACGGCCATCCCGGCCCTGATCGCCATCAGCCTCTGGCGCCAAGTGGCCAACCCCGCCGTTGCCGTGGTCGTCGGCCTGGTCGCCTTTGGCGCCGTATTCGCGATGAATTCCTCGATCCACAGCTACATGGTGCTGGCCTACAGCGACGCCGAAGCGGTGAGCCTCAACGTGGGCTTCTATTACATGGCCAATGCGGCCGGCCGGCTGCTGGGCACGTTGCTCTCCGGCGGTTTGTTTTTGGTGGGGGGAATGCAGGCCTGCCTGTGGGCCTCGTGCCTGCTGGTGGCCTTGGCCTTTCTGGCCGGGTTGCGCTTGCCACCGCCCCTGCGGCAGAAGTTGTCGCCAGCCTGAGTGGCTGGTTGCCGGCATTGGAAATGTCGATGGCTGGCTGCAATCTGTCTCAATCTGGCCTGCGGAACGCCGCGGAATTCAACCAACGGACTGCAAAAGTCCCTGCTGGATCAGGCGATCGAAGTGGTCCCAGATGTCATCGGCATGGGCGGGGCTGCTGAGATGGAGGCCCAGTTCGAAGTTGGCGAGCTGGGCGGCATCGGTCAGGTTGGCGCTGCTGACGAGCAACTCCTGATCGGCCACCACCGCCTTGACGTGACAGACCGCCTTCTCCTTTTCAAGAGAGAGGGAACGGGGATCGAAGAACAACGGGGGAGCAGGCGGTTCTGGCCAGAGGCGCAACCAGGTTTGTTGTTGAAACTTGCGGATCAGGTTTTCAGGGCTGGAGGTGTCGCCCCGATCACGCTGGATATTGCAGACCATGCGCACCTGCAATTGCGGCAGCGCCAGCATGCGTGTACGGATAAGTTGGAATAACTCTTTGATGAAGGGCCCTTTGTAGAAGGCGTACGTTGTGAGTAGCAGGCGCTGTTCGGCGCGCTCGACCAACTGACGGATCAGCACCGACTGATCGCGGGTGATCGAGCCTGCTCCCGCATCAGGGCCCGACCAC
>JBBASD010000287.1:0-2340 GCA_040399485.1 Cyanobium sp. | reverse complement strand
GCGCGGCAACACCCCGGCGAGCTTGCTGTTGGCCGCCTCGACCAGGCCCATGGCCCCATTCAGCTTCTCGCCGATGTCGGCGCCCTCGGGCAGCTCCAGCAGCTCCTGGTAACGGGCGCCGGGGGGCAGGTAAAGCAGGCCCTCGCTCTGATAGGCATTGGGATCCTCCTCACGGCTGCCGCGCCGTTCGCTGCCACCGGCGGCCTTGAGCATCTGCCAGTGGGGGGTGAAGCGGGCATCGGCAAATCGCAGGAAGATCAGGCCGAGAATTGGGCCGGAGTACTCCTGGGCCTTGAGGCCCGAGTTGGCGCGGAACTGATCGGCCGCCTCCCAAAGGCTCTTCTCCATCGCCGCCTTGCCCGGGTCGCGCTCGGGTGGCGCCACCCAGCCTTGGAAACCGCGGCTGGGATCACCGGGCTCGGGGGGAGGGCTGGCGGGTGCTGCAGCTACAGACGCCTGGCGCCCCTGGGCCGGCCCACCATTGCTGTTGCGTGGGCGAGCCGCAGCCCTTGGCGGTGGCTCGATGCCAGGGGCCTTCAGGCCACCGCCTGGCCCTCGAGCCTTCTCTGCCGCTCCCATCGCCACCACAAAGTTTTTGGCTTCCTCCACCAGCGCGTCGCTAAGCGGTTCTCGCACCCCCTGCTCCAGGGCAGCCTTGATCTCAGCATTGCTGATCCGGCTGCCATCTTCGGGGATCAGGGCGATCAGGGCGTCGGTGAGGTCGGTGCTGAGGGGCATCAGATCGGGATGGCAAAGTAGGGACTCAAGACGAACAGCTGTAGTGGGACACCCCACCGGCGCTGAAGAATTGCCGGGGCCTCAGTTGGTCGTACTTTGCCGCCACTTCCGCTGATTGCTCGGCGTATGGATGGCTGAATACCGCCTGCAACTCCTTGATCAAGCCATAATCTCCCTGGGCAGCCTTTTCATAAGCCGGTGCGATCAGCCACTCGCGCCAGGTGTATGTGGGGTTGATGCGTTTCATCGCTGCAGATGTCACTTGGGTGTCGCCACTGGCGTTGAGGCGCTCGCGCCAGCGTTGCAGCCACTGAGTCCATTGCCCGTCGAGCTGCTCTGAGCTGGGCACGTAGAAGCTCTCTTTCAAGACTGATAGTTGTTCGGGTATGTCAGACAGCTTGCGAAAGAAGATCGTGTAGTCCGCCCTGGAGAGAACCAGCAGCTCAAATAGCTCGTTCACCAGCGCTGCGTCATAACTAATCAGGCCGAGCTTGCTGGCCCACATCGCCTCAATCTCTTGCTGCATTGCCGCCGCGAAGCCATCGTAGATCTGATCGAGCCGCGCCAATGCTTCCGGCTCATCTGCAAGCAGCAATCGGATGGCGGCCCAGAACATCTGATAGTTGGCTTCAGCCGCAAGCGGTTGGTTGAAGAAGCAGAAATGCTCGCCGCCGCCGGTCCAGGGCTGGAATCTGGGATCGAACAATTCGCAGAAGCCGAAGGGTCCGTAATCGAGGGTGAAGCCACCCGCAGCGCAGTTGTCACTGTTGAAATTGCCCTGGCAGTAACCAACGCGCAGCCAGTTGGCCACCAGGGAGGTCAGCCGTCCGCGAAACAACCTGGCCAGCTCCACCACCTGATCGCTGAACTCCAAAACCGGATCGATCTCAGGCCGGTAATTCCGCTCAATCAGGTGCGCCACGATCATGCGCAACTCGTTCAGCGCACCCGGATGGGCATTGCTGCGGGCGCGACGGGCGAACAGCTCCAGCTGGCCAACCCGCAGAAAAGAAGGTGCAACGCGGGTTGTGATCGCCGCCGGGTTGTCCACCATGATGTCGGGATCAAATGACCGGGAGTTCGGTGCATACCAGGGCCGGCGCACGGTTTCAGACCTGGACACATAGAGCGTCAGCGAGCGTGAGCTCGGCACCCCCAGGGCATGCATGAACTCCTGAGCCAGAAACTCGCGCACGCTGGAGCGCAGCACGGCGCGGCCATCGGCGCCACGGCAGTAGGGCGTCGGGCCGCCGCCTTTGAGTTGCATCTCCCAGCGTCGGCCCTTGAACAGGCCCTCAAACACGGATATCGCCCGGCCATCGCCATAGCCATTGCCGGTTCCAAACGGGCACTGCTGGCTGTATTCGGTGCCGTAGATAGAGAGGGCATAACCGGTTGCCCAGCCATACGGTCGCAGCGGCTGGCGTGCCACGCTGATATCACCAGAAAACAGCCGCAGAAAGTCTTCGTCGTGGGCCAGCCCTTCATCCAGGCCCAGGTCGTTGAATAAAATGCTGCTGTGGGCCACATACTGCGGCGCTGGCAGAGGCGTGGGGGTCACCGGCACGTAATGGCCGGAGAACACCTGGCGGGGCTTGTGAT
>JBBASD010000286.1:0-2388 GCA_040399485.1 Cyanobium sp. | reverse complement strand
GGGAGTCAGCTTTGCTACCTCGACGACTTGGCGCCGTCATAGATTTGATTCTATCCATAAATTCTTGGCTAGGCCGGATCGGGTTTCCGCTTGGCGGCGGGCCCTCTGGCTCTTGTCTTTTTAGGGACATTCTTGCGTGTTTGGACCCCGCCAACAAACATCAACATTGGGGACCTTCAGGTGGCATCTTTTGCCGCATCAAAAGCCCCCAGGGCCTGGCGGCCGTTCCAGGGGATGACGCGGGTCATCAACAGGAACGCCGGCAGGGAGGCCAGAGCGCTGAGCAGAAAAAAGTTGGTCCAGCCGCTGCGTTCGGCCAGGACCCCCGCCGGCGAGGAAAGCAGGGAGCGGCTGAGGGCATAGACCCCCGAAAGCAGGGCGTATTGGGTGGCGGAGAAGCGCGGATTGCAGAGGCTCATCAGCAGGGCGACGAAAACGGCGCCCACCATGCCGCCACCGATGTTTTCCAGGCCGGCGGCAAACAGCAGGGCGGGGACGCCACCGCCGAAACGGGCCAGCAGCCCATAGGCCAGGTTCCCAGCAGCGCCCACCAGGGCAAACAACCACAAAGAGCGGTTCATGCCGATACGTGGCAACAGGGCCCCACCCAAAATGGTGCCCACAATGGTGGCGCCGATGCCCCAGGCCCCCTGGATCAAGCCGATGGTGGCAGCACTGAAACCGCTGATCGTCAAAAATGGAATCGCCATGGCGTTGAGCAGGCCATCCGGCCAGCGGTAGAGCAGCACCAGCAGCAGCAGCAGCAGCGCCCGCCCGCCGCCGGTGCGATGCAAAAACTCCCGGATCGGACCCGCCATCGCCTGGCGCAGGCTGGTCAGCGGCTGGCTGAGGGGGGCGAGCTTGGGGGCCGTCAGGGTGAAGGGGATCGTGGCAGCCATCAGCACGGCCGTGGCGGCAAAGGCGGCGGGCCAGCCAAGCCAGCCCGCCAGCAGAAACCCCCCCGAGCTGATCACCAGGCCCGCCGTGCGATAGCCCAGGTTGTGGGTCGCCGCCCCGGGTCCCCGCTCCGCCTCCGGCAGCAGATCGGTGCGGTAGGCGTCAATGACAATGTCCTGGCTGGCGCTGGCCAGGGCCAGCACCAGGGCCGCCGCACCGATGGCGCTCAGGCTGGCGGCACTGGTGCTGGGCCGCAGCAGGGCCATGGCGCCAATCACGGCCACCAGGATGACCTGAAACACCAGAATCCAGCCGCGGCGCCTGTCGGGCCAGGGCAGGGCCCAGCGGTCCAGGGCCGGGGCCCAGAACATCTTGAGGGTGTAGGGCAGTTCGGCCAAGGGCAGCAGGCCGATCAGGGGCAGGGGGATGGCATTGGCGGCCAGCCATCCCTGCAATAACTTGCTGCCCACCATGTAGGGCGTGCCACTGGCCACCCCTTCGGCCGCCACGGCCACCAGGCGGCGCCAGGGGGGAACGGTGGGGGCGCCGGCAGGGGACTGGGGGGGGCTGGAGACGGCCATCGGCACGGGGGTGACGGCAGCGAACCTAGGTGGTGGCCTGCGGTTTGACTCCCTGGACCAGGCTCACCAGGGCCACCCCCACCAGATAGAGGGCCGTGATGGCGCCGCTGAGCAGCAGCATCGTGATCGGGTCGGTGGAGGGGGTGAGCACAGCGCCGGCCAGGGCACTGGCCAGCACCACCCAGCGCCAGGCCGCCAGCATCACCTTGGCGTTGATCAGCCCCAGGGCACCAAGCAAAAGCTGCAGCACCGGCAATTGGAAGGCGAGGGCAGTCGCCAGCAGCAGCAGCAGCACGAAATCCAGGTAGCGCTCGATCGACCAGAGCGGTTCGACCACGTCAGCCCCGTAGCTGACCAAAAAACGCAGGGCCGCAGGCACCAGGGCCCACCAGGCGAAGGCCAGGCCGGCGGCGAACAGCACGCTGGAGCCCGCAACCGCCGGAGCCACCAGGCGCCGCTCGCGCCGGGTCAGGCCGGGCAAGACGAAGGCCAATCCCTCAAACAACACGTAGGGCAGGGCCAGGGTCAGGCCCGCATAGCCGGCCACTTTCAAGGAAACCAACAGGAACTCCCCCGGCGCCAGTTGCAGAAAACGGATGCCGGCGGCGGGCACCTCCAGCAGCCTCACCAGCGGTTTGACAAACACCAGGCACAGGCCCGCCCCCGCCACCACCGCCAGCAGGCTGCGCAGCACGCGGCGCCGCAGTTCCTCCAGGTGGTCCACCAGGCTCATTTCCACCTCGCCGGGAAACTCGTCGGCGTTGGCGTTGGCCGGCGGGGGGGCCTGCGGGGAGACCGCCGCCAGGGCACCGCTGCTTGGCTGCAGCGGCACGATCGTGGCCGGGCTGGTGGTTGGGTCGGTGCTCTCGCTCATGGTGCCCTGCTCCACGGCGAGGCTAGGGCTCCTGCA
>JBBASD010000285.1:0-2388 GCA_040399485.1 Cyanobium sp. | reverse complement strand
GGAGAAGCGGAGATGGCCATCTTGAAACAGCACTCCACCAGCACCATGGCGGCCCAGACAGCACTGGCCGCCGGTGTGAAGCAACTGGTGCTGACCCATCTCAGCCCCCGCTACGTGCAGGGAAATCCAGTGACGCCCGAGGACCTCGAAGCCGAGGCGCGGGCGATCTTTGCCGAGACGCGGGTGGCCCGGGACTTCCTGCGACTTGATTTGACCCCAGGGGGAGAAGCCGATATTGACAGTGACCCCCACGCGGACTGAGCCTGCAACAGTTCGCATGGATCGCGACCAGTGCACCCACGGGCCGTGATACAAGGTCTCAGTCGCGGTCTAACCGCCAGTTCCCCGGCTTCTCCCATGGCCCCCTTCCTCCACTCAGCCCTTCGCGCCTTCGCCAAAACCTTCCTGGTTCTGCCCTTGGCGCTGCTGGTCTGCTTTGCCGGCCCTGCCACCGCCGCCCGGTGGGACTCCGCCACCTTGACGGTGCCCGCCACGGCCGATGGCACAACAGTGACGTTCAGCGAGAAGGAAATCAAGAGCGGTCGCAAGCTGTTCAACGACAGCTGCGGCACTTGTCACGCTGGCGGTATTACCAAAACCAACCAGAACGTGGGTCTGGATCCCGAGACCCTGGCCCTGGCGACCCCTCCCCGAAACACGGTGGACGCCTTGGTGGACTTTATGAAAGACCCCACTTCATTTGACGGAGAATACAGCATCTCCGATGTCCATCCCAGTCTGCGCAGTAGCGATGTCTTTGTTAAGATGCGTGACCTCGACGATGAAGATCTCCGTCTGATTGCAGGCTATATTCTTGTCGCCCCCAAGGTGCAAGGGATTCAATGGGGCGGTGGCAAGATCTACTTCTAATCTATCTTCTTATCAATCCGTCTGAGCTTTCCTTAGCTGCCGCGTCTCTAATCTGGCATCACTACCAACCCCCAGTCCCATCAGGGCCTGGGGGTTGATTATTGTCTGGCTCCATAGATCCGGGCAATTTGCTGTACCACCATTCCTGCAAAGGTGCCGCCAGTCGCTGGGGGAACAGGGTGATCACCGTTGCTGTCGGGCGGCAGCCTGGTTGCAGCAATTCCACCGAGTAGGAAGGGCAGCGCCTTGCCGCCAGGTCAGGCACAAAGCGACGGCCGATGCGTCGCCAACTCGGTTCCTTGCTCCGCCAGGCCAAGCGGCAGCAGGGCCAAGGCAATTCCTCGCGATCAAAGAGGCGGCAGCAAGGACCAAGCACCCGAAAGCTGAATTGGCCTCCAGGACTTGGGTGTTCACTGCTGAATTCCAGCAGGCAGTGCACCTGGACAGTCATAAAAAAGCCACCCGGCAGGGTGGCGACGGGAGATGAACTGGGCAAACGCTGAATCGCGAAGTCGAGCTCAGTACAGTTCTTCTTCGGCGTGGGTCTTGATCGTGCAGTCCGAGGTGGGGTAAGCCACGCAGGTCAACACAAAACCGCCCTCGATTTGGTCGTCATCCAGGAAGCTTTGATCGGATTGGTCCACGGTGCCGGCGGTGAGCTTGCCAGCGCAGGTGGAGCAGGCGCCAGCGCGACAGGAATAGGGGAGGTCAATGCCCTGTTCTTCAGCAGCATCAAGGATGTACTGGTCGTCAGGAACCTCAATGGTCTTGTTGAGGCCTTCGCTCTCGTTGATGAGGGTGACCTTGTAGGAAGCCATGAAAGGGAGTGAAGCTCACAGGCGACGGTGGATCCGTGCCTGAAGGACGTGCCCTTCCTACACCCGCTGGGGGGGATTCCCAGCCATCTTGGGCCGGCAGGCTGGGAAGGCCAATCAAAAGGCCTGAAGTGATCAGCGTGCCTTATGCAACATCACCCCGTATCTCCAGGCGCAACAACCCCCAGCTCTCCTGCCGGGCCACCAATTGGGCCCGCCAGCCTTGGGCCGCCAAAACCTTCTCCAGACCCGGGGCCTGGTCCACCAGCAGGCCACTCAGGAAACCCACCCCTCCCGGGGCCAGTAAGGAGGCGAAGCAGGGGCTGAGGGCCTCAATCACGGGGGCCAAGATGTTGCAGAGCAACAGATCGGCGCGGCGGCCCTGCAGCAGGGTCTCCAGGGTGCTGGCGGAGCCGAGGGCGACGCTTAGCTGGGCTGGGTTCTGCGACCCATCGCCCACCGTGAAGTCGTTGAGGCGGGCATTTGCCGCGGTCGCCCGTATGGCCAGACTGTCCGTGTCCACCGCCGCCACCTGGCTGGCGCCCAGACGCAGGGCGGCTAAGGCCAGGATGCCGCTGCCACAGCCCAGATCGGCCACCCGCAGACCCTCCAGGGGGGCTGGGGCCCCCAATCCGCCCCGTTGCCCAGCCAGGTCTTCCAGGGCTTCAAGGCAGAGGCGAGTGGAGGGATGGCTGCCGGTGCC
>JBBASD010000284.1:0-2405 GCA_040399485.1 Cyanobium sp. | reverse complement strand
CGATCCGAAGCCGGAGAGACAGCTCAGATCTGCGGAGCTTTGTTGCTGATCAGGTGAGTCCTTAAGCTCTTGCTCTGTGTCAGAGCTTTCCATTTGATACTGCCCCGCCACCTCCCCGCTCAGGCGAAGACCGCTGAACCACGGCCAATGCACGTCCTGCCCAATGCTCTCAGCCACGGCCCATCGCCATCACGGACCCCAGTCTGCCTCCAGCTGATTCAATGGCAACTCATCGAGCAGCAGGTTGTCGTAATCCAGCTTGGTTAGGAAACCCATGCGGTGGCCATAGGCGTGCAAAAGATCCATGATAATTTTGCTATTGGGGATTGCCCCTCAGGCCTCAATCGCACCGCCCAGGCGGCGGCGGCTGACCAGGTGATGCACGGCGTGGCGCTAGCGGTTGGAGAGGGTCTCTTCCCAAATCGACGCGATCAAGACCCGCAGGCAGAACATGGCCGCCAGGGCCCGCAGCAGGCAAGCGCCGCTTCGCTGCAGGGGCCTCGAGGGCCCAGCCATGGCTAACGGCTGCCCCAGCAAGCCCAGGCCGGGGGGTTGATGTTCGCGGATTGGGGCAAAAGAATCTCGCCGCACGGTGGCTCCAGGCTGGTCCCTAACGTCTCGGTGGCAAGCGGCCGACCTGTCGCCTGCCCCTTGCCCTGCCTCCGACCCGTTGAGCCGTACCGAACTTCTGCAGCAGCCTGCCCCAGCGGCCGCAGCCGCACCGCTTCCCCCCTATCCCAGCAAGGCCGAACTGCTGGCCTGCCTTCCCGCCGATCTGTTGCAGCACAAGCCGGCCAAGGCCTGGGGCAGCCTGGCCCTCTCCCTCGGGCTCTCGTTGCTGGCCTACGGCCTCGGCACCCGTATTCCGCTCACGGCCTTAGCCGCGCCGCTGTGGCTGCTCTATGGGCTGATCACGGGCACGGTGGCCATGGGCTGCTGGGTGCTGGCCCACGAATGCGGCCACGGCGCCTTCCATCCCAACCGGCGATTGGAGGCGACGGTTGGCTTCACGCTGCATAGCCTGCTGCTGGTGCCCTACTTCAGCTGGCAACGCAGCCATGCGGTGCACCACGCCAACTGCAACCAGCTTGAGGGCGGTGAAACCCATGTGCCCTCACGGATTGAATCCGCCACCGGCCGGTGGTTGGCAGCCCTGGCCCAGCGGATCGGTCCGGTCCTGTTCGGACTCCAGGCCCTGTTCATCCACCTGGTGGTGGGCTGGCCGCTCTATCTCGTGTTCGGCCTTGCCGGCGGTGAAGACTACGGCGCCCCCACCTCCCACTTCTGGAACGGCAAGCCTTACCGTAATGGCCGGCGGCCCCTTTTCCCCGCAGGTTTCCGCCCCCGCATGCTGCAGTCGAACCTCGGCCTGCTGGCGGTGCTGCTGGCCCTGGCCCTGGCCGCCGCCCACTTTTCCGTGGCCAGGGTGCTGTGTGTCTACGGCCTGCCCTATCTGGTGGTCAATGCCTGGCTGGTGAACTACACCTGGCTGCAGCACACCGACACCAACATCCCCCACTACGCCGCCGATCAGTGGACCTGGGCCAAGGGCGCCCTGCAGACCGTGGATCGCCCCTACGGCCCCCTGTTCAACCTGCTCCACCACGGCCTCGGCTCCACCCACGTGTGCCATCACGTCAATTCGGCCATCCCCCACTACAACGCTTGGCGCGGCTCGGCCCTGCTGAAGCGGCAGTTCCCCGATCTGGTGCGCTACGACCCCACCCCCATCCACCGGGCCCTCTGGCGCGTGGCCAGCCGCTGCGCGGTGGTGCGCCAGGCAGGGGTTGGGGGAGGTTTCTTTTATGAGCCGCCGCTGACGGCGCAAGCCATGGGGCACGATCAGTCCCGCTGAGGCTGATCCCCTGGCGACTCAGACAGCAACAGGTTGTCGGGATCGAGCTGGTTCATGAAGCCGACGCGGTGGCCATAGGCATACAACAGCTCGTTGATGTAGCTGTTGTGATCGGGAATCGTGCCCCAGGTAGCAATTGCGCCGGCCAGGCGGCGGCAACTGGCCAGGTGGCGCACGCCGTGGCGGTAGCGGTTGGAGCGGGCCTGCTCCAAAATCGATTCGATCAAGGCCCGCAGGCATAGCGTGGCCGCCAGGGGTTGGTCGGCCTCCAGGGCTTCAGCCACTGCGGCCAGCAGCTTTTCATCGGCGCGGTCGAGTTCGGCGGGTCGGGCCAAGATCAAGCTGGCGCAGCGGCGGCGATCGGGCCATTGGTGCAGAAACTCCAGGGCCGGACCGAGATAGGGGTGCTGCAGCACCAGATCCAGCGCCCGCTCCTGGGCTTCGCCATCTTCAAAGGCCGGCAGGCGCTTGAGGTAGTCGCGCAGGTGCTGGTTCGATAGGCGCAACAGGGCAAATTTCCAGCGCAGCTGCTGGGCCTCGTCGCCCCGCT
>JBBASD010000283.1:1265-2439 GCA_040399485.1 Cyanobium sp. | reverse complement strand
CAGGGCTCCCCAGATGAGCGTCAGCAGCGAGACGGTGCCGATGGCCATCAGGGCCAGGGCGGTGCCGGTGCCGATTGAGGTCTGGGGCACATAGGTGTAGTCAGCCCGCCCCAGCAGGATCAGGTTGCGTCGATGTTGCCGGGTGGCAGCCGCCATGGCCACGATGCCGGTGAGAATGAATGCCATTGCCACCAGCCGCACGGTCAGGTCGGCGTGACCGCTGGCGCCCAGGCGGGTGCGGTTGATCGCCCCGACAACTTTGTCGAGGCCGAAGCCGAAGCTGATCAGCGACAGGCAGGTGCGGATCCAGGCCATCAAGGTGCGCTCCTCGGCCGCCCGATTGCGCTCCTTGGCCAGTTCGTTGGTGAGATTCATGGCGTTGGTCTTGAGATCACGCAGCGAAAACCCATGTGGCAAGTGCTTGTATCCACGCCCTGGGCCATGCGGGCAGCGGGACGGTAGCGCCGGCAGTAGCTCGGGGCGCAAAGAAAAGATCCCCCCTTGACGACTTTGCGGGGGATGCGAATGGCGCCAAGGTCGGTTGCGATGCTGCGCTCCCTGGCACTGGCGCTGGCGGCGCAACAGCTGGAGTCCAGCCGGGCTGCATGGTCGAGATACCAATCCTGCGTCCACTCCCAGACATTGCCGATCATGTCGACCAGTCCATAGCCATTGGCGGGATAGCTGCCCACGGGCGAGGTTCGCTCCCAACCATCGAGTCGGCTGTTGGCGTAGGGAAAGTCGCCTTGAAATGTATTGGCCAGCATTCTTCCACCAGGGTGGAGTTCGTCGCCCCAGGCATAGTCTTTGCCCTCCAGTCCGCCGCGGGCTGCCCATTCCCACTCCGCCTCGGTGGGCAGGCGTTTGCCAGCCCATTGGGCATAGGCCTCAGCGTCCTCGAAGGCCACATGCACCACCGGATGGTGTTCCCGTCCCTTGATGGAGCTGCCTGGACCCTCAGGATGGCGCCAATCTGCTCCCGCAACATAGTTCCACCAGTTGTAGTGATTGCCCAGATCGACCGAGGCGGCTGGAGCGGCAAACACGATCGAGGCTGGTGCCAAAAGCTCAGGCCGAGCCCCCGGATACTGGCAGGCGTCGGCGGGTCGCTCGGCCAGGGTGCGGTGACCGCTGGCTTTGATGAATTTCAGGAACTGGGCATTGGTGATCGGGG
>JBBASD010000283.1:0-1165 GCA_040399485.1 Cyanobium sp. | reverse complement strand
AAGGGCCCAAACATGCGACCGGTGCCGATGGGGGGATTCATGGTTTCGTTGATGACCTTAAGAGAGGATCCATCGGTGAATTTCATAAATCCTTCTACGGGATATTTGGCCTTGCTATCAGAAGAATTGGCCGTGAAGAAGAACTTGTAGCTTCGGAAGGGACGATCCACCACGAAGTCGGTGTTCCAGTTCGGTTTTCCCAACAACTTGCCGGGTCCCACTGACTTGGCCGCCACAGGGCTGGCTCCATCGCCACCGATCGGCTGGAGGAAGACACACTTTTCAGCGGCCAAAGCCGGCGAGATGCTGGTCGCTGTGAGCAGTAGAGCCGAGCTGATCAGGGCGGTGGTTCGCTCGCTGACCATGGCAGGCAGGGTGCGAGACATCCTTTGCGGGATTGAAGTCGGCTGGGAAGACATTTTCAGCGTTGCAGTCAATTTTCGCGTTGTTTGCATTGATGTTCCCATGGGGAGCCATCCCTGAACCGAGCAACAAATCCACCTTAGCCAGCCATGATTTGTCAAATCGTCAATACCGGCTGACTCTTGCCCTGCCCGCGCTGGTTCAACGCTGCTAACTTTCGGATCCCCTTGCGGCACCTTTTTGAGTGGACCGCCGCCCGGCTTCCCTTCTCCTGCCTCCGAGAGGTCGGTCTCGGCGATACCCGAGCGGGGATCGTCCTCGTCATTGTCCTTGCGCCAGTTGCTCGACAGCCTCAGCGGCGAACAACGTCGCAATCAGGAGCTGTTGGCTTCCCTCGCCTTTGCCCTGCGCAGCTTTACCAACCTGCGGCGCTTTCTTGAGCTGGTGCCCCTTGCCGCTTCGCGACTGGTGCAGGCCGAGGGCAGTCTGCTGGTGGTCTTCCATGACGACGGCAGGCTGTGGCGAGACCATCTCAAAGCCACGGCTGGCGATCTTTGCGGCGAGGTGTTGCGGCAGATCGCCGCACTCCCCGATGGCCCGTTCAGGGCCAAGGGAAGTGGGGAAGCCACCGTGGCGATGCTGGACTCCCTGGTCCGTCGTCTGGTGGGTCCGGCCCGGGTGATGGCTACTTCGATCGTGGCGCGCAATCGCCAACGGGGACGTTTGTATGTCTTCAGTGGTCGGCGAGGCTACTGCTGGAGCGAGGTGTATCGCCGCCACCTCCAGCTCGTGGCCGATCTCA
>JBBASD010000282.1:0-2441 GCA_040399485.1 Cyanobium sp. | reverse complement strand
AGCAGACTGATGCGCTCAATGAACAGCTCATACCATTTCGCCGTGATCATCTGGTTCCTCCTTAACTGGGTCTGGGGGCAATTGTCCACCTTGATCGGCCCCTCTAGCTGCCGGTAGTTGTTTCGGCCCAGCTTCAACCTGTTAGGAGTGATGATCTCCCAACCAATGTCCGACGCCGCTGACGCACTCCCTCTAGCAATCGGCACGTCATCTATTGCGCTGGCAACTCTTGCGAACACAGTCTCCCACCCCAACACCGTGTTGGCCTGCTCCGTAGACCTCGACCAAGCTGCTAGCAGCTTCCTCAGCACACTTATCTTCGCCTCAACCCGGCCCTGGTGGTGATGCGCTTTTGGCGTAGCCACAACCACATTGAACTTGCAGGTTGACGAGATGAAGGCCGACGGCTCTCTCACCCGGAAGAACGTCGAGTCCAGCTTGGCCAGCTGCGTCCCGCTGTCCACATATACAACCGCAGGCAAACCGTACCGAGCAGAATGGCGCTCCAAGCCCTGGATGACGGCCGCCGTGTTGTATCCCACCATGGCCATGACACTGGTGGCCGAGGTCAGCAAGCACACCACTACCAGCGCATTGCAAGTCCCGCCTTTGGCCCTACCCTCCGGAACCAACCTAAATCCCATAGCTATGTCCATCTGGACGTGATAGAAGGGTGGCGCAACTGAAGACCTGCATTTTGGAAACTCCGCGAGCTCTAGCCTTACAGTCCGCTGCAGCATGAGCCGGCACTTTGTACAGGCTCCATTAAACCTGGTGATTGCTTGCCGCGCATTACCAATAGGATGAAACAGCTCCCTGATTCGCTTCAGCGTAGACTCCACACCTCGATGCGGCATCTCCACCAGATGCACATGCGCCAACAGGGAATGAAAGACCTCCGACTGAACCAGCACCACTGGCAACAACTTCTTTATCTGCAACTCATCGAAGAACGGAAGACAGTCCAGATCCAAAACTTCAACCGCTCCCTCCTTCTGCAGCCTCGAACTGCTATACCACACTCCATCCTGACAATGGTATTTTGACTCCATCTTTCGCTTTGTCAAAACCTTCTCCGCCTGCTCTGACGCTACCCGCTCAACCATCGCTATGGCTATCTGCTCCGCAGTTGCCGTCCCGGGTCTGCAGAATGGGCAGCCAGGAGTATCGACCCGCCGACACTCATGCACCCCATGCTTCATAATGTCAGTGGCGGTCACCACCAGCTTGACCACGCGCAGTGCCTTCTCCCAACCCAGCCGCAAAAAACCGACCGCATTCAATAGCCATCCTTCCGACAGCAAAATAGTTGACGAGTAACAGACTTCTGGCGGTGACTCGGCCGGCGGACAGCTCCCAGGAGCTGCGCATGCCAGGTGCACCGCGACTTCCCTCAGGACCGCCCGCCCGGTCCGGGACATTTCCACCTGCGAGATTTCAAACTCTTGGAACAACTCCCTATTATACAGAGCCTCCGACTCTTCTGGGATTGCGACGAACTGCTCGCAGGGGAGGCCCTCCGTGCGCTCTTGCATCCACGGAAACCCCTTCTGCCACGCCGAGCCCTCCACCACATCACGGGTAGACGCCACCCGATTCTTGGTCAGCAAATCCGCAATGTTGTTGGGTCCGCTCACATGGTACACCGGCACAACCTCCTCGCCATTGGCCATCCGCCTTGTCATGTTGATGATTGCCTGCACCCTGTTGAACGCCCACATCCTGAGACGTTTGGACTTGTTCATTACCCAACACAAAACTATCCGCGAGTCAGTGTACAGCCGGGTGGCACCGTATCTCTCTCCCAGCGCTTGCTGCACCACCAGGGCGGTCTCCGCGGCCAGCACCACTCCTTCCAGCTCGTTCCGAGGTACTGTGTGGTGAGCCATCCTGCTCTTGGCCAGCACCAGAGCAGAAGAGTACGATCCGTCCGTCCGCTCTGCCCCGGCATACACGGCCGCTCCACAGGCCCGCAAACCGGCATCCGCCATTGCGATCAGCCTCAGCTGGAAACCAGGCACGTGGTCCCTCGGGATGACGCAGCGGTCCAGCTCCACGGACTTGATATCCTGCATCAACTGAAACAACTTCACCCAGTCCGCTCTATACTCTAGCGGCACCGGGTCGCTCCACTCAAGGCCATTCAACCCCTGCAACGCCAGCTTCAGCTGCACCTTGATGCACTCAAACCAGCCGCAGGGGTCATACATTTCCGCTACTCTTGACAGAATTCCTGCCCTAGTCACCAGGTCACCGGCCAGCGCCTTAGACAAGCACTCCGGATCTCCCAGGTCTATCGGGGCGAGGTGACTCAGCTTTCTTGACCTCTTCAGCAGGAAGCTCTCATCATACGCCAGGCTCAGAGTATCCTTCCGGGTGTTCCAGGCCATCCCCAGGCACCCAACCACATCCGTTGATGACGCTTTCCCTGGGGGTGATTC
>JBBASD010000281.1:0-2448 GCA_040399485.1 Cyanobium sp. | reverse complement strand
CAGCAGCATTGACCAGTGCCACGCTTTGGTTGTTGGCCGTATTGCTGTCAACCACTCCTGTTGGGCTATCGATCCGGGCGATCAGGCTGTAGGAGCCTTCGGCAAGGGCAAGGCCGGCTGTTGAGTATTCGAGTTCGATATTCTTAGTTTGGTTGCTCTTGATGAGAACCTGGCTGCGGCCGAGCAAAACGTCGCTGGCATCGAAGCGATTGTCGGTGGAGGCATAGAGGGAAACCCAGGCCAGATAGGTGGTGTTGGGGGAGTTGGGGGCCTGTCCATTAGAGCCTGATCCTGAACCACCACAATTGCCGCCGGCAGACCCCGTAATGGCCTCCGTGGCTCTAGCCACGAGTTCTACCTCTCCCTTCTGGCCATTCCATTTGATGGAAGCGGGGTCAATTTCATCGAAAGTGATTGAAAAATCAGTCATTGCCATAATCCGTTGTTGTGAAAAGGCAGGCGTTTGGATTGCGGGAACTGCCTGGATGGCATGGGCACTGAATAAGGCTTCAGATCGCATTCAGCAGGCGAACGCCAGTCAGCCCTAGCCAATAGCCAGGGGGCGACAGCCAGCGAACCAGGTCTTAACTGGTAAAAACCCGATTGAGGAAGCACTCAGTCCCATCCATCTGCAGCAGCCTGCCTCCGAATCACCATCAATTTTAACCGTATCATGACGGCGGTCAAAAAATGCTAAACATGCTTGATTCTGACATGGGTATGAGTATAATTACCTAATTGGTTATGGTTGCAACGCTTGGTCAACGCTGTCTGCCGCTAAAAACCCTGCCCAAAACCGGCTTTGAGGACTGCGGATTTTGACTCAGTTGCTGCAAGCTGATCGTAAAGCCGTGTTTACACCCAATATCAGAATCGCTTCAGGTATCAGCACCTAGCGACCTATCCCCTGGATTTTATTGCCAAATGATGCCATCGCCATTTTCGAGCAGGCCTTTGGTTTGCCTGCCTGCTTGTAAATCCAGGGAACGGCCAGGCACCTCACAGCCCATACCAGCGAACTCTTAAGGCTGCAGTTCAATTTCCCCAGGCCGCCAGGTTTTATTGAACCAGGGCTCCAGCGGTCCATAGAGCCGCAGAATCATGAACCAGCCCTTGCCGGGAATCGTCTGCACCCAGTTCTTTTCAAAGCCAGCCGGGGCCTTGGGGCCAAACCACACATCCACCGATCCATCGGCATTGGTTTTGATGCCCTTGTTCTGGCTGCTCACACTGGGCACTTTCTGTTCGGTCTGCAGCATCGAGCGGGTCTGATTGTCATATACAATCACCGACCAGAAATCCTTCACCGGGATGTTGGGGGGTAGGCGCAGCCGGTAGGTTTTGCCGCCGTCGAAGGGGTTGCCCTTGGCATCCAGGGAGGCCCAAGGATACTGGGAACCCTGGCCCAACATCTTCTCCTCCATCGCCGGCGTCACGCCGGTGGCGAAGTAGTAGAAGAATGCAGCTCCATCGAGGTTGGCCACACCGGGTGACACTTCAAACTTGTATCCCCCAAAGAACGGCAGACGCCAATTGCTGTTGGGGTAGAAGAACGCCTCTCGTTCGCGAATCTTGAAAGCCAGAGTTCGTGCCGTCACCGCACCGATATTGGCGGCATCGCTGAGAATCTTTTGCATGCGTTCGTCCGGGTTGAAGGGCTTGCCCTTGACGATGCCGATCGAGGCGAACAGACCCAAAGTGGTGGGGTCCGAGCCGCTGGCGGGTTCCTCCTGGATCACCTGGTTCAGCAAATTCCAGAAGGAATAATCACCTGGGGCGACAAAGTTGGCCGGCACTCCGGAGGCATTGACAAACTTGATTGCCGGTGGGTTGGCTGCCTCAGAGAGTTGGTAAATCTTGAGATTCTTCTTGACTGATTCCACCCCTGGCTTAGGGGAACCGTCCACAAGAAAGGAGCGGAAGGGCATCCAGTTGCCGTAGGTTTTGGGACGAACGATGAAGTAACCCTTGGGAATGTCTCCCGTGTAGCCCGGCGGTAAGATCAGGTATTTGCCGCCCTGACCTTTATCGGGTCCAGTGATACCGATATCTGACACCCAGCGATACCAGAAGTCATCGATGGCCCCCAGCACCTTGGGGGGGATTTCAACCACCAACGGCCCTTTCTTGGTATCCAGCCAGATGAAGCTGTAAACCGTGTTGTCATTGGCCGTAAGTTCCACGGTCTTGGGATCCACCAGGGTCTCCCAGATCACATTGGTGCTGTTAACGGGGCCGAATTTGCGCAGAGAATCGCGCATGCCGGCCTGGTTGACAATCGGTATGGCCAGTAGATAGGCCTGCAGAGCCCTAGAGCGATCAAGATTGTCGTAGATCTTTTCGATGGTATCTGGCTTGGGGAAGCCATCGATCAGGTTCAAGGTGCCGATTGAAGTTTCCAGCCTGTCGGGGGTGGCCACCCCCGGTGCGATCGGCGTGGTCATCTTG
>JBBASD010000280.1:0-2462 GCA_040399485.1 Cyanobium sp. | reverse complement strand
TGACACCAGAGGAACGGAGCCCCCTCGCACTCGACTGGTTTGGGCAGTGCCGTGACTCCTTGATCAGCAGCGATTGGCTGATCACCGAGACCCACAGCGCCCTGGGCCTCAAGCAGCGCCACCATGGCCTCAGCCCCCAGGCTCGTCAGGCCGCCGGAGAACAGTTCGAGCGGCTGTTGCAGGGCGGTGTGGAGCTGCGCCCCCTCGATCGTGGCCGCTTCCGCCAGGCGGCCGAACTGCTCCAGGATCCGGCCCTCGGCCTTCGGGCCGGCGATGCCCTGCATCTGGCGGTGGCGCTTCACAGTCGTTGCACCCAGCTGGCCAGCTTCGATGGACGCATGCAGCAAGCCGCTACTGCCCTGGGCCTGAGTCCGGCACTGGCCTAGAACACCAATCCATGCCCGGAGATTGACTTCAGCGTCGAATCCCCATGTGCCCAGCCTTAGCAGCTGGCATGGGCTACTGGGCTCCACGTATAGGCCAGTAGAAGGCCGGCTCGTTGCGGTTGAGCACTGCAACCGCCATCCCTTCACCGGCCGCCACGGTGGCCATGGGGTTCTTTTTGTGTTCCGAGATACTTACGGCGGTCTCGGTCAGCACGCGGTGCGCCATCAGTGGATCAGACCAGATAGGAGTCTCAATCTAGGTCGTCGAACAGGTCGCTGATCAGGTCTGATCCTATCCAAGATGACCCGAACGAATCAGGATCGCTCCGACTGCCGCCGGCAACACGGAGCCAGACGCGGGAGCTCACAGATGATGTGAGCGCGGTGGGCATAACCGTGGCGGCAGGAATAGGGGACCAGCTTTTTTCCCAGTTCTTCATAGTCCCGCCGAAGTTGTTGCCAGAGAGTCCGACGACGCATGTACGTCCAGGGAAATCCACCACCAAAAACGATGGAGCATCACCACCGAAAAGCATGGGCGACGGCCCGCGAGGAGCTGGGCATCAGTGAGCGCACCCTGGCCCGCTGGCGCGCCAGTGGCTAACTCAAAACAGGCAAGCACTGGCACCGGAAGATCCCCAGCCCCAACTCCCCGTTGCTATATCACCTGCCCTCCTGTGAGGAAGCCATGGGGGAGGCCACAGCCCGCTCAGCGGATCTGCTGCAGAGGGCGGTCGTCCCCGCCCGGACCCATCGACATGGCAGTCCCTGCCTAAGGTCGTTGAAAGTGGAACAGGCCGGTTGAATGATCAGCGCGAAGCGGAAGATGTCTTCCAAGGCCAAGTCCTTGGTTGGTTTGCCAGCTACCGGGGCACTGCTCCTGTTTTTAGGGGTCCTTCTTCCTTTTCCAGTTCACGCGTTCGACCCAAAGGATCTGGAACGTGTTCTTAAGGGCGGAGATTGTCCTGGCTGCGATTTGAGTGGCGCTGATCTCTTTGCCAGGAATCTGGCAAACATCAATTTGAGCGGCGCAAATCTAAGCAGGGCCAAACTCTCTTTTGCGAGTCTAAAAAGCGGGAATCTCTCCCGTGCTGATTTGAGCAATGCTGAATTAGCGTTTTCATTTTTATTTGAAACAAATCTAACT
The DNA here is from genome assembly GCA_040399485.1 of Cyanobium sp. Classification (GTDB taxonomy): domain Bacteria; phylum Cyanobacteriota; class Cyanobacteriia; order PCC-6307; family Cyanobiaceae; genus Cyanobium. Next base: position 929 of record JBBASD010000280.1, on the reverse strand, counting down.
CAAGCCAATTTGAGTCAAGCTAACTTAAATGGTGCCTATTTGCACAAAGCAAATCTTGAGGGGGCCATCCTCGCAGGAGCGGATCTAAGCAGGGGCCATTTGTTCGATGCCAATCTCAAAGGCGCCGATCTCAAGAAAGCAAAGATGGAAGAAACAAACCTCTCAGGGGCCAACCTAGAGCGTTCGAATCTCGATCAGGCCAGCTTTTCCGAAACGATCTACGATGCAACAACCCGATTTCCTAGTGGCTTTAAAATTAATCCGTCTGCATTTACCATCGTCCAACCCAAAACGGAGACCTACGAGCCTCCAGACAGAACCAACGCTCGTTTGGCTGAGATTCATCAATTGTCTTTTGCAAATATGGTTTTGACAATGGGCGCGGCTGACGGCCGATCTTTTGGTGGCTGTAAAGATAATACTTGCTTTGATCTACCTGTCGCAGTTTCTGAGCGGCTTGCACGTTTAACACTGGAAACTTATGGAGAGAACTCTCTCCAGTACGCTGCTGCTCTTCTCTCATTAGCGTCACTGAATCAGGAGCGGGGCAAGTACATACAATCCGAAACTCTTTACTTAAAAGCTTTCGCAATTTTGGAAAAGAATAATGAGCCTCTTATGTTAATACCTGAACAAGTTAAGCTCGCCCAAATCTACAGGAGCAAGGGGCGACTGGCAGACGCTGAATTGTTGTTCAGGCGATCCTTGAAATTGATGGATGATCCGAAATCAAAGGCTGAACAGAACAACGTTTTGAATAATTTCTACTTGGATACCACACTGGGCAGCTTCGTCGAAATCTATATACTGACGAAGAAGTATGCAGATGCCGAAAGCATGATTCAGCGCCTGATGAAGCTCCCTATGGAGGCCAGAAAGGATAGTCTGAGGCAGAATGATCTGCGCTTGGCCTGGTTAAAACATGCTCA
>JBBASD010000279.1:0-2479 GCA_040399485.1 Cyanobium sp. | reverse complement strand
TCACCTTCTGCTCCACGGCGCCATAGAAATCGCCGCTGTTGAAGGCATGAAAATCAAACGCCTCGGCCGCCTCCGCCTTCCACAGCCGCAGCCGGTTGCAGGTGTTGACGCGATAACCGAGCACCAGCACGTCATGGGGGATGCCGATGGCCTGTTCGGAGGGAATCCAACGCACCCGGTGGTGGCCTTGGTCGTCGTGCCATACCTCCGTGTGACCCCCAAAGCCGACCCGGCAGCCCATGGACGGCTGCACCAGCTCCCAGGGCCAACCGCCCTTGAGCCACTTGTCGGTGATCTCCACCTGCCAGCCGTCCCGGATCGCCTGGTCGAAGATGCCGAATTCGTAGCGGATGCCGTAGCCGATGGCCGGGATCTCAAGAGTGGCAAGGGATTCAAGGAAGCAAGCGGCCAGGCGGCCGAGCCCGCCGTTGCCCAGTCCCGGCTCCTCCTCAAGGGCGAGGATCTGTTCAATGTCATTGATGCCGAAGCGCTGCAGGGCTGCGGCAGCCTCCGCCTCGATGCCGAGCATCAACAGGTTGTTGCCCAGCTGGGGGCCGATCAGGAACTCCGCCGAGAGGTATGCCACCGCCCGAGGCCTCTGGTGCGCCCGCAGCGCATCCTGGGTAGCCAGCTGTCGGCTCATCAGCCGATCCCTTACGGCATAACTGAGGGCCAGGTAGAAGTCGTAGGGACTCGCGCTGTCCACCCGGCGGCCGAGGCTGAAGAAGAGGTGCTCGGTGATGCCCTCGAACAGATCGTTCGCAGCGAGACCGGTCCGCTGGAGATCCCCTGAGCTGGCGGGGCGTGTCAGGTCGGGGGCGTCGCTGAAGGTGCTGCTCATGGCCTTTCTGCTGATGCTGACGCCAGTCTGTTGTGCTTGGGTTAAGGGAAAGCCAACTTTCTCGCCAACTTGGTGCTCACCACCATCAGTTGGCCCTGGTTCGCCAGCTCACTGATCCCATCCAGTCCACGGTTGCCTTGAGCAAAACAGGCGGCTACGGGGAACTGCTTATCCCTTCAAGCAGCAGTGCCAGCCCCAGCCAGTATCAATCCGCCTTTCCGCAGCGAAGGAACCGCAGCGAGCATCGGGCACAGACGACAAAATCCCCAAGCTCCTGCTATGTCTGGCCGCCCGCAAAAATTGCCGTGGTGCCATTCAACATCTCCCGGCTGCAGCCCTCCCGCCTTGAGGCGATTGGGGACTGGCCGTGGCTCGATCAGGAGGTCCTCCAAACCAGCCGCAGCCATCAAGTCTGCATGACCTGCCATTTCTTCCGCCACCACCCGGGGGCCAACGGCATTCCGCTGCTCACTTGCCATCTGCATCAAGCCCTGATCGCCCATGGCGAGCACCTCACCCGCGGCTGCAGCGGTTGGACGGCAAATCGGCGCCGCCAGCGGCACTGGGAGCCTGAAGTGGCGTGACCAAGCCTGTGATGAGTTGGCCGGCCGGCAATCGCATTGGCGTTGGCACCATGGCCCGCCGGGCTTATAATGTTGCAATCAGGCCATTGACAACAATGTAAATACAATTTCAACTAGCATTACGCACCGCCCAGTTTCTGCTTGCCCCTTACCTTCAGACCTACTGCCATTTCGATATGAACATCAACGACAATCTTGAGTTGAATACGATCAGGGCGTTGGCCGGTAAACGTGACCTTAGCTTCGTTAAACAAGGCGACATTATCTTTAAAAAGGGAGAGCTTGGAGGTAAGCTTTACACCGTTGTATCAGGAGAAGTGCAGCTCAATTGGGGTGATGATGGCGTGGAAACAATCGGGCCAGGTAGCTCCTTTGGTATTGGAGCCCTGGTGGATCCAGAGCATCGCCGGTTCGGCACTGCCGTGGCCCTTTGCGACAGTGAGTTGCTGGAGATGAACCGCGAGGAATTCTTGTTCGCCCTACAGGAATTGCCCATGTTTAGTCTGGAGATGCTGCATGATCTAGAGCAGCGTCTGCAGAAGATCAAAACGCAAATAGATGCTCGCTGATCATGGAGTTAGGTCCTTTGATCAACGGCCCTCAGACCAAGGGTGATGTGATCAAGGGCGATGTGGTCAAGAACCATGACAACGCCCTCGAAGGGCCCATGATCCATCAATTATTCTTGATGAGTTAGTTTTCCATTCCTTCCCTCTCCTGTCCTTGAGCCTATTGTCATGGCATTGTCCTGTCTTCCTAAGCGCTCTTTCCTCTCGATTCAGATCGCGGCGGCGATCACTGCTTTCATGGCCACTTCGCCGCTAGCCTACGCTGATTCTCTTGCCCAGCGTGCTGGCAGCATTGCTGCCAGCATCAGAATCGGTGGCTCCAGCACGGTCTTCCCGATCATGGCGGAGGCGATCAGAGCTTTCCGCGAGGCAGGAAACAGCACCAAAATCGATCTCAAAGAGACAGGGACAAGCGATGGATTCAGGCGCTTCTGTGCCGGCCAGCTAGAGATAGTTAATGCCTCGCGGCCGATCAACAGCAAGGA
>JBBASD010000278.1:0-2490 GCA_040399485.1 Cyanobium sp. | reverse complement strand
AAAAAAGCGGCGCACCACCAGCTCCTTGGGCACCAGATCGCAGCTCCAGCCCTTGTCTTTCAGCTTGCCGGCCTTGGTGGTTTCCTGTAGCCGGTAGGTTTCGGCGCGCCAGCCTTCGGCGCTAATCGCATAGACGTCGTCTTGCAGCGTGTCGGCCCACTGGTCCAGCAGCAACTGGTAGACGGCGTAGGCATCGATCAGGGGCTGGCCCCGGTAGTGCTCCAGCAACCCCTCGCTCAGCTGTTGGATCACCTGCTTGGGGTGGCAGCCTTGCTCCAACGCCTTGAGGCTCTGGGCAGCGGCCACCCGCCAAGCCTGGAAATGGGCCGCCATGCCGGCGAGGAAGCCGGCGAACTGGGGATGGGCCATCACCGCGGCCTTCAGGTCGGCCGGCGCCACCGCCAGCTCCAGATAGCCGGGACGCACCGGGCGATACAGGGCCTGCCGCAGGGCTGGGCACACTTGCCAGTAGGGCTCCAGATCGTCAATGTCGCGCACGGGGATGCCGCCGCGCAGGTGGGCCTCAATATCTTGCAGGTCTTCCGGGTCGCTGCTGTCGATGTAGCGGGGCAGGTTGAGATTGTAGTCGTTGCGGGCGATCTCCTCGATCGGCACCAGCCGCGCATAGCCGGGCAGCTCCAGCCGGCGGGTGAACACATCAACGATCTTGTGAATATCGCGCTCCCGCAGCCGGTTCTTCGGGCCATCTTTGAGGAAGCCCTTGCTGGCATCCACCAGGAACACCCCCTCCCGGGTGGCGGCATCGCGCTTGTCTATCACCACAATGCAGGCCGGGATGCCCGTGCCATAGAAGAGATTGGCCGGCAGGCCGATGATCCCCTGGATCAGGCCCCGCTGCAGCAGGTTTTTGCGGATCTCGGCTTCCGCATTGCCGCGAAACAGCACCCCGTGGGGAAGTATGCAACTGCCCCGCCCCGTGCGTTTGAGGATGCGCACGATATGCAGCAGGTAGGCGTAATCGCCCTGCTTGTGGGGCGGGATGCCAAAGCCCTCAAAGCGGCCAAAGGGATCCAGGGCTGGATCCAGACCTGTGCTCCAGCGCTTGTCGGAAAAGGGAGGATTGGCCGCCACAAAATCAAATTGCTTGAGCTGTTCGCCCTCCTTGGCTTGGGGATCGGTGAGGGTGTTGCCCTGCCAGATCGTGGCGGTGGGATTGCCGTGCAAAATCATGTTCATCCGCGCCAGGCCGCTGGTGGCCGCATCCTTCTCCTGGCCGTAGAGCGTCACCGGCGTGCGGGCCTGGGCCGCCACCTTCAGCAGCAGGGAGCCCGAGCCGCAAAAGGGATCACACACCGTTGTGGCCGCTGAGGTGTCCTCCTTCTCGATCTGCAACACCTGGGCCTTGACGCGGCTCACCTCCGCCGGGGTGAGGAATTGGCCTTTGCTCTTGCCACTGTCGATGGCAAAATGCCGCATCAGATATTCGTAGGCATCGCCGAGGATGTCGTCGTCATCGGCCCGGTTGCGGGCGAAGTTGAGGGCGGGCTTTTCAAAGATGGCGATCAGGCTGGTGAGCCGGTCCACCAGCTCCTTGCCGCCGCCCAACTTGGCCTGATCGTTGAAGTCGGGAAAGTCGCTGGGGCTCAGTTGCTGATTGGCCGCCACCAGCGGGGCGATGATGGCTTTGTTGATCTGATCGCCAATCTCCGCCTTGCCCTTGAGGGCCACCATGTCGGCAAAACTCGACCCCGCAGGAATCACCAGCGGCGCATAGGGCTGGCCGGCATATTTATCGCTGATGTATTTGATGAACAGCAACACCAGCACATAATCCTTGTACTGGCTGGCATCCATGCCGCCCCGCAGCTCATCGCAGCTGGCCCAAAGGCTGGAATACAGCTCCGATTTACGGATGGCCATGGCCAGCCTCCTTGCCTTGGGGCCCCGATCTCCAGGGCAGACGCGCCATCAAGCCATCCGACCGGTGAGGTGGGCAGCAGTTTAGGGCCGCAGCAACCAGCCCGTAGCCGCGATGCACGGGTTTGGGCTGCCAAGCCAGTCGTTGCCGCAGAAGTAGGCAGCAGTCCAGACCAACCCCCACCCGTAGTGCCATCGTCGTCTTGATGCCACTATGGGTGGAGCCACCTGATCCTGCGCTGATGGCGGTATCCAGCTACAACGTCCAGAACCTGCGGGGCCAGTCCCTGCTGTTTCGCTGCATCGAGACTGGCTTCATCACCACGGCCCCGGCCCTGACCCGCTACCAGCAGGGCAGGGGCATCGACCCCAGCCGGCGGGAGCTGGTCGGTGATCGGCCAGCGCAATGGTGCAGGAGTAGCCCCGTAACGATCTGCGAGCACTGCGGCCTGGCCATCAAGGGCAACCAATGGACGCTGCGCCAACACCAGCAGAGCAAACGCTGTAGAAAAAGCAGGTCGCCGCTAGCGCTCTGATGGACCAACCAATTTGGCTCCTGGTGCCTTGGCTGGTGTTCGCCATTGCCGCCGTGCTCAAGGCCTGGAAGATCGG
>JBBASD010000277.1:0-2497 GCA_040399485.1 Cyanobium sp. | reverse complement strand
GGAGTAACAATCAGCCCCAGCACCTCCCCGGCCAATTGCACCAGTAATTGCCAACGTTGCTGCAGGTTTTGTTCTGCCTGGCTGAGGGCGTACTGGCTGGCTTCAACAGTGCGCAATCGCCCCGCCAGGCCCCGCAGCGGTTTGGCCAAATCAAACAATTCGGCCAGGGCGGCCGAGGTGTTGAGGTCGTCATCCATGGCGGCGACGAAGCGGGCACGGCTGGCGGCCAGTTCGTCCGACAGGCCGGGCTCGGGCAGACCAGCAAGGGCGCTAGTCCAACCCAGGGTCTCACCAACTCCCAAGGCCGCCCTCAGCCCCTGCCAACCGGTCGCTGCCGCATCTAGTGCCGACCGGGTGAAATCCAGGGGCTTGCGGTAGTGGGCCTGCAGCACAAACAGGCGCAGGGTCATGGGGCTGACGCCATCGGCCAGCAGGGCCCGGATTGTCGTGAAATTACCCAGGGATTTACTCATCTTTTCGCCGTTGACATTCACCATGCCGTTATGGAGCCAGTAACGGGCCAAGGATTGGCCGGTGGCAGTTTCGGACTGGGCGATTTCATTTTCGTGGTGCGGAAAAATCAGGTCGGCTCCACCCAGGTGAATGTCGATGGTTTCACCCAGTTCTTGGCGCACCATGGCCGAACATTCGATATGCCAGCCGGGACGTCCCGGCCCCCAGGGCGAAGCGAAACTGGGCTCACCCGCTTTGGCCCCTTTCCAGAGGGCAAAATCAAAGGGGTGACGTTTGCGGTTTTCTTCTTGCTGGTTGAGCCTGCCGCTGGCGCCCTCCTGCTGCTGCTGGAGATCGCGACCGCTGAGTTTGCCGTAATCACTTTTGCCCGTGACAGCAAAATAGACATCACCCTCGGTGCTGTAGGCCGCTCCTTGCGCCTCCAATTCAGCAATCATGCTGCGTATCGCATCCAGGCAGAGGGTGGCCCGGGGGGTGCGATCGGGCCTTAAGATATTGAGATGATCCATATCTTGCCAGTACTCCTCGATATTGCGTTCACTGACGGCGGCCATGGTGCTGTTTTCCTCTGCCGCCCGCTTCAGAATCTTGTCGTCGATATCGGTGAAATTCTGGACGTAGGTGACGGCATAGCCGCTCCATTGCAGATAACGGCGCAACACATCCCAGACAATGTAGCTGCGGGCATGCCCCAGGTGGCAGAGGTCGTAAACCGTGACGCCGCAGCAATAAATCGATACCCGGCCGCTCCCAAGGGGCACGAACGGCTCCAGGCGACGGGTGAGCGTGTTGGTGAGCCGCAGGGTCAAAGCAGCGCCCGGCAGCAGGCCGGGAGGGGCGGTGGTTTGGCACGCTAAGCGCCGATGGTGGTCAACACCTAACTGCAATCTTTAGCTTGAGCAGCGCCGCACCCTGTCCCAGCAGAGCAAAAAAAAAGGCCCGTTCAAGGACCTCGGCGATAAAAAGGGCGAGCGAGGGGACTTGAACCCCCGAATGGTGGCGCCACAAGCCACTGCCTTAACCACTTGGCGACGCCCGCCGCGCAGATGCAAACTTACACCACGGCCCCAGGGTCTTTGCCATGGTGGGCCAGCCCGCCCGATCTTGCCCTTCCCCGTTGTCTTCCCCCCTCCCGGCTTCTGTGCTAGGTGCCCTGGTGGCTTCAACGGTGGTTGGCGGCTTGGTACTGACCAATCCGGGACCTGAGGCGTTTGAGGACTTCGCCGCTGACCAACTGGTGCAGCTGCTGACGCAGGACCTCTGCAGCGATGGGGGCCTGCCGATGTTGATGCGGGTGGTGGTGCGTGACTGCCCGGGCTTGGTGCGCTCCCAGCGGACGCCCCTGGGGGCCTGGGCACGCCAGGGCACGCGCCGTCGCAATTTCGGCTTGTTCAGCATGTACACCTCCAACCTGGGAGGCCAGCAACTGGCCCAATGGCAGATTCCCCGCTACAAGGCCACCACGTTGGCGGCGGCGGGTCGTTTCCTGGTGCTCCGCACCGGTCGTCAGCAGGGGCTGGAGCCTTGAACCTGTTGCCGCCACTGCGCATCCCCCGCATGTTGCTGGATCCCCGCGACGCACGATTGCCCCGGGGAGATGCCGACGGTTTGGTGTCGGTGGTGCTGGAGATTGAAGCGGGGCGCATCCGGGGGCTGCATCCGGCGCCCGAGCCCCCAGACGCCTCTGACTTGGAGCGCGACGCCCCCCAGGGGCCCGCCCCCCTCGGGCCGCCTTTGGCCCTCACCCCCCTGGTGGAGCCCCACGCCCATTTGGACAAGGCCTTCAGCGCAGCCCGTTTCCCCAATCGTGCCGGCACAATCGCGGCGGCCATAGCCGCCAACCAGGCCGAAACCAGCTGCCGCACCGCCGAGGATCTGGAGCAGCGGGCCGAGCGGGCCCTGCAACGGGCCTGGCGCCAGGGTCTGCGGGCGATTCGCAGCCATGTTGATTGTGGCGGGGAGCGGGGTGACCTCAGCCTGGAGGTGCTCGACGGCCTGCGGCGCCGTTGGGCCGATCGGCTGG
>JBBASD010000276.1:0-2498 GCA_040399485.1 Cyanobium sp. | reverse complement strand
TAAGCACCCCCATCGCTAAGGCAACGCCAAGGCCTGGCTTGGCCAGCGATGCCCAGCGGCGACGGTCGGGATTGGAGGTGCGGAGCTTGTCGCTGAGGGATGGACTTGAGAAGCGAGAAAGGGTAAGCATCTGGATTTGGAAAACTGGTTTGTTATCTGCCCGGAGTTCTGGAGATACCAGTAAAAATATATTTTTTAATTTTTTTTGGGGGGGGTAGGCAATTTCAAAAACGTCCATCCCTGCTGCTGGTCGTCAGGTTCAAGTGAAGGTTGGGGCCAGGGCCGCGCCGGCTTGCTTCCACCAGCCTTCAGCACGGGCCTTTCACCCGAAACCTCAGCAGCACAGCGCCGGCACCTGGCCCAGGCCGATCAGGTCCCTGCCTGGAGGCCTCCGGCGCGCAGCCAAACCAATCGAGCCTGCTTTGTCGTCGCTCTCCGGGGCAAGAGCCTTGCCATCGCTGCTGTCATCGCCGCTGCCGGCTCATGGACCTGCGGACCTCAGAGCAGCCCGAGATCGGCCTTCACCTGTTCCCACGTCACCATGTGTCGCCATGGCCCCGACCATCGCCCGCTGGCGCGGGTGTCTAGGCGGTGAGTACCCCCACCCCAGCAGCCCAGGCCGCATCAGCCAGCGCGTCATCGCGGGTGGCGATCGGCAGCTGCAGCCGTAGGGCGAGCTCCAGGTAGGCCGCGTCGTAGCTGGTGAGCTGAAAGCGCAAAGCCAGGCTCAGCAAGGCGGCTGGCTGGGGAGGGGCGGCGTCGATGCGGATGGGCAGCAGGGCCACCTGATCGACAATCTCGCGGGCCGCCGCCACCGGCAACGTGCCGCGACGGCAGGCGGTGCGCAGCACATTGGTGAACTCCAGCTGCAGTAACCAGGGGGCGTGGGCATCAACCACCGGCAGCAGGCCAGCCACCGCGTCGCTGTAGGGCGTGGCTTGGTTGGCGAGGATCCAGCCGCAGAGCACGGAGTTATCGAGCACAAAGGCGGTGGTTGCGATCGCCGGGTTCAATCCAGGCCCTCCCGGGCGATCAGCCGCAGGTCGCCCTCCAATACAACGCCACTCCGCAGCTGCTGCAGCCGCTCCAGCGCCAGGGCCACCCGCTCGTGGCGCCCAGCCCCCCGATCGCGATCGCCGGGATCGGGCACGAGCCGCACCACCGGCACCCCCCGACGGGTGATGGCGATCTCCTCCCCCTGCTCCACCCGAGCCACCAAGGCCGAGAGCTGGTTCTTGGCTGCCGCCAAGGGCACCGCCAGGGTGGGTTGGCGCCGGGATCCGGAGGGGCAGGAGTCCGTCATGACAACTAGCTAGCCCGATGGTTATTAAAGCTAGCCTGAATGCAAGGGCTTGGTCCATTGGCTGGGTGCATAAGCCCAAGGCGCCCATGCCCGCAGTCGCGACCAGCTGCCGGCACCGCCTTTGCCTGAAACCCCCACTCTCGCCGGGCCCATGTACGCCCCAGCCAGCCCCGAAACGCGGCCCTTCTCCCAGCCTGCCTCCACCGGCTTCCGCCTGCCGGATAACTCCGTACTCAGCCCTGATGCCTCCCTGGTGGCCCTCGATCGCTGGCAGGCCCTCAGCGACGCCTAGCGCCGCGGGCTCGCTCCCCTCTGTCCCGATCTAGTAATCGAGCTTGCGAGTCCCAGCGATGAAGGCCCCCGTGGCCTCACCGCTCTGCGCCAGAAAATGGCCGCCTACCAGCGCAACGGCGCCCGCCTCGGCTGGCTGTTGATTCCAGCGGAGCGGGCGGTGGAGATCTGGGAACTGCTGGTCGATCCTCTGGCCGATCCCCCGACTCCGCCGCGGCGGATTGAAGCGGCCAGCCGCCTTGAGGGAGATCCCCAGTTCCCCGGGCAGTCGGTGGAGTTGGAGGAGATCTGGGCAAGCTAAGGGCGCACTTCAGGGCTGCGATGGCCCAAGCTCTTTGCCCCGTGCCGTCCGCCCACACCATCACCCAGGCCCGCGCAGATGCTGCCAGCAGGCCCGTGGAGTCAGCAGCGGCAATGGGCAAGTGGTGCAAGCCAGGACGCCTTGATCGCCGGAAACAACAAGGTCGGCCTCGGCAAGCACGGCGCTGGCCAGCACCCATTCATCGTCCGCAGCGATCTGGGCGGGTGGCAGCTTGCCCATGCGGCGGAGCATGTCGCGCAGCACCAGCCGCAGTAGATCAGCGCAGAGGCCTCGGGCCAGAAAGGCACTCACCAGCACGTTGGTGTCGAAGCAAACCCGCACGCCGTAAACCCGCACGCCGCTCAACAGTTGGGGGCTATTCAGGAGATGGCTGTGAACACGTCCTCATCGCTCAGCCAGCCAGCGGCCTCGCCGCAGGGCAGGGCCTGGCGACGCAACCGTTCAAAGCGCATCAGCTGCAGCTGCCGGCTTGGGCCTGCTCAGACGCGGCTGTAGTGGGCGCAGCGTTCGCAGGGGCCCTCCGGCAACACGGCGCAGCGCAGCAGGGGGGTGCGGGCGTTGTAGGTGCAACTGGGGTCGCCG
>JBBASD010000275.1:0-2559 GCA_040399485.1 Cyanobium sp. | reverse complement strand
CGGCACGGGCGGCCAGGTAACGGGGCAGGGCGACGGCAGAGAGGATGCCGACCACAGCCACAACAATCATGAGTTCCACCAAGGTGAAGCCCTTGGCGGCAATGTTGCCGGACTTGCGCTGGGCCAAGCTGCGCAGCAGCTCGATTTGCAGCCGACTTTTGACGAGAGGTGAGTTCATGGGAAGAGCCCCTGGGGGGATCTGGTGACGTATCCATGCATACCACGGGCAGAACGAAACAAGCAACTGGAGCTATGTATGGCAATTACGCCCATAACTTATCGCAACATTTCAAGCTAAACTAGATTTATTAAAACTTTCCGATTAGCACTGGCTGGATTTATCGCTTGGCATACCCACAAATGGGTAGTTTTGGATCCAACGTCGATCATGACTGGGGCAATTTACCCTAAAATCAACCAGAAATCTGGGAAAGCCTGAATATGCCGATGGCAGGCTGCGTCGCTGAGCCTCTGCAACAAAAAGTTCGGGAAACACCACTTAAGGAACTTGGTAGGGGCCCAATTCAACCTCCTCAATCCCCAAAACCGTTCGCTTCCCCCCGCCCCTGAGGCAAAACCAACATTGGCTTGCCCGGTCAAACGCCAACGCCTTGGCCTCGGCCGGCAGGGGTCCTGGCGGCATGCTGAGAACCGCTCGCCCTAGGTTTCGCCAAAGTTGGTCGCCCCCCATGTCGAGGCCCGCCTCCGGTACCCAGGGATTCAGCCTTTCGGGGCGCATGACGCGCTGGGGTGTGGTGATCGTGCTGACCTATGTGCTGGTGGCCCTGCTCGTGCCTGTGCTCCTGCACCTCGGCTGGCTTGACGATCCCAATGCCGGCCTGGACAACCCCATCTATGCCCCGCCCAGCCCCAGCCACTGGTGCGGCACCGATCGCCTGGGGAGGGACGTTTGCACCCGCACCCTGGCGGGCAGCGGCGTCGCCCTGCAGGTTGTGGTGGTGGCCCTGCTGGTGGCCCTGTTGATCGGGGTCCCCCTCGGCATGGCCAGTGGCTACATGGGCGGAGCCGTTGACCGGGTTCTGGTGCTGCTGATGGACACCCTGTACACCCTGCCGGTGTTGCTGTTGTCGGTGGTGCTGGCGTTTCTGCTGGGCCGAGGCCTGCTGAACGCCGCCGCCGCCCTCTGCGTTGTTTACGTGCCCCAGTACTTCCGGGTGGTGCGCAACCAAAGCGCCCAGGTCAAAGCCGAACCCTTTGTCGAAGCGGCCCGCTCCCTTGGCGCCGGACCGGGCTGGGTGCTGCGCCGCTATCTGTTTCGCAACGTCATCACCTCGGTGCCGGTGCTGCTGACCCTCAATGCCGCCGATGCCGTACTGGTGCTTGGCGGGCTGGGCTTTCTCGGACTGGGGTTGCCCGAGACCGTGCCGGAATGGGGAGGAGATTTGCAGCAGGCCCTGACGGCTGTTCCCACAGGTGTCTGGTGGACGGCCCTTTATCCAGGGTTGGCGATGTTTGTGTTGGTGTTGGGTCTGTCCTTCCTCGGCGAAGGCCTGGAGCAATGGCTCGCTGGCCCCTCCAGGCGCTCCTGATCGCTCAAGTTGGCCCCCCCCCCGGGGCAGCGAGACCAGCAAGGGCAGCCCCGATCCTCTCGGCCAAGGCTGCGTAATCGCCACGCTGCCGCACCTCGCGCTGCAAGGTCGTGGCAATTTCAAGCCTTTCGCCGCGGTGGTCCAGGTGGCGGTAGTAATCGATCTTGTGGTGCAGCTCTTCGAGAGTGCGGTAGCTGATGGCCTCAGCCACCCCGGTGATCGCCGCCAGCTCCTCTTTCCAATCGGTGAGGGGGAAGCCCCCTGCCGCCGCCACATCCAGTACCCGGTTGCCGACGGCCTGGTCGAACTGCAAAGCGGTGATGTTGAGGCTGATCAGCGACGAGCGATACACCGCCGCGCTGGCAGCCACCGTGGCCGTTGCCGGATGGCCGCGCCGGAGGCCAACCCCTGCAACTGGGGCTGGCCAGCGGGCGCACAGCCGCTCAGCCTCAGGACCGTAGAGATCGAGGGGACACTCCCCCAAACGCTGCAGCACTTCTCCCCGAAACTCCAACGAGTGCCTGTGGGCCAGCGACCGGTAGTAGGCCTTCGCCGCCAACCGCTGCAGCGGCGACGATTCGGGCCCACAGCACCGCTGGGCGTAGGCCAGGGCGCCGGGTTCGAGCGGGTGGTCGAACTGCCGCAAACGGCTGATTAAATCGGCCTGCAGCTCAGACGCCAGCTCGGGGGGCTGGTTGCTCCAATCAAAGCCTGGATGCCCATGGCCGATGAAGCAGACATCACGGCGCAACGAGGCCCCGACCGGTGGCTCGTAGGGCCCCTCGCCGATGGCAAACAGCGGCGAGGTGGCCAAATTCAGCTGCCCAAGCTCCCGGGCATTGCGCGGCTCAAGACAAAAATGGTGGGAATGGGCGGCGGTGGCCACGTAGCTGCCAAGGGCAGCCTCAATTCGCTGCCGTGAAGGATGGGTGCATAAGCAGTCTTCGTAGTGCAGAAAAACCAAGGGTGCCTTGGCCTGTTCGTAGAGAAAAGTGCCCCGCCCCAGCTC
>JBBASD010000274.1:0-2582 GCA_040399485.1 Cyanobium sp. | reverse complement strand
CGCAGCTGGTGCTGCAACCGCTCCGAAAGGGGCCTGCGAAACAGGGCCTTGAGGCGTGAACGCATCGTCTGGCCAAGCACAATCTGGGTGATCCGGCGTTCCTGGGCCACCCGGGCGATCGTGTGCAGAATTTCGGCGCTTTCCTCCCGCAGAAAGGTGCCGCCCACGTCCTCGCACAATTGGCGGCATTCCTCCTGAATCAAGGATTCTTCGCGGATGAGGAAACGGTTGGGATCCTGCACTGTCAAAGCAAGCAGCGGCGCGTCCATGGCGGCGGCCAGGCGGGCAGCGCGGCGCAGCAGGCGCTTGCTGGTGTGATAACTGGCCAGGCAGACCATCACGCGCTCGCGCAGGGGCGTGATCGCGGGGAGGATGTCGTTCTCGACCCGATCGGCCACCTCCCGCAGCGATAGCTCCCGCAGTGCCACCAGATGGCGCCGCTGAAAGAAGTTAGTCAGCGCCTGGCCCACCTTTTCGGGCGCGTAGACCTTCCCCTCCTTGAGCCGCTCCTGCAGCGTCTCCGGAGTCACATCCACAAGCACGACCTCATCGGCGAGCTCCAGCACGCGGTTGGGTATGCGCTCGCGTACCACCACGCCGGTGAGCTGGGCTACCAGGTCGTTGAGGCTCTCCAGGTGCTGAATGTTCAGCGTGGAATACACATCCAGGCCAGAAAGCAGCAGCATCTCAACGTCCTGCCAGCGTTTCTCCCGTTCACTTCCCGGCACGTTGGTGTGGGCGAGTTCATCGACCAGCACCAGCTGCGGATGGCGGGCCAGCACGGCGGCCACATCCATCTCCTCAAGGTCCACCCCCTGGTAGTGGAAGCGTTTGCGGGGAATCTGCTCCAGCCCATTCGCCTCGCGGATGGTGTCCTGGCGGCCGTGGGTCTCCAACAGGCCGATCACCATATCGGTGCCATCCCGCAGCGCCTCCCTGCCCTCCTGGAGCATGCGGCAGGTCTTGCCGACGCCTGGCGCCATGCCGATGAACACCTTGTGGCGGCCGCGCCGGTGGGTGGAGCGAATCATGGCCTCGCGGGGACCGGCGGGCTTGGTGTGGTGGCTGCAGTCGCCAGTCGGTCGAGGGCCAAATTGAACCTGAGCACGTTCACCACGGGCTCGATTGCCTGCAGTCCTAGGGGTCCTTCTTGATGCTGGGGTATCAGGCGCTCCAGTTCAGCCAGGGGCAACTGGCGTTCGCGGGCCAGGCGGGGCAGCTGCTGGCGAGCGGCCGCCAGGCTGATGTGCGGATCTACGCCGGAGGCGGAATCCTGCAGGAGATCGGCAGCGGGTTGGGCCACCCCAGCGCTCTGCCAGCGACGGGCGGTGGCGGCCACCCGTGCAGCCAGCTCAGGATTGCTGGCGGCCAGGTTGGGGGCACCGGCAGGGCGGCTCTGCAAGTAGCGCGCCGAGCTGAAGCCTTGACCGATAAGACGCGATCCCACCACCTGGCCATCGCGGCGGATCAGGCTGCCGCTGGCCGCATCTGGTGCCACCAGCCGGGCCAGGCCCAGCAGCGGCAGGGTGATCACCACCACGGTGAGAAACCAGAGCAGCAGGGTGAAGCGAACCCCACGCCAGAGTTGGGCAACGGCTGACATCAGAACTTCTCCGGTTGGGCGATTACGGCGAACAGGTAGCCCGATAGGGCGACAGTGCCGCAGAGCAGCAGGGCCAGGGTGTGGCTCTGGAGCGGTGGTTGGCTCTTACGCAACTGAGGAGCGACGAGGATGGTGCCGACCAATAGCAGCAGGGGCAGCCAAAAGCGGATGGGCAGAGCGCGGGGCATGGGATGGTCGAGAGCGGGGAAAGCTGAAAACAGGAATCGTTAAATCAAAAATCGTTTAAACAAGAATCGCTGCCAATGGGTGGCGGAGCAGGCTGCAGGAGTCAGATCAGCCGCAAGGCACCGAGGGCCAGATCGATCAGCTTGATTCCCACAAAAGGAGCCACCACGCCCCCGAGGCCGAACACCAGGAGATTGCGCCTCAGCAACTGTTGGGCGCTCAGCGGCCGGAACTGGACCCCCTTCAGGGCCAGCGGCACCAGGGCCGGAATGATCAGGGCGTTGAACACCATCGCTGAAAGAATCGCCGATTTTGGTGAGGCCAGCTTCATCACATTCAGTGCCTCTAGGCCCGCCCCGGCGAACAGGGCCGGAAGGATAGCGAAGTACTTGGCGATGTCGTTGGCGATCGAGAAGGTGGTGAGCGCCCCGCGGGTGATCAGCAGCTGTTTGCCAATCGTCACGATGTCGATCAGCTTGGTGGGATCGCTATCGAGATCCACCATGTTGGCTGCCTCCTTGGCGGCCTGGGTGCCGGAGTTCATCGCCACACCCACATTGGCCTGGGCTAAGGCCGGCGCGTCGTTGGAGCCATCGCCGGTCATCGCCACCAACTTGCCGAGCTTCTGCTCCTGCTCAATCACGGCGATCTTGTCCTCCGGGGTGGCCTCGGCGATGAAGTCATCCACACCGGCCTCGCGAGCTATCACTCCGGCGGTGATCGGGTTGTCGCCGGTGAGCATCACGGTGCGGATGCCCATGCGGCGCAACTGATCGAACCGCTCGCGGATGCC
>JBBASD010000273.1:0-2607 GCA_040399485.1 Cyanobium sp. | reverse complement strand
TTGCCTGGTTGAACGTAAAGGCACAACAGCCTATTTGGTTAGCAGTTTTGAAATTAACGAGTCCAGGATGTGGACCATTGACAGGGGGCACGATCCCCAAAGCCATGAACAATTATGGGGGGCCTTGGCCGGCGGGTTTGAATTCCAACGAACCTGTGACTACAGTGATGAAATTCCCGCCATTTGGAGCGAGCATTTTAAGAGCTAAACGACCACGCAAAAGCAACTAATAATAATATTCATTGACAAACATGGCTATAAAATTTTCAATGTTATCGCCTCCCAGCCATATATACCTGTAATGATTGGGCGCTGGTTAACCTGCGATCGGCATCTCCAAGTCATCATCCATGAAGGGCTGCTCGCTTTCCTCGGGGAAGATATGCCCAGCGACTGAAGCGTCGCCTTCCTGACCTGGTCCCAGCCCTGCCAACCCAGCAGGGACGGGGTATGGCACCAGACCTGGCCGCGATGAAAGGCCACGCAACGATCTCGATGCCCCCATCCCCCCAAAAAGGGTTTCAATCTGGGCTAGGCGGAGGTCTGTCTGGTCAAGCCGTTCCTGCCAGGGCTGGCCATGGTTGACAGCCATGCTCTCCTCACGGATCGCCATGATCAATTGCTGCTGCTCGGCCAACCGTTCCTCCAGATCAACAAGGCGATAGGTCAACTGTTCGGCGACCACCGCCAAACAGCGGAACTGCTCCACCAAGCGAGACAAGGCTTGAGCGCTGAGGCTTGGGGAGACTTCGGCAGCTTTCGGCGAGGCCATGGCAGTCACCGTGAAAAGCGGGAATGCGCTGGATGGTATCGGCGCTGGCCAAGCCGGCCAGCCCAGCAAGCCCCAAGGGACCTGGGAGGCAATAGGCGCAATTCAAATGTAACGATTCTGAAAGCCTTGTCTTGAAGTGCTGGCAGACCCATAGGATCCGGCTGCAGCTCTTGATGCAGACCTTCGACCCGGCGCCTCCTTAAGGGCTCCCCGCGCGGCGGGATCACCCCGGCAGAGCTGGCCGAAGGCCATGTGAGAGCCAGGCGGTCCTTTCCAGCCGCTGCCCACTCCCACCTGATCTCTCCGGCCCCAAGCCCATGTCTCTTGCCAACGCTGCCTATCTGGGCCTTGAACGTTTTGCCAATGATGCAAACAAGGAAAACTGGGCTTCCAGTTCTACTGACGACAAGGCCACTCTGATCCGGGCCGTTTATCAACAAGTTCTCGGTCGCCAGTACGTGATGGCAAACGAGAGGCTCAGTGGAGCCGAATCATTGTTTCAACGAGGGTATCTGAGCGTCCGCGAGTTCGTGCGTCAGGTGGCCAAAAGCCCCCTCTACCGTGATCGCTTCTTCAGCAACACCAACCCCTACTGCTTCATTGAACTGAATCACAAGCACCTGCTAGGACGTGCGCCCCAGAGCAAAGCGGAAATGCTGCAGCATTTCGACCTTTTGCAGCAAAAGGGCTATGACGCAGAGATTGACTCCTATATAGATAGTGCTGAATACCAGAATCGCTTCGGAGAAGAAACAGTTCCTTACCTCCATGGCTGGAATTATTCCGCCGGCCAGCAGAGTCTTCAGTTTTCCTACATCCTGCAGTTGACCCGCGGCGCCGCCGCTTCTGTCAAGGGGAATCTGAGCAAGAACCAGTCTCGTCTTAACCCCGCCATCCACTCCAAGGCGCCGCTGCCAGTGGTCAGCCCCAATGCCAAAGGCAGCGCCTTCCGCAAGGTCAGCAGCGATGGCGTCACTCGCCAAGGCGTGGGCGCAGGCGAAGAAGGTCGAACTTTCCGTGTTGAGATCTCGGGTTACACGAATTACCGGCTGCACAAGCGCAGCAATCGGGTTCTTTTCATCCCCTTCAACAAACTGCTGGAATGTCAACAACAAATTCAACGCCAAGGTGGCCGTATTGCCAGCATCACACCGATCAACTGAACCATCTAAGCACCTAGTCCCGTCGTATTTACTTGCCATGAAGGTTTCCGCCAACAGTCGCTCTACAGGCATCAACAGTGACCGGCAGGTTTTCCTGACTGTTACTGGTGTCAGCAACAACGACTATTCCCGCACTGCGGAAATGGTGATGAATGTTCCCTACAGCCGTATGAATGAGACCATGCGGCGGGTCAACAACATGGGCGGCAAAATCGTGGGTGTTTCGGTCACAGGTCCCGCATCCGATGCCAAGGCCCCCCGCAAAGACGATAAGAACCGCCAAGGTAAGGGCTGATAGAAAGCCCGCCCCCACTGGCAGCCCTAGCCCCCGAAGCGGGGCTTTTTTATGGTTCGTTTGGCGAGTATTGCTTAGGTTTGGCCTGCGGGCAAGGATTCGGCAACCCCCTCGCAGAGGACTGGCCTAATCCCCCTAAACCCGGTGCCGCGCAGTTGATCCGCCCCAGGCAATGACCGTTTGTTAAGTCGTCCCCATAGGGGACCCACGGGGATCAACAATGACTTGGTCAGCAGGACAACCGGTTGGTTTGACCAGGCTGTCTGCTTCATCAGGACCCAGGCGTTCTTGGCCTCCCCGATCGCCCTGTGAACTGAACCTTCCACCCACCCACCCACTCCCGACGGTCCGTCGAGAACAGGAGCCTTACCAATGTT
>JBBASD010000272.1:0-2613 GCA_040399485.1 Cyanobium sp. | reverse complement strand
GTCGGCCAGGGGGCTGGCCCCCCAACCGGCCGGTGGCGGCGAGCGCCAGGTGTAATCGCTTTTCGGGGTGCCGACAAAGCCGTAGGGGCCGCCCCCGGCCCAGGCCAACAGCAGCGGCAGCAGGTCGCCGACCGCCAGCACGGGCTGCCCTCCCCGGCCCCAACGGCGCACCAGGCGCCATTGGCGCCAGCTCAGCTGGGCCAGGCCGGCGCCCAGGTCTTGCAGCAGGCCGGAGACGCTCTGGTTGCTGAAGCCGCCGCTGGGCAGGGGGCTGCGGGGGCCGTAGCGCTGCAGCAGCCCCTGGCGCTCGGCGGCGTCAAAGGCGGAGCCCACGCCCACCAATGGCATCACCAGCAGTTGCAGACCGGGCTGGCGCGCCTTGAGGGCCCGCATCACCTGCAGGGCGATCAGATCTTCCCCATGGCCATTGCTCAGGACCAGGAGTCGGTGGGGCATGCCATGGCTGATACGATCCGCAGTTGGGAGTTTGCTCCCAGGCGGCGGCATGGCCAAGTGGTAAGGCAGAGGATTGCAAATCCTTTATCCCCAGTTCGAATCTGGGTGCCGCCTTTTTTGATATGGATTAACAAGGGCAATGGAAAGCTTGAACTGGGGCTACATCCAACTAGGTCTGGTCGCCCTGATCTTTGGCGGTCTTCAGATTTGGTGGATCGGCAGCGTCTTTTGGAAGCGGGAACTGGCCAAACCGCTGAGCGAGGGCGCATTCCGCAAGTCCCTGGAGAAGATCTGGGCGAAGGGGCCGCGAACGCCCTAGGGCGGCAATCGTTGCGTCCCTACGAAAACAGCAGCAACAATGCAGGGACTGCATAACGGGCAGAACCCAGTCCTAGAGGGCAGAATAGGGGTAAGAGAGCAAACCCTTTGACCGACTCAGCGACCTTTCCCACCCTGGAGACCGACGACGAGAACCTGGGAGAAGACTTGGGCGGTCTGGATGACCTGCTGGCATCGCTGCGCTCAGACGACGAACCAGCGCCCAAGCGTGGTCGAGGCAGGGCCAAGAAAGAAGCACCGGCCAAGGATTTCAAGGCCGTGCTCTGGGCGAGTGCCGACAAACTGCGTGCCCAGATGGATGCGGCGGAATACAAACATCTGGTGCTGGGTCTGATCTTCCTCAAATACATCTCCGACACCTTTGCCGCCCAGCAAAGCAAGGTGCTGCTGATGGTCAGCGACCCTGACTCTGACAACTACATCGGCGATGACCCTGCTGATCACCAGGAAGCACTGGAAGACCGTGACTACTACACCCAGGAGAATGTGTTCTGGGTTCCTGCTGATGCTCGCTGGGAATCGCTACGGGCCAAGGCAAAGCAACCTGATATTGGTCAACTGATCGATAAGGCACTGGTTGCCATCGAGAACGAGAACCTTCCATTGAGGGGCAAGTTGGATAAGCGGTTTGGCGCCGCCCAACTGGAACCAGGGCGTCTGGGTGAACTGGTGGATCTGATTTCCACCATTGGATTTGCTAACGAGCACAGGTCGGGTGATGTGCTGGGTGAGGTCTACGAATACTTCCTCGGTCAGTTCGCCAGCGCCGAAGGCAAGAAGGGCGGTCAGTTCTATACGCCTGCTCACGTCGTCAAAACACTGGTTGCTGTGTTGGCACCCCATAAAGGTCGGATCTATGACCCCTGCTGCGGTTCAGGAGGGATGTTCGTTCAAAGCGAGAAGTTCATCCAGGCGCATGGGGGCAAGCGTGATGACGCTTCGATCTATGGGCAGGAGAGCAACCCAACCACCTGGCGTTTGGCGGCGATGAACCTGGCGATCCGTGGGTTTGCTGCTGATCTGGGTCAAGAACCCGCTGACACCTTTGCCCGTGATCAGTTTCCCGATCAGAAGTTCGACTACATCCTCGCCAATCCACCATTCAATATATCGGATTGGGGTGGGGAGAGATACGAGAGTGATCCACGCTGGGTGTATGGCAGGCCACCTGTAGGCAATGCCAACTATGCGTGGTTACAACATATGCTCTGGAAACTACGCCCTGGTGGTGAAGCGGGCGTAGTGCTGGCGAACGGATCAATGAGTTCTAACCAAAGCGGTGAGGGGCAGATCCGTGAGGCGATGGTGCGTGGTGATGTGGTTGAAGTGATGGTGGCACTGCCTGGGCAACTGTTTCTCAATACTCAGATTCCTGTCTGCCTGTGGTTCTTGACGAATGACAAGACCCAGCGTGGTCGTGATCGTCGTGGCGAAACACTGTTTATTGATGCCCGCCAGATGGGCACGATGAAGACGCGGGTTGAGCGGGTGTTGACTGATGAGGATATTGCCAAGATTGGAGACACCGTTCACGCTTGGCTTGGTGATGGTGAGGTGTCTGAGAGTTATGAGGATGTCGCAGGATTCTGCTACAGCGCCAAGCTAGAGGAGATCGAGAAGAATGGATTTGTGCTCACGCCTGGGCGTTATGTGGGAGCGGCAGATGTTGAAGCTGATGGTGAGGGATTTGAGGAGAAGATGAAGCGCCTCACTGGGTTGCTCAAGCAGCAGCAGGAAGACGGGGCGAAGTTGGATGCAGCAATTGCCCGTAACCTGGCCTGGTTGGGGTTTGGAGCCGAATGACACCAGCCGCCGACA
>JBBASD010000271.1:0-2614 GCA_040399485.1 Cyanobium sp. | reverse complement strand
AGCGCAGCACCACGAACTTGAAGCGAATCGGCTTTCCCGCCGATTCATCAAAACCAACTTCGGCAAACCATACGTCCCCGTTGATGAATTCCAGCTGGGGGCACCGGTCCACATCCCAGGCCCCTAGTTCAGGGGCATCACCGCAGACGGCCATCACTTCGCCGGGACGGGTGACATAGTCATTAATTTGAAACTTGACCACCGTGGTGGCCCTTAATGGTTCTCCCTGTACCGCCAGGACAACAGCGCCCTTGGCAGGAATGGAGAGTGTCCGGATCGCCCCTTCAGCCACAACGAAGCTTTCACCCGTGAGTAGGCAGCTGTGGGGCCCTTCGGGTAGCCCAGTGTTTTCAATAGCGCAGCAAGTGTTATCACCCTTGTTGACAATCACGAACACCCGGTTTTCGCGATATTCGCGAGTGTAGGCATAGATAGTTGCCGAGATGTACTTCTGGCCGTGCCGCCCGTAGGCAAGGGCACGATTGGTTTTGCGCACCAGGGCCAGACGGCGGATGATATCAGAAAGTCTTGAATCGCTTTCCCAAGACTCCATCATCGGGCAGTTGTAGGGATCATTGCCGCCATCGGTATCGTTCACCAAATACTGCTCGGTTCCATAGAAAAGGCAGGGAATACCACGCAGCGTTAGCAGCAGCACCGTGGCCAGCTCAAGATCCCCGTGACTAGAGCAGATGGAGAGAAAGCGGGGCATGTCGTGGTTCTCGATGAAGGTAACCAGCGTGGTGGAGCGCCGATACACCGGATCCATCGCCAACACCCTCTCGATCAGGTGGAAGCCACCTGTCTCTTGGCCGCTGAAGGCAGAGCGGATCGCCCCGGCAAGAGCGAAGTCGAGCACCGACACTCCCGAGTCGTTGGCATAGTGCAGATAACGCCCATCCCAGGGCGAACCGAAGC
Organism: Cyanobium sp.; assembly: GCA_040399485.1. GTDB lineage: Bacteria > Cyanobacteriota > Cyanobacteriia > PCC-6307 > Cyanobiaceae > Cyanobium. Next base: position 1,696 of record JBBASD010000271.1, on the reverse strand, counting down.
CATACTCCCCGAACAGGAACGTGTCGGGCTTGCTGGCCTGAATGTCCGCCACGAATTCCTGCCAGAACCATACCGGCATGTGTTTGAGGGTATCGATGCGCAAGGCGTCGAAGCCAAGATCCAGCCAGGCCTTGATGGCGCTTTTTATGTATCGCCTGAAATTGATGTTTGTCTCGTTGAAGGTGGCAAGTCCAAGCATTTCATGATGAATCAGCTGGAACTCGTCATCCCAATCAGTTATATCTGGATAGTGATGATAAAATGCATTGCTGTCATGATGAAAATCTGCAAGCGGTATGCCATCATCCGTAACAACTCCCTTGCTGCCATGCAACTGAGGAGAGCTATGGTTACAGACGATATCCAGGACTATCTTGATGCCCCGCTCATGCAGGGCCTCAATCATTCGGCGCAAGGTGACGCAGGCCTTCAGCGAGGTCGATTCACCCTCCTTGACAAAATGGGGATTAACGCGCTTGAAGTCTTTGGTCCAGTAGCCGTGCATGGGACCATGGCCATCCTCAATGTCATCGACCTGCTCAAACAGTGGAGAGAGCCAGACGGCTGTGATGCCAAGCTGCTTGAGGTAGTCGGCCTTCTCGATGATGCCTTCGAGATCGCCACCCCAATAGTGTCCCCAATGGGTGAGACTCGGGTCGTGGAGTCCCTGCTTGCTGATCCCGTCATTGGCTCTGTTGCCATTAAAAAAGCGATCGATCACGATAAAATAAATTGTCTCCTTTCTAAATTCCGCCTCCTTCTCGAACAGCTGGTTTGCTGATGTTTGCATGGATGCACCTGAAACAACCCTTTCCATGATTTCAGCAGCCCAGTTCACCCGGCATTGATACTGTGCTCCCCTGGGGAGAATGGGAGGTTAAGACTTCTTGATGCGACACACAAGATAAGCGGCGCGCAAGATGAGTATCCATCCCAGCCCTGTCGCCAGCCATAGGACTTTCGTTGCTGCGATCCAGGCCGCTTAAGAGACGCTGTTGGCGCCTCCGCCGGCGCCCACCGGGCCGCTGCGGCATCTGAATCCCCAGATGCCCTTGGCTCTAGCACCGCCGGGCGGCTGTGGCGGGCTGATGGGCTGCTGCAACTCAAAGAACGTACCAGTTGAGAATGTTGGATCCCTGACTTCCGCCCCCGAAGCAAGCGACTTAGCCGTTTCTTAACGCCCGCAAGCGATCATTGTATGCGGAATTCACCTGACCGAAGGGCATGACCGCTTCGTCCATGGCTCCATACGAGGCTCAGTTCTCCAGCCCTGATAGCGAACAGGAGTTGCAGCTAATCGACGCCTGGTGGCGCGCTGCCAATTACCTGGCGGTGGGGATGATCTACCTGCGCGACAACCCGCTGCTGGCCGAACCCCTGCGCTTTGAGCACGTCAAAGCAAGGCTGCTGGGCCACTGGGGATCTTCACCGGGTCAAGCCTTCATCTGGGCCCACGCCAACCGGGTGATTCGGCGCCATGACCTGGACATGATCTACCTGTCAGGGCCCGGCCATGGTGCCCCGGGGGTGCTGGGCCCCACCTACCTCGACGGCAGCTACAGCGAGGTTTATCCCGACAAGGGCCAGGACACGGTTGGGATGCGCCGCTTCTTCAAGCAGTTCTCCTTTCCCGGACACATCGGCAGCCACTGCACCCCGGAAACCCCCGGCTCGATCCACGAGGGGGGCGAACTGG
>JBBASD010000270.1:0-2615 GCA_040399485.1 Cyanobium sp. | reverse complement strand
CACCAAATCACAGCTGCCGTAGGGATCGTTCATGATCACGCCGCTGGCGTCGTAGCCGATCACCACGGTCCAGTGGCCCCCGCCGCTCGGCGCCGCTGGCGGGCCGTCGATCAGCCAGCCCACCGCCACCGGCCGGCCGGCATCGATTTCGCTTTTGATCGTCTGCAAAGTGCCATCGGTGCGGAATTCCGCCTTCAGGCCCAGGTGCCGCAGCGCCGCAAGCTGGGCCTCAGAGGTGGTGGAGTCGCCGTATTGTTGGCGCAGAGCGTTGTAATCATCTTCGTTGGGTTCCTTGCCCCAGTAGGCGGCAAGCATGGCCGAACTAGCTGAGAAGCAATCTCGCCATCCCTGGCCATCGTCCATGGCCAATTGGTCGAACCAGGGCACGTTGAGCGGATTGGGATGGAGGGCAGCTCTAAGCCCGCCGCCAGTCATGAGCGGGGCTGGTGGTGTACGGCCGGGTTGGCCGGCGCTGGCGGGCCGGGCCGTTGCGCTAGCCAAGCTGGCCATCCCCTGCTGCCACAGATCGGCCTCCGCCTGACGGCGCCTTAGGAGGCCCGCCTGCACCGAACTGCCCGGATCGCAATACAGCAGGATGGCTTCCGGTACGGCAGCCCAGTCCTTCTCTCTGAGACGGCGGCTGATCGTATCGAAGCCGGTACCGCCATAGAAATCTTCACCGAGATTCCAGGCAAAGGAGATCAGGCAGCAGCGCTGATCTTCCGCCATGCCGTTCCAGTAGGGAACGCGGCTGGCTAGATGGCGGGCGCAGGCATTGACCCCGCCCAGCAGCTGGGCATCGGCCTCGGCCCGGTTGATCGTGTCACCCGGCTGCACCGGACGCCCATCAAGGCTGGTGAAGCCGTAGCCGATCGTCCAGGGTTCGCCGCCGCTGGCCGGATCCGGATAGGCGTGATCGACAAATCCTTCAAACTCGGCAATCAACTCCAGGGCGGGTTCATAGGTAGGCGCGACGTCGCGATTGCCAACGGCAGGGGGGTGGGTAGGGGAGTCCGCAGGGGTGGCAGCAGCGGCCTGCGCAGCCAGCAGGGGCAGCTTTGCCGCAGGGCCTGCGAGCCGATGGGGTGGGGTGATCGCGCTGTACGGCGGCGCCGATCGGGCCAGGATTGGTCGCAACACTGGCCCAGGGCTGGACTCTGGAACGAGGGGCGCTGGCCGGGGCTGCAGGGCGATCGGATCCACAGCGACGGTAGACGCGGCCGCTGCTGGCGACGGGCGCGATGGTTGCAATAGCCCGGAAAACTTGTTGGCTACGTAGGGAACAAACAGGGTGAGACCCGAATAAAGAAAGGTGCTAACAGCAACAGTGGATGCGGGCATCTGACAGGTGAGCCCGAAGGTGTAGAGCGAAAAAACACCAAAACCCACATAGATCAAAAGAATCGCCACCATGCCCGCCAGGGCAATCAGTCGGCTACTGCTGGCCTCCATCAGGATCACCGATGTGGGTGGACCATCCGGGGCGAGGGTCTTGATCCGAGCCCTGGTATCCCCCTGGGATTGGGCCCAGTGCTCGTCTAAAGGAATCGAGAGATGGGTAGGCTCGGAGATTGCATTGGCAATCGACCAGCCACTGTGCTGCAATCGCCAATAAATGACGACAAGCGTGACAATAACAGCGGCAAAAATGCCGGTGCTGATCGCCATCACCAGCTCGGGCCCCATGCTGCGGCAGAGACCAGCGGCATCACCCAGTTGCTCCTGGGCCGCCGCAGGAAGCGAAAGGCCAAGCAGCAACAAACAAACCATCAGACTGGATCTTGAAGGCATGATCAGCCGAAGAAGTTTCAGATTCTTCATTTCAATAACTGCGATTGTTGCTCAATGGGTGGAATCGGTTGGCGACGCTTTTTGGATCAAAGCGGCGGCCTCTTTGATAGCGAATTGATCATCCATGACAAAAACTGGAGTATCATTGAGTGCTAATTGCTTATCAACAAAATCGAGGAACCTGCCCAGCTCATAGCGATCACGCAAGGACAGCCGATCGGATCCAGTCCCGTACTCCTGATTGGCAATCGCAGTAGCAAAGCTACGGCTTAGGGCAATCGTCTGCTTGTAAAGACGAGCGCTCATCTGTTGATTGCTTTTCAGATTGAAGGTGTTGATCGTCACCACCGCCATACCCAAGGCGAAGCCCGACGCCACCAGCACGCTGAAGGGCCAATTGATCTCTGTCTGCAAGCCACGCAGACTGAGCAATGCCAGCATAGTTGCCGATAGCATTGCTGCCCCATTGGCCATGCCAACCAATGCCTGATAGTTTGCAGAAAAAATCTGCATACTCTGGCAATGGTATTGATAAAGCTCCTTCAATTCAATGGCTTGTTGGACTAGGCGTTGCTTTTGCAGTGGAGACGCGGTTGGTAAGGCCAGAACCAATTCTTTAAGGTTGATGCTGGTAGCAAGCGGCAGCGGATCGCCTGGTTGTTGTTGCTGCTGGGGATAGGGTTGCTGCAACATGAGTGGAACCCTGTTGCAATAACCCAAATTGCGTTGTCGGTTCTGGGCCGCCTGGCGTGAAACCAAAACCACGCTGAAGGCCATCGCCAGGATCGCGCTCGCTAGTAGCAGATGGCCAGCCGTGCTGAGCC
>JBBASD010000269.1:0-2713 GCA_040399485.1 Cyanobium sp. | reverse complement strand
GGGTCATCTCCGCCTGCACCTGCCGCAGGGAGGCGAGCACCGGCTCCGGCTGATCTGCCCAGGGCAGCAGGTTTTTGGCAAAGCTGCTGCGAATCAGAGCTCCCTGGCAGGTGGTCTCATCAGGGTTGTAATTCTTGAGTCGTGGTTCCGGTGGGGGGGGATCTTGCTGGGCCAGCAACGGCTTGACTCCAGCTCCCAGGACCACTAGGACCAGGCCAGCGCCCAGGATCGTGTTGGCGTTACTCATGAAGGCGTAACCAGGGCTTCGAGTTCGTCGGCCCGCAGACGTTGGACAAAGTCACCGAAGCTGCGACGACCGCCCGCATCACGCCAGGCCACCAGGAGGGGCTCCAGCGTTTTTTCCAGCGCTTCCAGGGGCATCGCTTCCAGAACGGGCATGGCCAAACGGGTAAGGCCCGGACTTCCGCCCAGCCAGAGTTGGTATTGGTTTACCCCACTCCCCACCAAGGCAATCTCGGCCATGTAGGGGCGGGCGCAGCCGTTGGGGCACCCGGTCATCCGCACCAGCACCGATTTGTTGATGCCAAGGCTGGTGAATTGGGTTTGGATCCGATCCAGCACATCAGGCAGGATGCGCTCAGCCTCGGTGATCGCCAGTCCGCAGGTGGGCAAGGCCGGGCAGGCAATGGCGTGGCGGGCCAAGGGGGGCGGGGCCCCGGGATCTGAAAAGCCCAGTTGGGCTAGGGCCTGCTTGACGCTGCTGCGCTGGTGGGCACCAATGTTGCAAAGCAGCACATCCTGGTTTGGGGTCAGACGCACTTCCAGTTGAAAGGTCTCGACCAGGCGCCTCAACCCCGCCTTCCTCTCCCCTTCCAGTCGACCACAAAGCAGGGGCAACCCGACGAACCATGTGGTTGCTGATTGACGGTGCCAGCCGAGGTAATCGTTGAGATGGGGTTTGGGCTCGCGCCGAAGGGGTTGGAGGGGTTGGCTGAAATACCGGGTCAGTTCGTGCTGGAACCAGTCGAGTCCGCGGTCATGGATCAGATATTTCATCCGCGCGTGGGGTCTGTGCTGGCGATCACCGTGATCCCGCTGCAGGGCCACGATCGACTGGATCAACGGCAGGATTTGCGTTGCCTTCACATACCCCAGGGGTTCAGCCAGGCGGGCGAAGGTGCTCTCCTTGTTGTGGGTCCGACCCATGCCGCCACCTACATAGACGTTGCAGCCGCGGGGCCGGCCGGCTGGATCGGTGAACAGCACCAGTCCAATGTCCTGGGTGAGCAGATCGACGGCGTTATCACCCGGCACGGTGACCGCTACCTTGAACTTGCGCGGTAGATAGGTGGCGCCATAGAGGGGTTCCTCCTTATCCCCGCTGAAAACCGCTCCCTCCAGCTGCTTATCAATGAATTGCTTCACCGCAGGCTGGGGACGGATGCGGTGGCTTAGATCGCCGTCGACCCAAAGGTCGAGGTACGAGCCCTGGGCGGCCTGGGGTGTGAGCAGATCGGCGATTTGGTCTGCCAATTCTCGCGCGGCTGGGTAACCGTTCGCTTCGAAAGGGGCGGCGGGCGCCATCACATTCCGGTTGATGTCACCGCAGGCCGACAGGCTCGAACCCATGGTTCGAGCCACCGTGCCGATTACTTCCCGCAGATCAGCCTTGGCGATGCCATGCATCTGGAAGGCTTGTCGGGTGGTGGCCCGCAGGCTGCCGTTGCCGAGCCGATCGGCCAGCTCATCGAGGGCCAGGTACAGGGCCGTCGGAATGCGACCGGCTGGGCTGCGCAGCCTCAACATCATCTGCCAGTCCTTGCTTTGCCCCTTTTGGCGATGGTCCCGGTTGTCCTGTTGATAACTGCCGTGGTATTTGAGGATCTGGACCGCCGGATCCGTGAACTGGAGGCTGTCGTTCTCCAGTTCCGTGGCCAGCGGTTCCTTCAGATGGCCGCTCTGGGCCTTCAGCGTCTCGATCTTGGTCGGCTTGCCATGATCTGCCGCCTCTGCTGAGCTATTGGCGCCCTTGGTAGACGACATCGGCAAGAACTTTGGCGGCTGCATCTCGAAACTAGCGAACAAGCTGCGGCCATGCCCCCGCCGCTGCCGCTGGCTTGGCCAGTTGATGCTGTTCCATACAGTCAGATGAAGGCGGCTCGAGACGATGGCCACGTTTTTACTTGAGATTGGCAGCGAGGAACTTCCCGCCGATTTCGTCAGGTTGGCTCTGCCCCAGCTGCGCCAGCGCGTTGAAGACGATCTGGCCCAGGCCCGGCTGGCCTGGCAGGAGCTGCGGGTTTCGGGCACCCCGCGACGCCTGGTCGTTCTGATTGGGGGTCTGGCGACTAGGCAGGAGGATCGCCGCGAGGAACGCAAAGGTCCCCCAGCCGCCGCGGCTTTCAAGGCCGGCTTGCCCACGGCCGCCGCCCTTGGTTTTGCCGGTCGCTGCGGCGTGCCCCCCGAGGCCCTCGAGGTGCGGCCAACCCCCAAGGGCCCTTTTGTCTTCGCCCAGGTACTGGAGCCCGGCCAGCCGACAACGACAGTGTTGCAGTCCCTGATTCCCGAGTGGATCTGGGGGCTGCAGGGGCGCCGCTTCATGCGCTGGGGAGTGGGGGAAAGCCGCTTCAGCCGTCCGGTCCGCTGGCTGGTGGCCCTGCTGGACGACGAGGTGGTGCCGGTGGATTTGGTCGACTGCGATCCGGTGGTCAGCAGCGGTCGTCTCAGCCGGGGCGACCGTCTCAGCCAACAA
>JBBASD010000268.1:0-2718 GCA_040399485.1 Cyanobium sp. | reverse complement strand
TGCTGATCACCCAGGGGGTCACCGATCCCCAGTTGGGCCCCAAAGCCGCCCCCGCAGTGGGTCCCGTCGGGGCAGGCGTCCAGACATATCCGGGCAGGCCGCCGCTGGGGGGGGTGTAGGGGGTGGTGTTGGCCGAGCCGTCGTTGGCGCGCAGAGCACGGATCTGGTCGGCGATGCCGGCGCCGAAGGCCAGGCCCGCCTGAATGCTTTCCGCTGACCCCGTGAGGGACCCGAGACTGGAGCTGTATTGGGCCTGGATCAAGCTGCTTTCCCCGGGAAGTTCGAGCGAGAGAATCCTCTGCGCCGCACCCAACAGGGCCGCATTCATGTTGGCGCCCGCCGGGGCGTTCTGGTCGATTCGGTAGAAATCCACCTGATCGCCGAAGGCTGCCAGGGTGTCCAGCATCGCCGTGGAGAGCATGGCCATCAGCCGGCTGCCGGTGGTGGGGGGCACCCCAGGCTTGCCATTGCTGCCCGCGGATTGGATCGCGTTCAGGGCGCAGTTGGTCCAGATGAGGATCGGGTCAGATCCCTGCGGCACAAGGGCTGGGGTGGGGTTAAGGGTATCGATGCTGATCCAATCGAAGGCGCCGCTGCCGGCGTTTCCGGCGATATCGGTGTAAGAGTTAGCTGCGATGGAAAGCGTACCCGTGGCGGCGATGCCGTCTTGAGCGGTGAAGACGGCGGAATAGAAGTTGCCGTATCCAGTGAAGCCGCTGAGGCTGCCGTTGCTTACGCTGATATCTTCAGCGCTGAAACCCAAGACGTTTTCACTAAAGGAGAACGAGACCAGGGCGCTTTTGGCATTGTCATTGATGGCGGGCGCTACGAAAAGAATGGCGGCAGCAGGATTGAAGGTGTCAATCTGCATTGTGGTTGACACGGCTCCTCCACCCGCATTTTCGAAGACGTCGTTCCAAGAGCCATTGACTATGGCGACCGCAGCGGTGCCTTCCGTGTTTGCTGTGGGCGTGAAGGTGGTGAAATAATTGGTGATTGAACCGTTGAAATTAGAGAGGCTGCCCCCGGAGACGGTGACATCGCCGCTGCTGAAGGAGGTGCCGGGATTGCGGTTAAACGCAAAGGTGATCAGGGCAGTCTCTCCAGTTATGATTGAAGTATCATTGCTGTTAATAGTTACGGTATTGGCGATGCCGGTGAGGTTGGTAGAGTTGAGGTTGCGAAAGTATGCGGCATTCTGATTGGTGCTTAAAGAGCGAATGTCACCGAAGCCAGTCCTGTCGAATCCATTCACGCTGACATAAGTAACCGCGACGGTGTCCGTTGCGAGGACCGGTGTGGCGAGGTTCAGGCGGATGGTGGTGCCGCCGCCGCGAAGCATGGCGGGGCCAGTGATGCTGCGACGGACTCCGTTGACAGACACCTGAAAGCGGCTGAAACTGGGCAGAATGCTGTTAAGAATGTCGCTGTAGCGCAAAGCAATAGCTGTGCCATCGACTGCCAACTCAACAAGGCTTGGAATTGCCATGGGAAGTGCGAATGATTGGGATATTTTTACATGCATCTCAAGCTAATTTGGCTTGAGAATCTCAGGCGATGGCCAATATTGATTTGTACTTGCTCTAAGCTTTCATTAAGCCGATGTCGGCTTTATAAAGCGGCCTTGGCGGGGCTGTCTCGGCTGCCTCTGCGCATTCGTTTCGCCAGCTTCCAGGCGATAGGTACGCCAGCCAGGGGCAGGGGAGCAGGTACGGGGGGAACAGGCTCGATCCTGAGCTCGAAGCTGTCGGCGTTCGGATTCGTGCCCCAGCTCCAGGAGAAAACTCCGGGGCTCAGACCGAGGCCGGCCAGGGTGGAATCACTGAATCGACTGGTGCCATTGAGGCTGTCGCCGCTCATGTAATTGAGAGGCAGTACGAGAAGACTTTCCCCCGAGCCGTTGTCAGCGACGACGCCAAAAAGATCACCAAAACCACTGGTGGGATTTGTTGGAATGATCAAGGGATCATTGCTGATGGAAGAGGGACCGGTAATGGCGCCCCAGAGGTTTACCGCAACTGGAGGAGGAATGTTCTCAAGGGCATTGGGTCCCGCATAAATTTGATTGAACCAGAGGACGTTCGTGTAATTGGGTATTGGGGTGGAAGTGAACAGGCCGCTGGTTTTTGCCGAACCGCTGCCAATCACCACTACGTCGTTGCCATCCTGCTTTACGGTGAGAACAATTGCTGAATGTGCAGCGATTGCAGGCCAAAAAACAACCCCCAGCCCGAGCAGGACAAGTTGGAGGCAAAAGCGGGAGGGCGCCAAAGATGCACTTTTTGAAATTCTCCGGAATTATGCAGGAAAAATGAAGGACGCGAACTTTTGATAAGCTTTTGTGATATATTTGATTTCGTTGATAGAAAACTGCTCGAATTGCTTATTGATCTGGGCGGTTGAGAGGCCCCGTCTCCTGAGCGCTGCCCCGGCCGGTTCCGCTTAGGAATGGGGCATGGATGCCTTCGCCCATCTTCCCGTTCTCACTGACGTGGTGCGGCAGGTCTTCGCCGCCCTTCCCCCAGGGGCCGGGGAAGCGCCCCCCCGTCTGATTGATGCCACCCTCGGCGGCGGCGGTCACAGCGCCCTGCTGCTGGAGGACCATCCCCGGCTGCAGGTGATCGGCCTCGACCAGGACGCCACTGCCCGCGCCGCCGCTGCCGAACGGCTTGCCCCCTGGGCGGATCGGCTGCGGATCGTGGCCACCAACTTCGCCGC
>JBBASD010000267.1:0-2733 GCA_040399485.1 Cyanobium sp. | reverse complement strand
TGGGATGGCATCCTGCGGCCCGGATCCCCCGCCGACCTGGTGGTGCTCGACGCCCGCAACTGGAATGACCTGCTGGCCCGATCCCCCCAACGTCGGGTGATGCGCGGCGGCGTCTGGTTGCCGAAGCCCGAGCGGGAGGAGCCGGCGGCGTTGTTGAGGGGGTGGAGGGAGCCGGGGGATGGGTTGGAGTCGGGGCCCCGCTGACTCAGCGACCAAGCCACCATGAAGCCCCCCGGCAATGACAACACCGGAGGTCAGTTCAAGGGGATGCAGAGCATCTCAGACTCCTCCACTGCCGGTTTACTCACCAAAGTGCAGCGTACCGAGAGGCTGGCTGGTTCGATCGATCGGGTCAACTACCACAACGAGAGTGTGGCTTCTGAGTGCTGCGTATTCAACACCGGATTCACAGCAGGGACAACCTTTCCACCCCACATCGCAATGCTAAGAACTGTAACTAGCGGCAAAGCTTTCCGTGGTGCAAGCTAAGATTACAATTAAAGAATTGAGTTTTTATTCATGGAGCCAATCAAACTTGTAGACGCAGCAAAATTCTATAACAAACTGCCTCATCAGATCGCCTCGTGGGGCTGGCTTGAGGAGCAATTAAGCCCTGAGGTGTTGAGTGAGTTTGCCCAGAAGTATCGCAGTGCGCCACCGGCCCCAGCCCCCTCATCATCGGCAGCCCTGATCGAAGCATCCCAATGTAGGGCCATTTTCGGCAGAGACATCACAGCCTCTCAGCTTGCTGATCTCAATAGTTGTCTCGAACTATTTGATATTGACACCCCAGATCGGATTCGTCATTTCATGGCCCAGATCGCCCACGAGTCAGGGGGGCTGCAGTTCATGTCAGAAATTTGGGGGCCAACACCTGCCCAGGCGGCGTACGAGGGTTCGCGCGTATTGGGAAACACGGAGCCCGGGGATGGGTCGCGCTTCAGGGGAGCAGGGGTGATTCAGCTGACAGGCCGTTACAACTACGGCCGCTTTGCCAAATCAGTCAATGATATGCGTGTGATGGAGGGGTACAAATACGTGGCGGAGCGTTACCCCTTCACGTCGGCGGGATTTTGGTGGAACGAAAACCACATGAATCGCCTGGTTGATTCCGGTGCCAGCTGTCGCCAGGTTTCTGAGCGAGTTAATGGTCGTGATCCCGCCAATGGCCTGAAAGAACGGGAAGCCTATTTCGACAAAGCCGTCAAAGCCATTCCCCAGCAAGCTTCCACCACTTCGGCACCAGAGTCCACAGTCAGGGGGATTGCAGTCAATAATCCTCTGCCTGTTCCCTATTTTTCGCAACGGGATTCCGATGTTTCTATGCAGGGAAAGTGGCAAGGACAACGCATGTGCTTCAGCTCTAGTTGTGCCATGATGCTAGAATTTCTTAAACCAAACACACTTGTTGGTAAAAATGGTGATGATCAATACCTCAAGAAAGTATTCACCTACGGTGACACTGTTGAGGCTAGTTCCCAGATTCAGGCGCTTGAAAGCTATGGCATAACTGCTAGGAAAGTGGAAAATGCGAATTTTTCCACAATCGAGCAGCAAATCGACCGCGGGATTCCCGTTCCTTGCGGCTTTCTCCACCATGGTCATGTTGATGCTCCCACTGGCACTGGCCACTGGCTTTGTGTCGTTGGTTACACTCCAACGCACGTTTATGTCAATGATCCCTTTGGCGAAATTGATTTGGTCAACGGTGGATATAGCGATGTCAGTGGCAAGTGCCTGCTTTACAGCCGCAGAAATTTCGGCCGTCGCTGGATGGTCTTGAATGATGGCACTTATGCGCCGGGAAATGGCTGGCTGATCCTGGCGGAGCACTGGAACTGAAAGTAAGGTTGCAATTAGTTAGTGGCAGTAGCCCACTTCACCCTTCAAAGGGGGTTTGCAGGCGAAACGGAGGGGTACGAAGATGCGATTGCCATTGCTGAGGTTGGTGAGGATCTGATTTCCCTGGGCCAACACCTCACGCCGCCAAAGGCCGCCCAGCCGGTCAACGAGGTAAACGGGATCACCGGCTTGGAGCGGGGGACGTTCCTTGTAGATCATGCTGATGCCATCTTTCCAGATGATCCGCAAGCCGTTTTCCAGCTGCGAATCAGTGCAGCCAATCACCTGTCCATTAAATGCACAATCCTTCCATCCATCTCGGGGAAGCTGAGCAGGCGAACTTCCTGGATCATTCGCCTGGGCGGGAGCTAAAAGCAGGGGGAAGATAAGCATGGATATTGCGATTGCCCATTGATGCTTCTCCTTTCTCCAAAAAATTCGCTTGACGGTCACAGCTTGGAATGATGGGCGAGCAAGGCTGAATCTCAGCCAATACGGAATTGTAAGCCAACGTATTCTTTTGTTCATGGCCAGTTGGATTGGCATCGAGCTGCCCCCCGTGCCTGCGATCGTGTCGCCTGTGCTGCCGCCACCACCTGGGGCCCAACTGCATGCCACTGTTCATCTGCCACCTGCTCCGCCACAGGGGCTGGGCGCCTGAGGTGCCTGCAGCGGTGCCGTCAGCGGTGGAGCGTTCGCCTGCCATCTCTGCTTTTTTGCAGTTGTGCAAGCAGCCGCAGCCGCTAGAGAGTGGAGTCGTCTGAATTAACGCCCTAGCCTGCATGCTCCCTTGGCTGTTGGCCGCCGTCAACCTGGCGGCGGTCGTGCTTACGGCCCCCTCCCTGGGGCGTCATTTGTTTGAAGTGTTCGACGGGCGGCCCCAGCCGGCCT
>JBBASD010000266.1:0-2735 GCA_040399485.1 Cyanobium sp. | reverse complement strand
CGAGCGGCCGATGGCGATCCGCTGGCGGCTGGAGCGGGAGATCCCGGCGGCGTGGTTGCCAGGCTGTTGCTTGGCATAGCGGCGGCGTTGGCGGTTTAGGGTTCGATCAATATTCTCAGCGCACGTCTGCCTGGAGCACCAATGCGCCTTGCCGAGCTGCAGCAACTGGCCCCTCAGCTCCATGAGCTGCTGGCACGCCATGGTGCAAGCAATCCGGCGGTGTTCGGCTCCGTGGCGCGGGATCAGGCTTCCCCCAGCAGCGATGTGGATCTGCTCGTAGACCTTCCGGACGGAACAAGTCTGTTCGACCGTGTCGAGCTGAAATCTGCACTGGAGGATCTGCTGCTGACCCGCGTCGATCTGATCCGTCGCCGTAATCTCAAGCCCGGTCTTCGAGCCACCGTGGAAGCTGAAGCCATCCCCCTGTGATGGACCCGAGAGATCGTCAGGCGCTGATCGACATCCATGGCGTCTTGGATCGTGCGCTTGGCTATCCGATTGACACCGAAGAGACATTCTTCAGCAAGGACTACCTCCAGGATGCAGTGATCCGTTGTCTGGAGATTCTCGGCGAGGCCACCAAGCGTCTCAGCCCTGAATTCCGTCATCTTCACCCCGATCTGCCCTGGCGGGCCATGGCTGGGATGCGTGATGTGCTGATTCATGCCTACGACCAGGTGGATATCGAAGAGGTCTGGTCGGCCTATCAGCGCCTCCCAGAAATCCGTCGCCTGATCAACGCGATTCTCAATCAAGGCTGATCAGGCGACGCCCGGTCGATGAACTGTGCTCCACACGAGCCCCTGCCGGTGCCGAGCCGACATCCTGTTCATCACCCTGCGCTAGCGGTGTCACCGAACCACTCCGCTTTCTGGGCTTTGCCGAATGAAAGTCACGAGGGCGAGCGGCCGATGGCGCGGGGGAGTCTCTGTGGCGGCAGGAGCGGGAGATCCCGCCGGCATGGCTGCCAGGCTGTTGTGTCGCACACCAGCTGTTGCTTGGCATAGCGACGGGGTTGGCGGTTTGAGGGGGGGCATACAGCGAAGATGCGGTGAGCGATCACTCCAGGCAGCTGGCCAGCGTCTTCCCGCCCAAAATCAACGGATCGTCAATTGGGGCTGACTTGATGAAAGGAGAGCTGACCGCTGTGATTGAACCTGCTCCAGAGGGTGGCTTCTGGGCGATCTGTCTGGAGATACCAGGCGCCAACGGACAGGGTGAATCCATTGCAGAAGCCAAAGAAGACTTGCAGGCAGCGATAAAGCTTATTCTTGAGGATCGTGAAGCTGATATCTGTCACGGTCTTCCTCCAGATGACGTGCGGATATCCTTGCAGATCGGGTGAAACGCCGCGATCTGGAGCGACGGCTTCGCATGGCTGGCTGGCTGCCTCCTGAAAAGAGAAGGTGCTTCACATTCGATCTGGATTAATCCTGTCGCCGGAGTGAAGGAAGCAGTTCCCAGGCACAACTAGTTCAAAGAACCCCTGGCTCGGAAGATCCTCGCCAACCTCGGCGCGAATTAAGACTTCGGCCGACCAGGGTTCAGCCATGCAACACCTCGCCATGGTCAAGCGCCTCGCGCATGACCGGATCCCCGCCCCGGGAGCGCACCACAACCTCTTCCGGCCGCCGCACCAGCAGATCCAGCGGGAATCGCACCGGACAAAGACGGCGAATTTCCCGGATCTTGGCCAGGTGGCGCCCCTCAAAGGACATCACCACCAGGATGTCGGCATCAGAATCTCAACGCCCCTCCCCCACGGGCCAAAGACCCGAACAGAATCACCTTCTCGGGGGCGTAACACTCCACCAGCCGCCGCGTGAAAGCACGCAGCGCCTCGCGGGTCACCAGAGGGGTCGGCGTGGTGGTCATGGAGGAGCATCACCACCGATCGCTGCAGCTAGCACCTTGTCGTCATCCGGGTCTCGACAGATGGGTTCGACAAGTTCAACCGGAGCTACGCATCCAACCAGAGCGGCATAGCCGTCAAATAGATCCGAAACCTTGACACCCCGCCGCTGAAGTGCTTGCTGAAACTTTGGTCTTTCCAGCACACCCTCGAGTTCAGCTAGCAGAGCCACACTGCTGAGCAACTGAACCTTCTCTGCCAGGCCAGCATCGATGATCCTGCCAGGTGTTCCCTGCCAGATCAGTCCTGAGACTGCCGTATTGGTATCAAGAACCAGCCGCAATCCTTTGTTCCTGACGGTAGGCCTTGATTTCCGCATGGATCTCCTCCTGCGTCATCGCCTCCTCCGGGCGAGCGGAGAGTCGATGGCGCGCTTGCTGGAGGCGCTTCAAGCGGTCGGACGCCAATTTGCTACGCAGCAGATCCTCGATCGCCTCGGGAGAAAGGAGTCCGGCTCCTTTTGCCTCTTCCGCAAGAGCGTCGGGAAGCGTGATCTCGATGGTGGTCACGACTGTCACAACCACGATGAGATAACTCTAGCGGTAATAGCCAGGCACAAGCTCCAATGACGACTTCCACACGGCCCGCCTGAGAAGCCCTCTTCTCCCCCTCCACCCCCTACCGCGCCTGGCCCTTGGCCCCGCCCTGTTCCACTGGGAAAGCCAGAGCACCGCCACCGCCGCCTCCCCCCACCGGCGCATCCATCAGGCAGCTTGTGGGCATCACCAGGCCTCCAGGGTGAGTTCATCGACAAGGGCAAAAGCCTGATCGGCGCTGACCAGGACACAGCCTTCGCTGAGGGCATGGCTGGCGATCAGCAGGT
>JBBASD010000265.1:0-2759 GCA_040399485.1 Cyanobium sp. | reverse complement strand
CTCAAGGTGGCCATCGTCGAATCCCGCGATATGGGGGGCACCTGCGTCAATCGGGGCTGTGTGCCCTCCAAGGCGTTGCTAGCGGCCAGTGGCCGGGTGCGGGAGTTGGCGGATGCGGACCATCTTGCCGGCTTTGGCATCCACGCGGCGCCGGTGCGCTTCGAGCGCCAGAAGATCGCCGACCACGCCGCCCAGCTGGTGGCGACGATCAGGGCCAACCTCACCAAGACCCTGGAGCGTGCCGGGGTCACGATTTTGCGGGGCAAGGGCCGGCTGCAGGGGCCCCAGCGGGTGGTGGTGCGCGAAAGCGGCAGCGGCATCGAGAGGGTGTATTCGGCCCGGGAGGTGATCGTGGCCACCGGTTCGGATCCCTTTGTGCCCCCCGGCATCAGCACCGACGGCCGCACGGTGTTCACCAGCGACGAGGCCATCAACCTGGAGTGGCTGCCCCGCTGGATCACGATCATCGGCAGTGGTTACATCGGCCTCGAATTTGCTGACGTTTACACCGCCCTTGGTTGTGAAGTCACAATGATCGAAGCCCTCGATCGCGTCATGCCGACGTTTGATCCGGACATCACCAAGATCGCCGCCCGGCACCTGATCGAGGCCCGTGACATCGATGCCCGCACTGGTGTGCTGGCCAAAACCATCACCCCCGGTTGCCCTGTTCGCATCGAGCTGGTGGACATGGCCACCAAGGAGCCGGTGGAAACCCTGGAGGTGGATGCAGTGCTGGTGGCAACTGGTCGAGTGCCGGTGAGCAAGGACCTGAATCTGGCCTCGGTGGGAGTGCAAACCAGCCGGGGCTTCATCCAGGTGGATGAAACGATGCGGGTGCTCACCAGCCACGAGGCGGGCGCCGCCGTGGTTCCCCATCTCTGGGCCGTCGGCGATGTCACCGGCAAGATGATGCTGGCCCACACGGCCGCCGCCCAGGGGGCCGTGGCCATTGACAACATCCTGGGCCACGAGCGCCGCATCGACTACCGCTCGATTCCGGCCGCCACCTTCACCCATCCCGAAATCAGTTCGGTGGGCCTCAGTGAGGCCGATGCCAAGACGCTGGCGGCCCGGGAGGGTTTTGAGCTGGGCACGGTGCGCAGCTATTTCAAGGCCAATTCCAAGGCCTTGGCCGAGCTCGAAAGTGAGGGGCTGATGAAGTTGCTGTTCCGCAAGGACAGCGGCGAAGTACTGGGCGCCCATCTCTATGGGTTGCATGCCGCCGATTTGATCCAGGAGATCGCCAATGCCGTGGCCCGTCGCCAAAGCGTGCGCCAACTGGCCCATGAGGTGCACACCCACCCCACCCTCAGCGAGGTCGTCGAGGTGGCGTACAAACAGGCCGCCATGGCGGTGGGTTCCTGAGATGGAAATCCGTCGCCGTCCCCCCAATCCGAGTGTGCGGGTCTCCTATCTGGAATTCGGCATTCCCCATCCTGAGGAGAAGCCCCGCCACATCCTTGAAGAGATCGTCTGGGAAAAGGATCGGGAGGTGGAGGTGGCCCGCCAGCGGGTCAGCCTGGCCCAGCTCAAGGCCCAGGTGGTTGACTTGCCGGCCCCCCGGGATTTTGTGGCGGCCCTAAAGGCCAGCTGCCGCAAGCCTGCGGTGATCGCTGAGGTCAAGAAGGCCAGTCCCAGTAAGGGGGTGATCCGGGAGGATTTCGATCCGGTGGCTATTGCCAAGGCCTATGGCGCCGGTGGGGCCAGCTGCCTTTCGGTTCTCACCGACAAAAAATTTTTTCAGGGCGGCTTTGATGTGCTTGTCAATGTGCGCAGCGCCGTCGAGTTGCCGTTGCTGTGCAAAGACTTCATCCTATGGCCCTACCAGCTGTATCAGGCCCGCGCTGCCGGCGCTGATGCGGCCCTGCTGATCGCAGCCATCCTCAGCGACAAGGACCTGCAATACCTGCTCAAGGTGGCCCAAAGCCTGGGGTTGGCCGTTTTGGTGGAGGTGCACGACGGCGCCGAAATGGAGCGAGTGCTAGCCCTTGATGGGGTGGAATTGATTGGCATCAACAACCGGGATCTGAGCACCTTTGCGGTAGATTTGGCCACTACCGAGTTGCTGATGGCCACTTATGGCGCCCAGGTGCGTGCCAAGCGGTCGCTGCTGGTGAGCGAATCGGGGTTGTTCAGCCGGGATGATCTCGACCGGATGGTCAACGCCGGCGCCGATGCTGTACTGGTGGGGGAGGCCCTGATGCGCCAGAGCGATGTGACGGCGGTCCTGGAAACCCTGATCGGGGGCTGAGGGCCAAAGGAGCGACGCATCGACTCATGACCATGGTCGTGAGCATAGTCATCAGCCTATTGGGAGCCTGTCCATCCTATTAATGGCACATGAGGGTCACGATCAGCCCCGCTGTTCAAGTCACGCTTCCCTAATGCAGACCTAATGCAGGTTAGATTAACTTCAGAAAGTTAAAATAAACTGTAGATCATTAAATATATTATAATGCTTGTTTAAGGGCACCTCGAAAAATAAGCTCTTTCCACTGCTTCTGCAGACATGAAAAAGCCGCCAATAAGGCGGCATAGCAAGAAGCTCTTATATCGACCATTGACGATATCACTTGAACCATGGCACCTTCTCAACAAGAGTCATGCAACCACTGCAATATGACCAGAGCGCTGCAGAAAACGCAGAAAGTTAAAGGTTAAGTTCTTTAGGCCCCACCATGCCTCGTTCCGTTCAATTCCAATCTTTCTTGTCAGCTTTCCACCCATGGACATTGTCATGCAGCCAAAGACATGCT
>JBBASD010000264.1:0-2763 GCA_040399485.1 Cyanobium sp. | reverse complement strand
GAAGAGTTTGGAAATATTGATCTGGGTTTTCCAGAAACGCCCTGAAGGAGGAGCGTAACTTGAAATCCTGGCCCACCAGAAAAGACTCACCAGTTTTGCCAAGTCCCTTATCCTCCCACTTCTTGTTGAAGGTCATCACCCGATCGATCGCCTCAGGATTGATTTGATAGATCAGGGCACCGATAAACTTATCGCCATCAAACACAGTGGAGCCAATGAAAAAGGCAGGCTCACCAAAACTGGCCTTGTAGTGCTCAAAATCGGAAATATAAACAAAATAGGGATCACGCGATTTGCGGATTTCATCAAAAGTTTTGCCAAGAGCCGTATCCGCATAAATTCCGGTCTTGAGATTGGAGCCCATATCTGCCTCCTTGGCCACGGAAAATAAAACGTTACCACTGTCAATATCGACAAGAAAGATATCGCGATAACCAAAGACCTCGGTAAGGCGGTGGAAGCGTTTGGCATATTTTCGATGCACAGCACTGTATTCACTACCATCACCAGCATCCTCCAACTCATCTAGATTCGGGGCGCGGGGATTGTTGGCCGTGTAGTGATAGGTGAGGTAGCGATCGGTAGGAGTATTGGGCAGATAGGTGGCGAGGGCAGGCTCGCCCTCTAAATTCTTTTTGAGCTTGGGTATAAAAACATCGGTGTAATAGGCAACGAGTTTTTTCTGCTGCTCCGCGCTAAGCGTGGTGTTCTGAAGCTTGGGGAAGGCGGCACGGAAATCCTTGAGGCCATCAATCACCAGAAAGCCCTCGCTCATTGTGAGCACGTGGTTGCGGAGGAAGCCGAAGTAATCCTGCAACGCCTCAGCGCGGCTGTTGCGCAGGGCCACCAATTGATTCGTGACCGCAGTGGTGAGCACATTGCTGCCGATGTTGTAGCTCAGCAGGCCGGTGAGCAAGAGGCTGAGCAGGCTGGCCAGCAGCACCATGGCCAGCACCTTGGATTGCACACCCAGCTTGCGGAAGAGTTTGATCACCATGACGGCAGAAGCATCGGGAGCTAGGTAAAGGTGGGCTGGGCCGGGCTGCCACCATCGGCAGGGCAGCTATTGGAGCCGGTGAACGAATCAAACACCCAGGGCTCAAGGCCGATCGAGACGATCGCATGTACCGCAGACATAGCGTGAGCAAAGGGCGCGGGGTGCTGCGTCCACGCTTTAAGTGCAAATCCAGCCAACCCTAGGCGGGATGACGCACCAGGTCTTGAGCGAATTCTTGCGGTTCACTTCCCTCTCGATGGCCCCATCCTTCCTGCTGGCGCTGAATGCCGAGCGCTATGGGGAGTAGGTGAATCTGGGACTGCACAGCAAGGGGGTGCCGCCAAACGACGGGGCTGACCGCTCAAGTCCGACCAGCCAGCCGAAACTGAACCCGCGCAAGCCGAGCAGAACGGTCTGGCGTGATGGGCTGCCCCCCTCTGCAAATCCCCCAGCCACGCCCCGCGCCAAGGCACCCACCGCAGTTGAAGTACTGCCGTCGCTGCGGGCCCACCGCCACCGCCTGGGTCCGCCCGTCGTTCAGGTTTCGCCCGGGTGAGAGCACCACCACCCGCCAGTGGTCGATCTGCGTTTACTGCTCCAGCAGTCGGGCGGACTCGGCAGAAGCTTTTCTGCAAGGCCTCAGGCCTTGCTTGGAGCAGCGAGGGTGAGTCGGCGCCGAATCTTGCGGCTGATTTTGAAGGTGGTAATCAATCCCAGCAAAGGCAATGGTCCTGGCACTGGGTTGGGGCTGTCAGCCGGCACATAGGTGATCGTAAGGGCATCGAGACCCCAGGCTTCATCAGTGCCGCCCTGCCAGCCAGCGCCGAACGCATTAATTGAGAGCGAAAGGGTGCTGGCGCTGTGGGGTATGGAAAGAAGTGCGGGAGACGATGCCATATTAATTAAAGTATCAGAGAAAAATATTTGTGCATTAGCCTCTACACCTGAAGCCAAAATTGTTCCACCTCCATAATTTACACTGCTGCCAATTGAATTGTTAGAAGTGAGTAAATCAAGGATCGTGGAACCATCAATTTCTATTTTTAGATAGTCTGGCGACCACGGTGAAGTGTCGCTTGAATCCCAGCTCTCCAGGAAGCCAAGAATAAAACTGATATTTACTGCACTATGGACTGGCAAATTTGAAAGGGTGAGTACGGAGGCGGTTGCGGGGTCACCCATGCTACGATTAGCAAAATAATTGCCTGTCCAGGAGCCAAAGGTGTTGGCAGCCTCCAAGCCGCCATTTGTGAATCCACCAGCAGTTACCCCGGGGGCCAGCGTTGGCAGCGCATCAAAATCATTGCTATACAGAAGCGAAGCGGCAGAGGCCGGAGCCGCCAGAGTTGCAAGAGTTGCTGCGGTAGCGGAGGCACAAGCCAACTTGAGACATCCTTTCCGGGGGCGGAAAGAGCGCAGAGACGCGGGAAAGAATTGAAAAAGCATGGATATGATCCCAGTGATTTGAATGATTCAATGATGAATCACGTCGACTGACCACCCCACAAAGAAAGCATATTTTTTCATAATTCATCTTTTCTTTTTATTCCTTGTCATATCCTTAAGCAGTGGTGGAATTCCAGCCCGATAAGTCAGGTGCCCCCTAAAGGACCTATTTCAGCCTGCCGAACGAGCTCAGGGAAGCCCTGGATGCTCGTATTGACCTGATGCTGGCCGTCTCTGCCACGATCATGCTTTCATGAATTCGACTCCTCGTCGCGCCGCATGGCAGGCACATAGGGAATCAGCCCCTGCGCACAGGCTTG
>JBBASD010000263.1:0-2861 GCA_040399485.1 Cyanobium sp. | reverse complement strand
GGCGGTGGCATCGCCTACAACCCGGAAGAATTCCGGGCGATCTGCAAGAGCGGCCTGGAGGCCAGCCCCGTCTCCCAGATTCTGGTCGAGCAATCGCTGTTGGGTTGGAAGGAATTTGAGCTGGAGGTGATGCGGGACAGCGCCGACAACGTGGTGATTGTCTGCAGCATCGAGAATCTCGACCCGATGGGGGTGCACACCGGCGATTCGATCACGGTGGCCCCAGCCCAAACCCTGACTGATCGCGAATACCAAAGACTGCGCGACCAGTCGATCGCCATCATTCGCGAGATCGGCGTCGATACGGGCGGCAGCAACATCCAGTTCGCCATCAATCCCGAGGACGGGGCGGTGGTGGTGATTGAGATGAATCCGCGCGTCTCCCGTTCATCGGCCCTGGCCAGCAAGGCCACCGGCTTCCCGATCGCCAAGATCGCCGCCCGGCTGGCGGTGGGCTACACCCTCGATGAAATCGTCAACGACATCACCGGCGCCACGCCGGCCTGTTTTGAGCCGACGATTGATTATGTGGTCACCAAGGTGCCGCGCTTCGCCTTCGAGAAGTTCCAGGGCAGTGCGGCGGTGCTGACCACCTCAATGAAGTCGGTGGGCGAAGCGATGGCGATCGGCCGCTGCTTTGAGGAATCCTTCCAAAAGGCCTTGCGATCTTTGGAAACCGGCCTGGCCGGCTGGGGCTGCGACCGCGACGATCCCAATCCCGACCCGTCCGACCTGGAGCGCCAGGTGCGCACCCCTTCGCCGGATCGCATTTTGGCGGTACGCACCGCCATGGTGCGGGGCTATAGCGATGCCGAATTGCATCGGCTCAGTGCCATTGATCCCTGGTTTTTGGCCAAGTTGCGGGGCCTATGGGAAGCCGAGCAAAGGCTATTAAAAGGCCGCCAGCTGGCCGACTTGGGGGCTCCAGCCCTGCTGGAGCTGAAGCAACTGGGCTTCTCGGATCGCCAGATCGCCTGGGCCACCGAATCGGCCGAATTGGCGGTGCGCCGCCACCGCCAGGCCCTTGGGGTGAGCGCCATCTTTAAAACAGTGGATACCTGCGCCGCCGAATTCGCCTCCAGCACGCCATATCACTACTCCAGCTACGAACGCCCCCTGGAGCAAATCGGCGCTGATGGCCAGCTGCGGGTGTTGCCGCCGGCCAGCGAGGTGCAACCGGAAAGCCGCCGCAAGGTGATGATTTTGGGCGGTGGGCCCAACCGCATCGGCCAGGGCATCGAATTTGATTACTGCTGTTGCCACGCTTCGTTTGCCCTAAGGCAAGAGGGCTTCGCCACCGTGATGGTGAACAGCAATCCGGAGACGGTTTCCACCGACTACGACACCTCGGACCGCCTCTATTTCGAGCCGCTGACCTTTGAAGATGTGCTGAATGTGATTGAGGCCGAACGCCCCGAGGCGGTGATTGTGCAGTTCGGCGGCCAGACGCCCCTGAAGCTGGCGATTCCGCTGTTGCGCTGGCTGGAATCCCCAGAGGGCCAGGCCTGCGGCACCCGCATCTGGGGCACCTCCCCCGAATCAATCGACCGGGCTGAAGACCGGGAGCAATTTGAGGCGATCCTGCGGCGCTTGGAGATCCGCCAGCCCCGCAATGGCCTGGCCCGCAGCGATGGCGAAGCGCGGGCGGTGGCCGAACGGGTGGGCTATCCGGTGGTGGTGCGGCCCAGTTATGTGCTGGGCGGTCGGGCGATGGAGGTGGTGTATGGCGAAGAGGAGCTGAATCGCTACATGGTGGAGGCGGTGCAGGTGGAGCCGGACCATCCGGTGCTGATCGACCAGTTTCTAGAGAATGCCATCGAGGTGGATGTGGATGCGCTCTGCGATGGCGACGGTCAAGTGTTGATCTGCGGGTTGATGGAGCACATCGAACCGGCCGGCATTCACTCGGGCGATTCGGCCTGCGCATTGCCGGCCGTTTCGTTGGGCCCCGAGGTGCTGAATACGATCAAGGGTTGGAGCCGGGAGCTGGCCCTGGCCCTGGAGGTGCGGGGGCTGATCAATCTGCAGTTCGCGATCCAGCGCCAGGCCGATGGCCAGGAATTGGTGTTCATCATTGAGGCCAACCCCCGCGCGTCGCGCACGGTGCCGTTTGTGGCCAAGGCCACCGGCGTGCCCCTGGCAAAAATCGCCAGCCAGTTGATGGCCGGCCGCACCCTGGCGCAACTGGGCCTAACCAGCGAGCCGGTGCCGCCGCTGCAAACCGTCAAGGAGGCGGTGCTGCCCTTCAAGCGCTTCCCGGGGGCGGATACTTTGTTGGGTCCAGAAATGCGCTCGACTGGCGAGGTGATGGGCATCGCCGCCGATTTCGGCCTTGCCTATGCCAAAGCCGAATTAGCGGCCGGCGAAGCCTTACCCACCAGCGGCACGGTGTTTCTCTCCACCCACGACCGCGACAAGCCGGCCCTGCTGCCGGTGGCGCGACGCCTGGCCCAGGCCGGTTTTGCCCTGGTGGCCAGCGCCGGCACCGCCGCATCCCTGCAGGCTGCGGGCCTGCGGGTCGAGACGGTGCTGAAGGTGCATGAAGGCCGCCCCAACATCGAAGACGCCATCCGTTCCGGCGAAATCCAGCTGGTGATCAACACCCCCATCGGCCGCCAGGCCGCCCACGACGACCGCTACCTACGCCGCGCCGCCCTCGATTACGCCGTCCCCACCGTCACCACCCTGGCCGGCGCCCGCGCCGCCGTCGAGGGCATCGCCGCCCTGCAGCAGCAGCGGCAGGTGGAGGTGATTGCGTTGCAGGATATTTATGAGCCTTGGGGGGGTTAGGGGGTTGGGGGTTGGGGGGAACTTTCCTCCGCAGGTTGACACACTTTGCGCTATTCACAGTGGGCACGACA
>JBBASD010000262.1:0-2865 GCA_040399485.1 Cyanobium sp. | reverse complement strand
CGGCGGCGGCGAAGGCGGCCTTCATGGCCTGCTTGTCCATGCCCACTGCCGAACCCAGCACGCCGGAGCCGACGAAGGGTCGCTCCATAAGGGTGAACAGTCCCTGGATGGTGCCGTCCTCGCCCTTGGGCCCATGCAAGACGGGCAACCAGACCTCCATGTCGAGGGCCCCCTCGGGAAAGCCCTGGAAACCGGGGCGGAGCGGGGAGGGCAGGTCAGGCTCGCTGGGCAGCCCGCTGGCCAGCACGGCACCGGCCACGACCTCGGGCCACCAGCGGCCCTGGCGATCGATGTAGAAGAGGCGCGGCACGTAGCGGTCGGCATTGGCCCCGGTCCTGAGGGCCTCCAACACCGTGCGGGCGGAGCGGATCGAGACGGCGTGTTCGCCGGAGGCTCCTCCGAACACCAGGCCGACCGGCAGGGGAGTGGGGCTGCTGGGCATGGGGGCCGGCAAGCCGGAGATCAGGGGCCAAACGGTATCAGTGTATGGGTGCCTGGGCCTGGCCACTGAGAGAAAAAGGCCGGGCTGTGGCGATGCGCACCGGCACCAGATCCCCCACCCCCCAGCGGTGTCCCCCCTCGGCTTCAGCGGCAAAAAAGGTGAGCCGGTTGCTGCGGGTGCGTCCCATCAGCTGCAGGGGGTCGCGGGGGTTGATCCCCTCCACCAGCACCTGCTCCAGCCGTCCGACAAAGCGGTCGCTGCGCTGCTGGGCGGTAGTTGCGACCATCGCATTGAGTTCGGCGAGCCGTTCGACCTTGACCGCTTCCGGCAGCTGATTGGGCCAATCGGCGGCGGGGGTGTTGGGGCGGGGGGAATAGGCCGCCGTGTTGACCAGATCAAAACCGAGTTCCTCGACAAGGGCGACGGTGCGCCGGAACTGGGCGTCGCTTTCGCCGGGAAAGCCGACGATCACATCGGCGCTGATTGAGGCGTCGGGCATGCGCTCGCGGATGCGCTCCAGGATGCGGCGATAGCGCTCGATGCTGTAGCCGCGGGCCATGGCCTTGAGCACTTCGTTGTCGCCGCTCTGAAAGGGGATGTGGAAGTGCTCGCACACCTTGGGTAACTCGGCGCAGGCATCGATCAGGCGGTCGGTGAAATAGCGGGGATGGCTGGTGGCAAAGCGCAGCCGTTCGATGCCCTCGACTTCGTGCACCTCGCGCAGTAGATCGGTGAGGGTGTGCTGGCGGCGTCCCTGGGGTGTGATGCCCGGCAGATCGCGGCCGTAAGCATCGATGTTCTGGCCCAGCAGGGTGACCTCCCGGTAGCCCCGGGCCGCCAGACCCTCCATTTCCAGGCGAATGGCGCCTGGCAGCCGCGACTGTTCGCGCCCCCGCACCGCCGGCACGACGCAATAGGTGCAGCGTTCATTGCAACCGTAGATCACATTCACCCAGGCGCAGACGCGGCTGTCCCGGCGGGCCGTGGTGATGTCCTCCAGGATCTGGTGCTCGTCGGTGGCGACCACCTGCTGGCCACTCTCGACCCGGTTGAGCAGGCTTTCGAGGCGGTTGGCGTGCTGGGGCCCCATCACCAGGTCGAGTTCCGGCACCCGGCGCAGCAGGGATTCGCCCTCCTGCTGGGCCACACAGCCGGCCACCACCAGGGTGAGATGGGGATTGGTGCGTTTGCGCTGGGCTTGGCGCCCCAGATAGCTGTAGACCTTTTGCTCGGCGTTATCGCGAATCGAACAGGTGTTGTATAGAACCAGGTCGGCGCTGTGTTCATCCTGGCCGGCCCGATAGCCCATGGCTTCCAGGATGCCGGCCATGCGCTCCGAGTCTGCCTTGTTCATCTGGCAGCCGAAGGTGGTGATCCAGTACTCCCCTCGCCCGCGTGCGGGGTCTAGGGGGGCGCTGGTGGCGTCGCTGAGGGTGGCGGTCATGGGGTTCATTCTCGGATATGGAGGCTCTGGGGCGCCTTGGAGTGGTTAAGGTCCGCCCCAACCGCCGAAGTGCGATGCGCTGCAGCCTGCACCGGTTTGGCCTCACCAAGGCCGTGCCGCTGGCGATCAGCCGGGGCACCACCGCGGCGGTGGAGCATCTGTTTTTTGAAATTGAGGCCGAGGGCACCACAGGTTGGGGCGAAAGCGGTGGCTTCGATACGGGCCATCGCCGCTATGAAACAGCGCAGATCGCCGCCGAACTGGAAGCCTTGATGCCCCAGCTGGCGGACCTGTCCCCCCAACCCCTGCAGGCCCTGGAGCCCCTGTTGGCGCCTCTATCACCCCCGGCCCGCTGCGCCGTCGATATGGCCCTGCACGATTGGTGGGGCCAGCGGCTGGGCCTGCCGGTGGCCAGTTTGTGGGGACTGGATAGCCAGCGTGCCGTGGCCACCAGCGTCACCCTGGGGCTGGGTGCGGTGCCGGCCGTGCTGGAGCGGTTGGAGCGCTGGTGGGAGCAGCTGCCGGCCAGCCGCATCAAGCTCAAGTTGGGCAGCCCCGAGGGGGTGGAGCACGACCGCTCCCTGGTGCTGGCGGTGGCGGCAGCGATTGAGGCACGGCAGCAGCGGCTGGGCGGCGCCCCGGCCGAACTGCAGGTGGATGCCAATGGCGGCTGGGGGCTGGAAACGGCCCGGGCCATGGTGACTTGGCTGGCGGATGCGGGGGTGGTTTTGCTGGAGCAACCCCTGCCGCCCCTGCTGGATCCGGAGGCCGATGCGGCCCAGTTCGCCGCCCTGGAGCTGGATTGCCCGATCGCCCTGGTGGCCGATGAAAGCTGCTGGAACCTGGCGGATGTGGTGCGGCTGGCCCCCTATGTGGACGGGGTCAACATCAAGCTGCTCAAAAGCGGCGGGCTGTCGGAGGCGCTGCTGATGGCCCGGGCCGCCCGGCGGCTGGGGCTGGAGGTGATGCTGGGCTGCTA
>JBBASD010000261.1:0-2908 GCA_040399485.1 Cyanobium sp. | reverse complement strand
CCCAACTGGACGGCATGGAGGGCCTGGCCAGCCAGGGGGATCGGTAACTTGCGGCAGCGGCTGTAGGTGGCATCGCCCACAATCGGATGGCCCCAGTGGGCGCAATGCACCCGGATCTGGTGGGTGCGCCCCGTATCCAGCTTGAAACGCAACAATGAATAATCCCCCAGACGCTCTACCAGGCGCCAGTGGGTGCAGGCGGTTCGGCCACTGGCGGCATCAACGACCGCATATTTTTTGCGATCCACCGGGTGGCGGCCGATTGGCCCATTGATGCTGCCCGCCTCCCCCAGCGGCACCCCGTGAACCACCGCCAGGTATTCGCGGCTGGCAATGCGTTTCTGAATCTGGCGCTGCAGCCGCACCAAGGCCTCCTGGCTTTTGGCGATGACAATGCAGCCAGTTGTGTCCTTATCGAGCCGATGCACGATGCCCGGGCGCATCTCGCCGCCGATGCCGGGCAGGTCGGGGCAATGGTGCAGCAGGCCATTCACCAAGGTGCCGTCCTTGTTACCGGGGGCCGGATGCACGGTGAGGCCAGCGGGCTTGTTGATCACAATCAGGTGGGCGTCCTCATACAGCACATCAAGTGGGATCGGCTCGGCTTTCAGATAGGGCAGCGGTTCGGGAGGCGGCATCCACAACTGCACCTCATCGCCGGGCCTGAGAGGGGTTTTGGCGCGGCCGGTGACGCCATTGACCCGCACAAAGCCGGCATCGATGAACTTCTGAATCCGGGCCCGGCTTTGCTCGGGACGCTGACTCACCAGCCAACGGTCCAAACGCATCGGCAGCGGTTTGGGGTAATGGAGCGTCAACCGTTCGCCTTCACCTTCACCGAATGTGGCCATGGCCCCCCAGTGCGCCGCGATTCCGGCTCCAATTCCAGCTTAAGCCCCCCTTGCCCCAAGGACTGAGCGATGGGCGCCTGGGAACCTGGGCCCCAAGCAGCCAGGAAGTCATCCCTGGCCCCAGCCTTGGCTAGCGGCTCAACCGGCAGTGTCCGATGCCAATTGATCATAGCCAGCACGATGCTATTTCTATGGGGGTTGAGCTACCTGGTCATCGCCCTGCTGCAAGGGCGTCATCTCCAGATCCACCAAATTATACAAGGCCCCAGGTACTCCTAGCCTTTTTGATGTTCACCCTGCCCATTGCCCACTTACATGTTAAATCTTAAGCGCCAATGCAAATCGCCACTTGAGTGTAGATTGGGCCCCATCGGATTCAACAGCCAACATGGCGACCGCGGCCAAAGCCAAAAGCCATTACCGACCTGAAATCGATGGCCTCAGGGCCGTCGCCGTCGGCGCCGTGATCATGAATCACTTCGATCACGACAGCCTGCCCAGTGGCTACCTAGGTGTTGACATCTTTTTTGTCATCTCCGGTTTTGTCATCACGGCATCCCTGCTCAACCGACCGAGTCAGAGCCTTGGCAGCATGCTCTCGAGCTTCTACTCCCGTCGAGTCAAGCGGCTCATACCTGCCCTGGTCGTATTCGTTGCAGTAATTAGTATTCTGATCTGCCTTGTCAACCCCGAACCATCCGACTCCCTGCGAACGGGTCTGGCCGCTCTTTTTGGCATCTCCAATCTCTACTTACGCGAACAGGCAACCAATTACTTCGCCGCCTCAACCCAACTTAATGCCTTCACCCACACGTGGTCCCTCGGCATCGAAGAACAATTTTATCTTCTTTTTCCCCTGCTTTTTTGGTATTCGTACTCAAAGAGATCCTTGCGTCCCCTCTTTAAAATATTCGCCGTCGGCGCAGGCATTTTAGGCATTAATGTACTGGCCTCAAAACTATATAGTGGCCACTTTTTCAGCCTATTTCCCGGTGGATTTAATGGTTTGAGACTGACTGCCCTATCACTCTCGCCAATCCTGCTGGTCCCGCTTGTGGCCCTGATAAGCAGGATCACATCAGGCACAAAATTATTCGCCATAATTCTATCGATTCTTAGCGTTATATCCCTAATTTCTTTTCAAATAATCTATCCAAAATCTCAATCTAGCGCCTACTTCCTGATGGCCCCCCGCTTCTGGGAGCTTGGCATCGGCTGCTTGCTTGCACTGGGATTTAACGCGCACAATCCGTGGCTATCGCGACTGCGCCAGGTGCCCACACTTCTGCTTATGGTAGCTCTATGTCTTTCACTTTTATTGCCCATCAACTTTGGTCGCGTGGCCACAGTTCTAGTTGTTGTTCTAACCACACTGTTGATTGCAAACGTACAACCTGGCTCATTTGTCTATAGGCTATTAACTCAGAAGAATGTGGTCAAAATTGGCCTGATTTCCTACTCTCTTTATCTTTGGCATTGGGGGATTCTAGCAATCAGCCGCTGGACCATAGGCATTCACGCTTGGACCATTCCCCTGCAGCTCCTGCTGATGGTCGCGATCGCCCTTGCCTCCTATCATTGGATTGAGACGCCCTTACGGCGGGCCCATTGGTCCCCAAAGCACTGGCAAACGATTCTCAAGGGTTTGGCTATTCTTATTGCAGGTGCGAGTCTCCTTTCTGTTCTGCAAGTTAAGGGCAAAGAATTATCCCTGGATCGTCGGTTTCCTTCCGATTGGTCAAAAAGCTATCTGGATAGTAAAAATCAATTCACGCAACAAAGTCAACTGCGAAGCTCTGTTGATAGCGAAGCCATGCTGAAGACCTTGACCCAAGACAGCAACCAAAAGGAGCTGGCCAGACCACGCCTGTATGTCTTTGGCGATTCCCATTCGAATCACTACGTCGAAGCCTTGGGACTAGTCCTGCCTGAATATGGGGTCGGTTCCGCTTCCGTGGGCTGGCAATGTGGATATATCTCGGCTAAAGATATCACGGATCAGACCAAGCAATGGATGACTGATTGCGAAAACTATGCTCCCTTTGTTGATCAATTCC
>JBBASD010000260.1:0-2985 GCA_040399485.1 Cyanobium sp. | reverse complement strand
GGCAACCCCAGATTCCGCCCAACACCGGCAACGTGGCTCGCACCTGTGCTGCCACGGGCACCGAACTGCATCTGGTTGAACCCCTGGGCTTCCAGATCGACGACAGGCAATTGCGCCGTGCCGGCCTGGATTACTGGCCATGGGTCCAACTGCACCGCCACGGCGATGAAACAACTTTTCTGGAAACATGTAGGCGGCAGGGCGGTCGGCTGGTGGCTCTGAGCAGTCATGCGACCCTGGCATATACGGATTTTGCCTTCTGCGCCAATGACTGGTTGCTGTTTGGCAAGGAAACCGATGGACTTCCGGCCCCTTTGCTCGCCCGGGCTGATGCGGCGCTGACGATCCCGATGGCCCAAAAAGCCCTGCCAGGGCAGGGTGGAGTCCGCAGTCTCAACCTTTCTGTGGCAGTGGCGGTGATTCTATTTGAGTCCCTGAGACAGATACAACTTCAACAGGGCAAATAGATGATTCAAGTTTGATCGATTTCAGGACTGAAAGCTTATTTCAACCAACTTCAACTCTAACCTTTTTTAATTCTATAGCACGTCTAGGCCCCAATGTCAAGCTGATCGTATTCAGCGTTTGCGTTGACGTTCGCAGGTCAACACGCTAAGGTCTGCCGGACTTGGGGATCATGGCTTCTCCAACAGGTCTTGTTCATCGAATTGATTTGCATGAAGCCCGCTCAAATTTGGACTCTGTTTTTCACTGGTTCGGCAGTCGTTTCCCCTTTCCTCACCGCCATTGCCCGCGATTCTGTACTAAGCGATACCCAGCAAGCCCTTGTTCGCGCTTTGACGGCTCCAGCCTCCGTTCCAGAGGAGGTTGGTGATGCTCCCGGTTCTGGCGTCGACCCGCAGGCCTCCACCGCGACCCTGCCGGCCCCGTCAGCAGGACCCAACTACCTGCCCGGCGAACCGAGCCAGGCCCAGCTCGCTTCTGCCGAGGGCCTGAACTGGCAACCCCTATATCCGCAGCCCGCCAGCGCACCCCCAGCCCCCCGGGGCAACAGGGGCTTGGTGCGCTCAGGTGACACCGTGCTCAGCGTTGCCCAGCGCTACGGCATGACCGTCAGTGATCTGCTGCGGCTCAATCCCGGTGTCGAAATGGCCAGCCTCACCCCAGGCATCCAGCTACGGGTGACCCCCACGGCCCCCATGCGCGCCCACATGCTGCTCGCCCTCAGGCCCACTGGCAGTGGTGCCCTGAGCTGGCCCGATTTGCCGAACCTCCCTCAGGTCCCTCAAGGGCCCCTGCCCGGATCCGGGGCTGGCGACTACATCTGGCCGACCCAAGGGGTATTCAGCTCGGGTTACGGCTGGCGCTGGGGTCGGATGCACAAAGGCATTGACCTGGCTAACAGTACCGGCACGCCCATTGTGGCTGCCAAAGAGGGGCGGGTCAGCTTTGCTGGTTGGCACGATGGGGGTTACGGCTACCTGGTCGAGATCAGCCACGCCGATGGATCCACTACCCGCTACGCCCACAACAGCCGCCTGCTGGTCGCTCAAGGCCAGGAGGTGCGCCAAGGTGAGGTGATCAGCCAGATGGGCAGCACGGGCAACAGCACGGGGCCCCACCTCCATTTTGAGATCATCGCCCCCGGCATGGGAGCCATGAATCCCCTCAACTTCCTGCCCCCACGGGCCTGAGGCCAGCCCAGATTACTGAGGGGCCATCCTCTACAATCAAGCCATGCCAAGGCTCGGTAGCTCAGCTGGTTAGAGCGTGGGATTCATAACCCCAAGGTCGGGAGTTCAAGTCTCCCCCGAGCCATTGTTCTATTCATGCTTAAAAAGTGTGCCTGAGCAAGACAGTTACACAACTCCAATACAACGCCGCTTTCCCCACAAACTAAATGTGGGGAAAGCGGCAAACTGTTAGCTGATGTACTCGATCAGCTCACTTTCTGAATAACGGACCTTAGCCAAGCTGGCGTACTTGTCCTCGGCGCTGTGATAACCAGCCACCGCTACTACAGAACTGCGGTAGGCGCTGTCCTCCAGCCCCAGAACCCGATCATACTCGGCAGGTGAGAAACCCTCGATCGGCGTCGTATCAACTCCCAACAGGGCTGCTGCGGTGAGAAAGGTGCCCAAGGCGATGTACACCTGGTTGGAGCTCCACTGGCCGATGTGCTGACTGCGGGGGCCATTGATCAAATCCTTGCGGATCATGTCGCCATAGAACCCCAGTGATTCGATCGGCACACCGCGGAGGGTACTGGTGGCGGAAATCAGCTTCTCAACGTCGGCTTCTTCAATGCGGCGTTTGGCCAGGAAAACAACCAGATGGGATGCGTCGGTGATCTGGGACTGGTTCCAGGAGTGTTGACGCAGCTCAGTCCGCAAAACCGGGTTGGTGACCAC
Organism: Cyanobium sp.; assembly: GCA_040399485.1. Taxonomy (GTDB): domain Bacteria; phylum Cyanobacteriota; class Cyanobacteriia; order PCC-6307; family Cyanobiaceae; genus Cyanobium. The sequence goes on along the minus strand of JBBASD010000260.1, from coordinate 613 downwards.
CAGGAATTTCCAGGGCTGCAGGCCGTAGGAGGACGGGCTGAGCACCAGGCTTTTTTCAAGCGCTGCCCAGGTTTCTGGATCGATGCGGCGGGTGGCATCAAAGACCTTGGTGGCGTAACGGTGCTGGAGGGCCTCCAGCAAGGTCGTGGTAGTCAGAGCCAAGGAAGGGGTTCCGTGCGGAGTGGAATGGGGAACCTAGGTCCACTGGCAGCGGTCGCGCCATATTCACGCCAAGGTCTTGCCTGTCGCCAGACGTAGGATGTATAGCTATACCAGTGAAAGCGAGTAACAGAAGCTAGGTATTCAATTAATCATACTAAAACTCAACCCCAAAGAAATCGAGATAAGCGATGCCCAGGTGCCTAATTTTTAGATGCGCTTATGTCTGCCGCCGGAAATCTTTGGATGTTAAAAACGATCAACGCATTTCAATTGCATTGAGTCGTACCCGGAAGCTGTTGCTGGACCCTTTGTCCGGATCGTCTTCCACCATGACCGTTGGGGTGGGGCTGGTGGCCTCCTGAAGAGCACTGGCCTGACGGCGCCAACGGGCTTCGGCGGGGGAGGAACGACCCTCGATGGCGCGAATCAAGGACCGGCTGCGGTTGGCCTC
>JBBASD010000259.1:0-3010 GCA_040399485.1 Cyanobium sp. | reverse complement strand
GGGGCCCACTACCTCAGGATCGCGGCGCAGGGCTATGGGGGCGATGAATTTGCCTTCTTCCCCCTCTTTCCGTACACCATCAAAGCGGTTGCCGCCCTGGTGCATATCCCTCCGCTGCTGGCGGCCCTGCTGCTGGTGAACGGGGCACTTCTGGGGGCCCTGTTGGTCTTGTATCGGCTGACAGAGCGCTGCCTGGGAGATGGCATCGCCAGGAACGTGGTGCTGCTGACCTGCCTGAACCCGATGGCGATCTTTTTTGCAATTCCCTATACCGAATCTTTTTATCTGCTGTTCACGAGCCTCACATTTACCGCCCTGCTGCGCCGTGCCACGGCCCCCTCAGGGGGATTGAGCGGCTTCGCCGTCGGGCTGTTCGCTGGGCTGGCGGCAGCCACCCGCCCCACCGGGGTGGTGCTGGTGGCCTCGAGTGGGGTGGGCTTCTGGCGCCAGAGGCGCTGGCGGGCGGGCCTGGTGGCGCTCCTGTTGACCCTGGGCGGGCTGGCGGTGGTGATGGCCATCGGACTGCAACGCCAGGGCGACGCCTTGGCCTTTTTGCATGCCCAAAAGGCCTGGGAAGTGACCCCAGGCTTCAACTTGGCGGGCCTGCCTTTCTGGCGTCGCCAGCTCTCCCAGGCCCTGCTGGGCCCCCTCAACACCAAGGCCGGCGCGTTGGTGGACCTGGCCCACCCCGCCGGTATGGCGGCGATCCTGCTCGTAGCAGGCCTGGCCTGGGGTCCGGGGCGGCGCTGGCCCACGGCCAGCTTTGCCCTCTCGGTGCTGGCGTTTGTGGGCTATTGGTTGCTGGGGGGCATGCCGGCCCTTTGCCTGCTGTTCAGCCTCGGTTGCCTGCCGCTGCTGGTCTGGGGCTACGGACGCCTGCCCCTGGAGCTGTGGCTGTTTGGGGTCACCAGCGTGATGGCCTACCTGCTCAAGCAGAACACCATCAGTCTGGAGCGCCATGTCTTTGCCACGCTGCCGCTGCTGATGCTCTACGGGGCCTGGTTCAGCGCCCACCCCCGCTGGCTGGCATTTGTGCTGGGTTTTGGCAGCCTGCTGAGCGTGATTTACAGCGTGCGCTTCGCCCAGGGCCAATGGATTGGCTGAATCGCCACCCCTCTGGATGAACAGTGCAGTCGCACCAAGCTGGCCTAGAACAGTTCGAGCTTTTGATCTTTGGCGATGTCGGCCAACCCAACCCTGACCCCTGCCACCGGCACCTGGCTCAGCGACAACCTGCGCGAGCGGGTGGAGAGCGCCGCCGCCGCCCGGTGCCTGGATCCGGCCGCCCTGTGTGAGCAATGGGTGTTGGCCGCAGTGACCACGTTTGAGCAGCAGCATGGCCTCTACCCAGGAGCTGGCAGCGGCGATGGTCGATGCTCGATACGCACCGGCAGCCGCACCCTGGGCCCGGTGCCCCTGCCCGTGCAGCAATAAACTGACTCTCCACTGCTTGCCTCCCCAAGTCGATGGCCAAAGGCGGCTGGCAGGAATTCAGCTCGGCGGAGAGCCTGCAACGCCCCACCGGGCCAGGGGCTGCAGCACCGGCGAAGACTCAGCAGCGGGTGCGGGTGCAGCGCACCAAGGCGGGCAAGGGCGGCAAGCTGGTGACCGCCATTACCGGCATGGAGGTGCCTGAGGCTGAAGCCAAGGCCCTGCTCAAAACCCTCAAGGCCAAGGCGGGCACCGGCGGCACCCTCAAGGACGGGGTGATCGAACTGCAGGGCGACCAGGTGGAGGTGGCCCTGGCGGCCCTGACAGAGGCTGGCTTCCGGCCCAAGCAGGCGGGGGGTTAGGGGTTGCCGCCTGATCAGCGGCCCGCTGACGCCCGGCGGATGCGGTGGCGGAGCCGGCGTGAAAAGGCGAAGCTGGCGAAGGCGCCGAGGATTGGCAGCGGGCCTGGCACGGGAAACAAACTCATGATCGGGAACACCCGATCCACATACATCGGAGTGGTGTCCGCCCGATCTCTGGTGGGCAGTGCATAAATGAATTCACTGGTGCCAATCAGCTTTGGCAGAACTAGCGCGAGCTCGGTTTCTGTTGCAGAGGCTTCCAGAAGGGCTTGATAATAGGGATCGTATGTAACTCCAAGACCTGTGAAAGGAAATGGGAAATAATCACCGCGGGATTGATTTGACCCAGACTCAAAATAACTTAAATAGTAGTTATCGAAGTCATTGAAAAGAGTTCCTGAACCAAGTGCCGGCTCGGCCATCTGACAAGAGGATGGAGACGGGGCGGAACTAACCAATCCTCTAATGCACCATTCGATGCTGGGTGGAGATTGAACCGGATCAAAGTGATTGGCTACCGTTGCAATTTCAGCGATGGTGATGTCAGGGTTCTGTGCTGGCCTGAACAACTGATCCGGGTCCACCCAAACATAGGCCACATGATTCCAGGCGGCCTGATCTGGGGCGCCTGAAAAACTGCCGATGCCACGACCACCAACAAGAAAGTTGGCTCGTGCATGCACAGTTTCTGGTTTGGTCAAATCGTATTCCGTAGGCCTGGAGCGCAACCAATCCCCCAGGTTGAATTTGTCCTTGAGCGGTTGCGGCGCAAGCTCAGCAAGTACAGGCGCAAAAAAGAGAGGGCTTGATCCCTTGTTGGCAGCACTTGCATAATTCCTAGATCCATCACAAGTGATGAGATCCCCGCACCATAATGCCTTCTTTCTGGGATTGTTCTGATTGAACTGGTTGGACATGAGGACAAACCAGTCTCCGGAAAACTGCGTCCACTGGTTGTAGTCTTGATCGACATAAATCTCGCGTCCAAACATTGTGCCTATGGTCGTTTTAGACTTCGACTGATCAATCACATGCAATGGGGCAGGAGTGTTTGCCAAGATATTTTTCAATCTTTGCCAAAGAGTATTGCCAAGGGGGTTGTCCGCAGGTTTTTGCAGCAGTGGCGGCACGGAATCGACAGGGGTGAGACGCGGGGCATCTGTGCCATCATCGTGACTAAAGCCTGAAGCTCGAATCACATTTTGGTCGGCATAGCA
>JBBASD010000258.1:0-3087 GCA_040399485.1 Cyanobium sp. | reverse complement strand
TGAGAGCGGCATCAGCCGCAAGGTACCGCCCCAACTCAGGCTGGAGCAGATCCGTGAGGTCTCTCGCTTCCTTGCCAGGCGACCGGTCGAATCTGGGCGCTGCATGGTCGTGTTGGAGTCGGTCGAGTCGATGGCTGAAACGGTCGCCAATGCCCTGCTGAAAACCCTGGAAGAGCCAGGGGACGGGGTTTTGGTGTTGATTAGCGCCGCCCCCGATCGCTTGCTCCCCACGATCCGCTCCCGCTGCCAGCGCATTCCCTTCCGTTCCCTGGCTCCTGAGCAGGTGCGGGCGGTATTGCAGGCCAACGCATCGGCAGCGGCTGACGGGGCCTCCCCTGATGCGGTGGCTTGCCTACCTGATCCCTCTGAACTTCTGGAACTGGCGGAGGGCTCCCCAGGGGGCCTGCTGGACCATCGACGGCAGTGGCAGTCCCTGCCCGAGGGGTTGGCCGATCGCCTCCTCGCCCTGGGGCCAGACCCGTTGGAATCCCTGGCCCTGGCGAGGGACCTGAGCGAAGCCCTGGAGGGGGAGCAGCAGTTGTGGCTGCTGGGTTGGTGGCAACTCGCCTGCTGGCGCAGGAGCCAGGATCCGTTGCGCTGGCGTCGGCTCGAACGGCTGAGGGCCCAGCTCCTGGGCCATGGTCAACCCCGTTTGGCCTGGGAGGTGGCGTTGTTGGAACTCGCCGTGTTGCCGGCTCTGCCCTTGGGGGCTGCCCGCCCGTCCGGCGTTTAGACAGGGAGAGAAGCCGACGGCCCTGGGTGATGGAGCGTCAGGAGGAGTGGCGACAACTTTTGGCGGCCGGCCGGTATTTCAAGGTGGTTTGCGGCGCTGGCAATGAGGTGGAGGCCGATGTCGAGCGGTTGGCCTTTGTATTTACGCTGGCCGGTTGCAATGGCTTTGATGTCTCCGCCAAGCCGGAGGTTGTCGAGGCGTGTGGGCGCGGCATACAGGCCGCCGCCGAGGTCGCTGCCGCCATGGGCGTGAGCCAGGGGGTGCGCCCTTTCATCACCGTGAGTGTGGGCATGCCAGGGGATCACCATGTGCGCAAGGCCGTGATCAGCAGCGATTGTGTTGGCTGCGATCTGTGCATACCTGCCTGTCCAACCGCAGCGATCACGGCGAATTTGGTCGTTGTGGACCCGCTTTGCATCGGCTGTGGGCGTTGTGAAGCAGTTTGTCCGCCAGCGGCGGCGGCGATTCGCTGGCGCCATGATGCCAAGTCGCTGCGCAGCATCCTGCCGGCCTGTCTGCAGGCGGGGGCTGAAAGCATCGAACTCCACGCCGCCGTTGCCGATGAGGAGGCCACTTTGGCCGAATGGCAGGTGGTCAACGAATGTTTGCCCGATGGCTTGGTTTCCCTTTGCCTCGATCGTCAATACCTTTCCAACCACGATCTCCTGGAGCGGATCCGTCGGGCCCATGCCGTAGCCGGTAACCGTTTGATGCTCCAGGCCGACGGTGTGCCCATGGGTGGGGTGGCGGCATCGGGTTGGCAGGCCACCCTTCAGGCGGTGGCGATGGCGGATGTGATTGAACGGGAACTCAAGGCGAGAGATTCCCGCTTTCGGAACCTGCCGGTTGTGCTTTCCGGGGGCACCAACAGGGGAACAGGTCAATTGGCGGCCCGATGTGGCGTCCCGTTCGCGGGGATCGCCATGGGCAGTCAGGCCCGTCGCTTGGTCCAGGAGGGGCTGCAAGACGTCAAGGTGGGCCGCGTGGACAACGCGCTCAAGAAGCTGGTGGCTGAGGCCAACACCATGATTCTGACCAGCTTGGCAAGGTCAGAGCTTGGCTGAATTCAGGCCACCGCATTGGCACTGTCTTTGGAGCGCCGCGCCGCTGCATCTGTTGGGGCGGTGCGGGCGGCAGCCATCACTTCCGCCAGTTGTTCAACCTGCTCACCGACGGGCAGTTCCAGGCAATAGCCGGCCCCATAGACGGTTTTGATGAAACGAGGTTTGCGGGGTTCTGGTTCCAGTTTGGTGCGCAGATGGCGCACGTGTACACGAATCGTTTCGATGTCATCGTCTGGTTCGTAACCCCAAACCTCCTTGAGAATCAGGGAAGGGGAAACGGTTTGGCCATGGCGTTGCAGGAGGCAATGCAGCAGCTCAAACTCCAAATGGGTGAGCCTGATTGGCTGGTCAAACCAAATGGCTTCAAAGCGCTCTGGAACAAGCGTAAGGGGTCCGTAGTTGAGGATTTCGTTGTGTTTGCTTGACAGCGGTGTCCGCTCGCTGCGTCGTAAAAGGGCCTTGACCCGGACCATGAGTTCGTCCAGATCAAAGGGCTTGGTCAAGTAATCATCAGCCCCAGAGTTGAAGCCACTCACTTTGTCTTTGGTCCCGCCAAGAGCGGTGATCATTAAAATGGGAATTTTGGCGGTTCGTTCATCACGTCGCAGCCGCTGACAGAGGGTGAGGCCGTCAACCTTTGGAAGCATCAGATCCAGCAGGATCACATCTGGATTGTGCTGAAGCGCCAGTGCCTGCCCCTTGATGCCGTCGTCGGCACGCTGAACATCGAAGCCGCCATGTTCAAGGTGACCCGCGACCAGGTCACGCATGTCACCGTCGTCCTCAATCAGCAGTATGCAGGGTTTCATAAAAGGGTTGAGGCGATTCGCAACGGTGAACAAATCTCCCAATTTTGCGGGGATTCAAGGCCATTGTCGCCGCCAAGGCAAGCAAGTGGCAGGTCCGTTGGCCACCATCCAAGCGCTGGTTGGAATCCTGGGGCCCAGCAGGAAGTCTTTGGAACCGCCCTTCGGTTTTCTAAACCCTTCTGCTGTACTGGCCTCATTGCGGAAGACCAACGGTGCAGTGCCCAGTGCCTGGTTTGCAAATCTTAAGAAAATCTTTGGCATCAGCATTTTGCATCGAACATACGCTGCTTGCTGGTCCTAGCTGCTTAGTCAAGCAGGTCAAAAGAATCAGAGAGGTTGACTAATTCGTACACTAAGTCGCCTAAGAATGAGTCAAGGCTTGAATTTGCTGGAAAAATCACGCAAACTCCCCGGGCGGGATTCGAACCTGCGACCAATCGGTTAACAGCCGACCGCTCTACCACTGAGCTACCGAGGAATG
>JBBASD010000257.1:0-3102 GCA_040399485.1 Cyanobium sp. | reverse complement strand
CCCTGGGTCATCAGCACCTCAAGGCCCTTGTCAACGGTGTCGTCGTTGAACAGCCAATTGTTGATGGCACCGGAATCGACCCGGCCTGTGCCCAGCACGTTTTCTTCCCAGTCGAGCAAGTCCCACTGGGCCTTCTCCTCGTCGCTGAGGTCGGCATAGTTGATGCCCTCCCGCGGAAAACGGAGAGAGACAGAGATGGGCCTAAAGGGCACGAGAAAGCGGTCGGCGATCGCCTGATCCAGGCCGTATTCATCGGTGGGCAGGCCAATCGCCCGATCAAAGAGCTCGTAGGTGTTGCGGTCTATCTCATCGCGCGGCGTGGCGGTAAGGCCGCTGAGCAGCGAATCGAAGTAGGCGAAGATGGCGCCGTATTTCTGGTAGACGCTGCGGTGCGCCTCGTCGATGATCACCAGATCGAAGTGCCCCACCCCGAAGCGTTTGACGCCATAGCCATCCTCCGCATCAATCAGATTCATCATCGTGGGGTAGGTGGAGAGGAACACCCGCCCCTCACCGCCCTTGTTTGTCACCAGGTTGACAGGTGAGCAATCGGGCAGGAAGCGACGGAAGGCGCGTTCGGCTTGAAGCACGAGCGAGGTTCGATCCGCCAGAAACAGCACCCGCTTGACCCAGTTGCAGCGGGTCAGCACATCGGTGAGCGAGATGGCCGTGCGGGTTTTGCCGACGCCGGTGGCCTGCACCAGCAAGGCCTTGAGGCGACCCAGCTCAAGGGATTCACAGATGGCCCGGATCGCCCGTTGCTGGTAGTAACGACCCGCAATCGTGTTTGAAAGGGTGGCCTGGGCGAGCGGCTGGCGGATCTCCCGGCGCCGGATCAGGGTTTCGAGCTCGTCCTTCTTGTAGAAACCCTGCACCTCCCGCGGCGGGTAACGCAGATCGTCCCAGAGACGGTGCCTGTAGCCATTGGAGAGGAAGATGATTGGCCGTTGGCCGTAGCGCTGCTCCAAGCAGTTGGCATAGAGCTCGGCCTGGCGCTGGCCCTCCATCGAGTCGCGGCTGGTGCGCTTGGCTTCCACCAGGGCCAGGGGTTTGCCGTCACCCCCCCAGAGCACGTAATCCACAAAGCCGGTGCCGGTGGCATTGGGCATGCCCTGCACCTCGTGCTCGTGGGTGCAGCTCTGGCCATGCACCCAGCCGGCTTCTTCGATGTAAAAGTCGATGTAGCTGCGGCGCGTGTCGAACTCGCTGAGGTCGGGTTCGGGTCGGGCGGCGGCCTCGTTGGCCTTACGCAGGGCGGTGATCTCCTGGCGCAGGCGATCCAGTTCTGCTTGGGAGGCGAGTGATGCTAGGCGCTGATCGCGCAGCTGGGTATCGCGTTCCTCAAGCTGTTGGGCCAGGGCCTCCAGCTGCTCCCGGCTCTGGGCCTGCTGGGCGGTGGCGGCATCACGGCTGGGCAGGAGATCAGCGTTGAAGCTGCAGCCCCGCACCCGTTGTTGATCGCGGCCATAGCTGAGGGCAAACCAGCGCAGTACCTGGAACAGCTCCCGGGCGGCGGTCACCGCATCACCGACCCGGATCGGATCGCTGCGATGCACTGCCTTGTTGCCGAGGTCCTTGAGCAATCGGAAGCGACGCATCTGCTCGCCGGCCAGGTCGCAGAAGACTCGTGCGTACATCAGATCCGCCAGAGTCAGGGCGCCGTAGGGCCTCTCGAGCTGGGAATCGTTGTCAAAAGCCCACTCCACCAACAGTTCGATCGTGCGGCGTGCGTAGAAGCAGGCGGTGCGGGGATCGCTGAGGGCTCCCTGCTCGACGCGTACGGCCTCGGCATGCAGCTCTGGCCATTGGCTGGCGATGAAGGCGTACTGGGAGCTCATGGGCAGGAGAGCAGCGCTATTGCCAACAGAGCTGAAGAAGGCGAGAGCTGAGCCAAGTCAATCACAGCCTATCGAGGGTAAACGGCCCTGGTCTCAGTAGTGGTAACGCCCCTGCAGAAACTCGACGCGATCAGCTTTCACGAGGTAGACGCAGCGGTGCTCCTGGGTGATTCGGCGCGACCAGACCCCTGAGCCAAGGTATTTGAGCGGCTCCGGTTTGCCGATGCCGCTGAAGGGATCGCGCAGCACGGCCTTCATCAGCTCCAGCAGGCGGCGAGCGGTGCGGCGAGGATTCTGCCTGGCATGGTGCCGATCAGTCTCGATCCAGTGCTGCAGGTCCTCCAGGAACTCCGGATGGCACACCGCCTCTCGCTGAGCGCTCATGCCTCCAGCTTGGCCTCGAGATCCTCAAGGCGGAGGGCGGGAAGGGTGTCGCTCTGGGCGCGTTCCAGAGCCGCAAGCAGTCGAGCGGCATTACGGGGCGAGCGCAGCAGGTGCGCCGTTTCCAGCAGCCCCTCCAGCTCATCTGCCGCCACCAGGGCCACATCACCGCCCTGGCGGCGGCGCACCATCACCACCTCGCGATCCTCAACCACCCGGTCCATCAGGGCCTTGAGCTGGTCGCGGGCGGCGGTGTATGTGGTTTCGATGGCCATGGAGCTGTACAGGAAGTCTGTCCACGTTAGCTGGTTTTGGCTCCTGGGATCGGGTCTGGCGACCTGGTTAGGTTGCGTGGCTCAAGCAGAACGGCCTCAGATCTGAACAGAGGGAGTCATGCAGCACAAGCCCCTCAAGGCAGGCCGTGAACTCCAAAGTGCCCGGAATCCGGCAGCGCTCGTCGTAGCGGGATTCACTGGTCACCACCAGATCCACCGACATCAGCACGCCGCGCAGCGCTTTCTGCAGTCGCACCATTTCGCTGTAGCGGCTGGTGAGTTCGGGCTCGACCACCAGCGGCAGCCTCACAGGCCAGCTCCCCCAAACCGCAATCCCCACTACGATGAACCGGTGTATTCAGGTGACTGCATGGCCACCACAGTGCGGCTGGACGCTGCAACCGAGCAGCGGCTCGATCAGCTTGCGCAACTGACCGGACGGACCAAGGCCTTCTACCTACGGCAGTTGATCGAGGCCGGGCTGGACGATCTTGAGGACGCCTACCTGGGGGCTGCGGTGGCGGAACGCATCCGACTGGGCCAGGAGCGCACCTACAGCCTTGACGACGTGGTGAGCGAGCTTGGCCTGGACCCTGCGACTCTCTGAG
>JBBASD010000256.1:0-3124 GCA_040399485.1 Cyanobium sp. | reverse complement strand
CAGCTTTATCCAATTGAAGCCTGTGCCGCCGACGGCGAACAAAAGCGCAACATAATTCTGAAGTTCCAACGCAAAACGCCCGAAGACAACAGCAATCCCTCTACGCAGAGTTTTCAGGAATGGTTCTAAGCGAATGACGGTACCTGGGAACCCTAGGACCCCACTTTGGCAATCTTGTGCAACGCTCAGTTGTTTGGTTTTCTTACAATCCAGCCTTACTGATTTCAGCCTCAATTAGTTGCTTGCTTTGTCTTGGCTGTGGACCCGCACCAGCGGCCCGAGAAGGGAATGCCAGCCCATCCCTACCCTTACCTGACGGCATTGAGGTTGGCTTTAACCATCAAAGTGAACAGCAATACCGCAGCCCCCTAAGTGGACGTTGGCGCCAAGGCAATGACCTGGAGGCCATGGTGCTGAGGGCCATCCACGAGGCGAACAGCGAGATTCTTGTGGCGGTCCAAGAACTCTCCTTGCCCTCCATCGCCGAAGCCCTGGTGCGGCGCCACCGCCAGGGAGTCAAGGTGAAGGTGGTGCTCGACAACAACTACAGCACCCCCTGGAGCGAACAACATTCCGTAGATCTCTCGCCGCACCAGCGCCTCCGCCATGCCCAGCATCAGGCCCTGGGCGGCCCTGATGCGGTGTTGCTTCTGCGGCAAGCAGGGGTGCCCATGATCGATGACACCGCCGATGGCAGCAGCGGTAGTGGCCTGATGCACCACAAGTTTCTGGTGGCTGATCGCCGCATCGTGGTCACGGGCTCCGCCAATTTCACAGCCTCTTGCATCCATGGCGATGCCGACGACACCAGGACCCGTGGCAACGTCAACCATTTGTTGCGCTTCGAAAGCCCGGAACTGGCGACGATCTTTGCCGCCCAGTTCGCGGAACTCTGGGGGGACGGCCCAGGCGGTTACACCGACAGCCATTTTGGCCTGAACAAGAAGGGGACGGTGCCCCAACAAGTGCGCGTGGGGAATACCAGCGTGCAAGTTCTCTTCGCCCCCCACCGCCGAAACGATTCCGACAACGGACTGCAATGGCTGGCCACCCAATTGCAGGGAGTGCGTTCACGACTGGACATGAGCCTTTTCGTCTTTTCGGCCCAGAACCTCGCCGATGAGCTGGCCCGGCTTAACGCCCGAGGCGTAACAATCCGGGTGCTCGCGGATCCAGGCTTCGCCAATCGTCCCTTCAGTGAAGTCCTGGACCTGATGGGGATAGGTCTGCCTGATCGCCGCTGCAGGCTGGAGGCGGGCAACCGGATTTGGAGCCAGCCCTTGCAGGGGGTGGGCACACCAAAGCTGGCCCGGGGAGACAAACTTCATCACAAGTTCGCCGTCCTCGATGGCGAGCGGGTGATCACCGGCAGCTTCAACTGGAGTCCCTCGGCGGCCTACAAGAACGACGAGACCCTCCTGTTAATTGATTCCCCCCTTCTAGCTCGCCACTTTGGGGCCGAGATGGACCGCCTTTGGCGGGGGGCCGAACTGGGTGAAACCGCCCGGCTGCGGCGGGGAAGGGAACGGGCAAGACGATCTTGCGGCAGCGGCCGTGCCATTGAACAACCACCTTCGCAGCAGGCCCCATCGGTGGATTCAGACACAGAATCGAAGGCAGTAAGGCTGGACGCCCCAGAACCGCTTAGCATCAATACAGAAACCTGACCGTAGTGCGATGGATCCTATTTCCCTGGCCCGGAGCGACAACAGAATCGATTCACCGCACTTGGACGCTATTAATTTAATGTTACGCGATTTGCGCACCCGTCACGATGACATCCGCCACCGCGCCGCTTTTCGGGGCTGCACCACCGAATTGCTGACCCTGCAGCAAGAACTCATGGATTATCTGCTGCAGAAGAAAGACACCCTTTTAGGGGTCAACAGTGCCCGCCATCAAGAACTGGCCAAGCCGACCATCGGCTCCGTCCCCTGAGATCCTCTCTAACCCCAGCCACCGTTGTGGTGGTGGGTGCAGGTCCTGCTGGCTGCGCCATCAGCCTGCTTTTGGCCCGCGCCGGCATCGAAGTCACCCTCGTGGAGGCTGAGCCCCGCCTGTCTTCCCCCTTCCGGGGGGAGGCCCTCATGCCCAGCGGCTTTGAAGCCTTGAAGCGCCTGGGCTTGCCGTCCCTGCCTGCTGCGGTGCCTAAACGCAGTCTCAAGGGATGGCGGGTGCTCGTGGAAGGGCACCGCCTGATGGATGTGCCTGAACCAATTGGTCCTGGACCTGCTTGCACCCTGGTGGGCCAGGAAGAACTACTCACCACCCTGTTGGAGCAGGCAAGTGAAAGCAATTGCTTTAAGCGACGCCAGGGAGTCCGGGTCACAGGACTCCTGCGGCAAGGACCTCGAATTGGTGGGGTGACCTTGGCCGATGGCGACTGCCTGGCCGCCGACCTGGTGGTGGCCTGCGAAGGCCGGGCCTCAATGCTGCGGAAGCAGGCGGGGTTACCCATGCAGCTCGCTCCCCCCCAGCACGAAGTTCTATGGTTTCTCTTGACTGCGGGGGCCGTGTCAGAGATTCGCGACTGGCTGGGAGGCACCTTCTTAACGGTCCTGGGGGCCGGACATGGATTCGCCCTGTTCGAAACCGCCGCCAACCGGAACCTGCGCCTGGGCTGGCTCTGCCGACCGGGGGAGGACCTCGATCTCACCCCTGGGGAATGGTTGGAGCGTCTGGCCCAGGCCTGTGAAGGTCCCCTGGCTGCTTGGCTGCGCCAGCTGCCGACCTCGGCCCTTCAGGGCCCGCTGCGGGTACCGATCCAAGTGGGTCTGGCAAAGCGCTGGCATCAAGACGGTTTCCTGCTTTTGGGAGATGGGGCCCATCCCCTCAGCCCTGTAAGGGCCCAGGGTCTCAACATGGCCCTTCGGGATGCAATCGTGGCTGCCGAAGAATTGGTGCCCGCTCTGCGCCAAGGCGGGGAGGCCAAGCTTGCTGACGCCCTACCCGAGATCGAGCGCCGCCGGCAACCCGAACTGCGCCGCATTCAGGCCCTGCAGGCCGCCGAATCCAGCAGCGGCGAACTCCTGCGCAGCCAAGGCTGGCTGCGCCAAGTTCTCGCGGCGCAACCCACCTTGTTCCGCCCCTTGATTACCCAGATCTGGTTGGGCCGCCAGCGCCA
>JBBASD010000255.1:0-3126 GCA_040399485.1 Cyanobium sp. | reverse complement strand
CACGCCGAAGCGCCGGAGCGCTGTTGGATTGTGGCGGTCATGAGGACGGGGTTTGGATGCTCTTGAAGAGCGGGATGGAAGGTCGGTATTCCGACACACCAAACGTAACAGAATTTTGCGCCGACGGGGAGGCTGGGCGGCCCAGGGGCTATCAGCGGACCGCATGGGGATGATCAGCTGAGCTGATCAGAGCTGTGCTGGCAAGGGCTCTGGCTCGCTGAGCCGGAACTTGGCAACAGCTCAACCGGAAGGCTGCCGGGCGGTTCTGCTCATCAATGGGGGCCAGAGGCGATCCAACCTGCCTTGCCTTGGTCCTTCCAGAGCCTGATCGCCCTGCTGGTTGGCTGGAAGTGAAAGACATGGCGCCCGTCACTGATCCAGCCCAGCGGTCCTGCTTGCCCAGCACAACGACAGCCATGGCTCACTTCACCCCACGGGGATCAGCAACGCTGGAACGGCGGCGGCGGCAACGCTCCGAGCAGTAGCGCACTTCCTCCCAGACGTCCTGCCATTTTTTGCGCCATTGAAACGGACGCCCACAGACAGGGCAGACCTTGGTGGCGCGCTCTGAGTGATCGGCCATTAGGGATTAGGGGCTGGAGTGACTCCAATCTCGCCGATCAACGATGCACGCTCCTGCCGCTACTGCCCCAGCCGGTGGGGGTCGAGCTCATTGAGGCGTTAACCTTATGAATACTTGTGCGAATTGTGCATAGGTTCGCCGTCTCGGGGTGGAGATTGCATGGGATTTCTTGTTTTCAGGCTCTAGAAAATCCCAGGCTGCATTATAATAATATTTGCGTAGGGTTGCCTGAACCTCCGCCTTGCCACTGCCCGCTCTGATGCCCGACCTCGCCGACCTCACCGATGCCCTGATCGCCCTGATCCCCGAGGACGGCAGCCGGATCACGAATGATCAGATCCAGCCGGCTCTGGAGCAGGAGGCCGGTGAACCGATCAGCGACGACGCCCTCAAGGAAATCAAGAACCTGGTGGTGGCGATGGGAGCGGCCGAGGGGGTGAAGGGCCCCAGCCGCCCAGGCCCCCATCGCCCCGGGCACCACAGCGGCCTCGGTGCTCACCGGCGAGCTGCGCAACCAGATCGACCGCATCTGGGATGCCTTCTGGAGTGGCGGCATCGCCAACCCGCTGGAGGTGCTGGAGCAGCTCACTTATTTGCTGTTCATCCGCCGGCTGGATGAGCTGGAAACATGGCCGACCGCGACACCAAGGAAGACATCTACGAGTACATGCTCGGCAAGCTGGCCACCGCCGGCACCAACGGCCAGTTCCGCACGCCGCGCGATGTGATGGTGGATCCGGCCTGCGGCACCTGCGGCTTCCCGGTGGCGGTAGGCGAATATCTGCGTGTGCACCATCCTGAGGTGCTCAGCGATCCGGAGCTGCGTGAGCACTTCAACCATGGCCTGTTCCATGGCTTTGATTTCGACAAAAATATGTTGGGTATCGGCGCGATGAACATGCTGCTGCAAGGGGTGGAGAATTCCGATGTGAGCTACCGCGACTCGCTCTCAGAAGATGGCGCGATCGAAGAAGACAAGTACACCCTGATCCTCGCCAATCCGCCCTTTACCGGATCCCTGGATTACGAGAGCACCAGCGGCAAGCTGCAGCGGGTGGTGAAAACCAAGAAAACCGAGCTGCTGTTCATGGCGCTGTTCCTGCAGCTGCTCAAACCCGGCGGGCGGCGGTGATCGTTCCCGATGGTGTGCTGTTCGGCTCCTCCAATGCCCACAGGTCACTGAGGCAGCAACTCGTAGAAGAGCATTTTCTTGAGGGCGTGGTGTCGCTACCCAGCGGCGTGTTCCGCCCCTATGCCGGTGTGAGCACGGCGATCTTGCTGTTCACCAAAACCGGCCGGGGCGGCACAGACTCCGTCTGGTTTTATGACATGAATGCCGACGGCTGGAGCCTCGATGACAAGCGCAATCCGCTGCTGCCGCTGCAGAAACTCGGGCCCGCCCCCAAAGAAGCCCTAGCCGAGACCGAACAAGACAAGAACAACCTGCCCGACTGCCTGGGCCGCTGGCGACAACGCAAGGATTCTGAGCGCGAGCGGGAGCGCACGGCCCAGAGCTTCTGTGTGTCCAAAGCGGAGATCGCCGAGCAGGGCTACGACCTCAGCCTCAACCGCTACAAAGAGCTGGTGCACGACGAGGTGGAGCACCGCCCACCGCTGGAGATCTTGGCGGAATTGCGGGCGATCGAGCAGGAGATCCTGCAGGGGATTGAGGAGCTGGAGGGGATGTTGCGATGAGCGGTACGCCAGCGCGATCAGCGGGCCATGCCCAGAAACACCAGCAGCGAACGGTTGAGGCGCACCAGATCGTCATCCGCCAGACGGCCGATGCACTGGCCCAGGCGGCTCTTGGGCACGGTGGTGACTTTGTCCACCATCAGACGGCTCGTGGCTCTCAGGCCGTTCTCGGGCGTTGGTTCCACCTGGATACGAAGGATCGGGGCTTCAATCGGCTCGCTGGTCAGGGGACACACGGCGATCGAGAGAGTTTCGGGAAAGCAGTCATCCTGAATGATCACAGCGGGTCGAGGCTTGCTGGCATAGCCGGGGCCACCAGCCATAGTCCAGATCTCACCACGCTTCATTGGCTGTACTCATCGTCTGGCCACTCGTACACCGAATCGATGAAGGCCTGGATTTCTGCCTCCTCGGGGCTCTGGGCCACCAACAGCGACTGCCGTCGCGCCTCGGCGGCGAACTCGGGGGAATGCACGTCCGGCACCCAGATCTGGATCGGCCGCATCCCCTGGGCCCGCAACCGCTGGCGGTGCTCCCGCACCTTGCGGCGGTTGGCGGCCCGGCGCGCCTCCTGGGCGGAGGCCTCTGAGCGACCCAGCTCCGGGGCGGCTTCCGGTGCCATGGCAGCTCCTGCAACGGTTACATGTCACCCTAGCCGGAGCTGGCGGTGCTGGCCTGGACTGATCCACGCAGAGGTGGAGCACCGCCCGCCGCTGGAAATCTTGGCCGAACTGCGGGTGACTGCTTTAGCCAGGATCGGGCTCCAGGCCCAGATAAAGGCGCAGGCCCGCAGCGATGGCGGCCAGCTCCGCTTCGCTCACCTGGCCGTAGCGACGGCGGATGCGTTG
>JBBASD010000254.1:0-3138 GCA_040399485.1 Cyanobium sp. | reverse complement strand
CGGGATCACCAGGCTGCGGCCAGGCGTCACCGGATCGGCATCGGCGATGCACAGCGCCCGTTCGTTTTCCAGCAGCACCCGGCCGCTGGGCTCTAGCGCGCAGAACTGGCTGGGCTGCGGCGACCGAGGGGCTCCATGAGCATCAGGGGTTGGTCAACGTGGCTCATGGGCATGCGCTTGGCGATGGTGTCGCGCAGGCGCTCGTAGGTGGGAGAGGGGGCGGGGGTATGGGGCATCCTGGCTGGGTGTGACAGGGGGCGGAACTTGTAGGGAGAAGCCCCGGGCGATCGACATGATGATCAGCTGGATAGACGTCGTCTACCCAAGGGAGCTAGGCTGGCCACAGGTCTTCTGTTTAGCCGTGGCTGCCACCCCTCGCCTTAGCTGGAACCTGCGCGTCACGCCCGATGATCAGGCGTTGATCGATCGCGCCGTCCACGCCTCCGGCCTCACCCGAACCGATTTCGTTCTGCAGGCGGCCCGCTCCGCCGCCCGTGAGCTGTTGGTGCAGCAAAGCTGGCAAGCAGTTTCGCCCGAGCAATTTGACCAGTTTCTCTGCCAGCTCGATGCTCCCCCCGGCCCCAGTGATCGCCTGCAACGCACCATGACGGCCCCGAGACCCTGGCAACGCTGATGGATCTGCTGGCGCCGCAGCCGCTGGCGCCGCATCACAGCATCGTCGGCTTTGACTGCGGCGACTCCGGCCTCAACCGCTGGCTCCTGCAGCGTGCCCACTCCAACCAGCAGAGCGGTGCGACGCGAAGCTTCGTGGTGTGCAACAGCGACGGGATCGTCAAGGCCTATGTGGCTCTGGCCTCCGGCGCGGTGGCCGTGGCCTCAGCCCCTGGGCGTTTTCGGCGCAACATGCCCGACCCCATCCCCGTGGTGGTGCTGGCGCGGCTGGCGGTCTGCCGCAGTGTCCAGGGACGCGGCATCGCTTGCGCCCTGCTCGCCGACGCGTTCGAGCGGGTGCTGCAGGCCAGCACTCAGATCGGCGTGCGCGGCATTGTGGTTCATGCGGCCTCCGATCAAGCCCGCAGCTTCTATCTGCACATGGGCTTCGATCCCTCGCCCATTGACCCCGACACCCTGCTGATCCGTCTCTCAGATGTGGCGGCAACCTTGCCTTTCTGATCTGTCCCGCGCAGGGCGTCGCTGGCCTGCAGACCGCACAAGTCGGTGGTGCCATCTTGCGTAGGCAAACTGCATCGCGCTTGGCGGCGTTGCAGCGGAAGCAGAGGGCCTGCAGGTTGCTGAGGTCGTCCGAGCCGCCATGGTTCCTGGGCACGATGTGGTTCAACTCCAGGGCCCTCTGGTGCACGGTTTGCCAAGCAACAGCCCGCGCCGCAGCATTCGCAGCGGCCCTTGGCCTGGGTGAGCACCCGGACTTTGATCGAGCCGCTGATCGGGGTGCGGTGGCAACTCCTGTGGGCGAACACCTCCCTGCCCACCAGGTCGTAGGCGCCCTGGTCGTAGCGGGTGATGCCGTTGAAGGTAAACCTTGCCCACCATCCGCTTGACGCGCTCTGTGTAGTAATTGATCTGGGTCACGTCTTCCCCCAGGATCCGCCGGGCAACGTCCTGGGCTGGGGCTGGGCTGCGGCATCCCAGGAGCTCCATCAGCATCAGGAGTTGGTAGACGTGGCGCATGCGCATTCGCTTGGCGATGTAGTCGCGCAGGCGCTCGTAGGTGGGGGAGGGGGTTGGGGCATGGGGGGATCTTGGCCGGGATGCCTTGTGCGGGCCGGCTTGCTGGGGCGGGGTGTGACAGGGGGTGGCACTTGCAGGGCAGAGGCCCCGGCGATCGCCCTGACCCACGAATGCTCCCCCACGCAGACCAAGCGCTCGTTGACGAAGCCAAGATCTGCGACTACCTGCTCTCAGACACGCATCCAGTCGGTCGCTTCAAGGCCAGGGTATTTCGTTCACTCGGCTATACCGTTGAATCCTGGTGGCGACTTCGTGATGATCTGCTCCACCATGGGCAGTCTGGGACGGTTCAGCGGATCGAGATGAGCGCCTATGCAATTAACGTTGTAATCAGTGCTACTTTGAAAGGTCCCAACGGAGCATCCAGACCATTCAGAACGGTCTGGTTTATCCACGATCAGTCCAGACAGCCAAGGTTCGTCACCGCATTTCCGGAGTAAGTCATGTTCGTCTTGCACCAGACAATCGCTCTCACCCACGACATACCTGATGCTGGTCTCCAGTTGGGGGATCTTGGTGCTGTCGTGGCTATTCACGATCCTGAAAATGTCGAGGTTGAGTTTGTCGCCGCATCGGGACGCACCCAATCGCAGTTGACCCTTTCAAGCAGCAGTCTCCGAGCGATTGGCGATCAGGATCTAATCGCGGTTCGTTCGCTGGCCACTGCCAAGCATTGAGTTTCGGACGTGCTCAGCGGCCCCAAGCATCCGCTCGGCGATGCGCTCTCCATGCTGTGGGCTTGATCAGCACCCGGCCGCTGGCCTCCAGCGCGCAGAACTGGCTGGGCTGCGGCGACCGAGGAGCTCCCTAAGGATCAGGGGCTGGTCAACGTGGCTCATGCGCATGCGTTTCGAGATGTAGTCGCGCAGGCGCTCGTAGGTGGGTGATGGGGTTGGGGGCATGGGGGATCCAGGCGCTGCGGGGACCAGTACTGGTGCTGGGTTACGGGGGTGGCTCACTTTTCGGTGTCGCAAGTGGTGCAGTTTTCGATGTCGGTTGACACCATGCCCTCCTTCACCCCCTCGGCCGCACCTGGCGGAGTGCCTACAGTTTGTTCACTGAATGAAGCTGAGGCCGTGCGTACGTTCTCCGCCGTGATCGAGCGCTGTGCGGACACGGGATTGCTCGTGGGTTACGTCCCCGGTTTCCCTGGTGCTCACAGCCAAGCCGAGACCCTTGAAGAGCTGCAGGTCAACCTCCAGGAGGTAATCACCATGCTGCTGGAGGACGGCGAGCCGGTGATGGAGAGTGATTTCGTGGGCCTCCAGCAAATCGTGCTGCCAGCCTGAACGTGGGCTCAACCCCGGTTCTCAAGCCCTCGAAGGTATGAGACATCCTGCGGAAACTGGGCTTTGTGTTTGTTCGACAACGCGTGTCCCGCGTCAACCCCCTTGGCCGATTCGCGTCAATCAAGTTGGCCGGTGAGGG
>JBBASD010000253.1:0-3143 GCA_040399485.1 Cyanobium sp. | reverse complement strand
TCGATCGGCAGGGCGCCGGAATCCTCGGCGGTGTTGAAGAAAATGGGAGCGATTTTGCCCCCCAGGATTACACCGCCGCTGCGCTTGTTGGGTACGTGGGGGATGTCGGTGCCGGTGTGCCATAGCACCGAGTTGATAGCCGATTTGCGCGAGCTGCCTGTACCCACCACGTCCCCCACATAGGCCACCGGATAGCCCTTGATCTTGAGCTCGCCGATTAGATCCAGACCCCCCGGCATGCGGGTTTCCAGCATCGCGTTGGCGTGCAGGGGGATGTCCGGCCGGGTGGTGGCGTGGGTGGCCGGCGACAGATCGTCGGTATTGGTTTCGCCCTCCACTTTGAACACGGTGACGGTGATCTCGGCGGGCAGCTCCGGCCGGCTGGTGAACCATTCGGCGGCGGCCCAGCTATCCACCACCTGCTGGGCCAGGGGGTTGCTGGCCGCCAGCTCGATCACGTCGTGGAAGGCGTCGTAGACGAGCACCGTGCGGCTGAGGCCCTCGGCAGCGGCGGCGGCCACCACGGCATCGGGGCTGGCCAGCAGCTCGATCAGCGCGCCGACGTTGTAGCCGCCGATCATGGTGGCCAGCAGGCGGGTGGCCTCCAGGGGGCTGACCAGGGGGCTGCTGGCCTCGCCGCGGGCGACGGCCGTGAGCCAGCTGGCCTTCACGTAGGCGGCCTCATCCACCCCCGGCGGGATGCGTTCGCTGAGCAGCTCCAGCAGGAAGGCCTCCTCGCCCGCCGGCGGCGCGGCCAGCAGCGCGGTGAGGGCCTGGGCCTGGGGCGCGCTCAGGGGCAGGGGCGGCACCCCCAGTGCCTGGCGTTCGGCCGCGGCGGCGCGGTAGGCGAGCAGCAGCTCGGCGGGGGGGATGGCGGCGGCGGCGTCAGGCATGGGGGCTGGGGGCGCGGATCCGGCCGCTGCGGGGACATCCCTCCCATTTTTGTCCCCGGCAGGCCCGTTTTTGGTGGCGAGGGCAGCAGAACGGGGGTCAGGTTGCCGCCGCTCTCACGGCTCCTGATCGCGCAGCTCCCGCAGCAGCTCCACTGCGGACCCCGCCGGCCCCGGCTGGTGAGCGTGGAAGCGGCGCAGGCGGCTGATCACCACCCCCTCCCCGGCTACCACCGCATCGAGCAGGGCGGAGAGCCCCGCCTTGGCCTCCGCCAGATTGACGCTGCGCATGACCAGATGACTATCTGAGTCAAAGGTCATCGCTTGTCGCCAGGGTTGGACGGGTGAGGAACCGGCCCGGGTAGAGCTGACTTTTAGGTCATCACGTCGTCGATTGCTGCTGTCATCAAGGCCTGTGACTGGTCACAACTCCTGGAACACCCAGAAAAAATCAAAGCCATGGCCGTAATTGGAGCTAGGGCAAGAGATTGGAATCGAACTTTTTGTTGGCATCGCCTGAACTTTTCAGGACTGTGGAAGCAGAGAGGAAAGGATTAAAGTTACCAATGGGCTAATCACGAAAAACGCTGCAATTGCTGGTTTGCTTGAAAGCCAGCGGGTGGCTCAGTGCCACCCGCTGGCTGAGAATTCAAAAAGCCCAACTGCCCACGCTGAAAAAAGGCCCTGGCAGCTGTGAAAGGTGCCCCGTATCGGATCAGCTGCCGTAGAGGCTGGCTGAGATGTTAGTGCTGAGTTTGATGCGCTTCCTCAGCTTGCGGCTGAAGCCGAAGGCAGCGAAGGCACCAATGGCAGGCACGGGGCCGGGGACAGTCGAGGGTTCCGTGTCTCTCGGTCCCGGTTTCGGGGCGACCTGGGCCCAAGTCACAGAGGAATTTAAATCTACAGAAAAGATTAGGGGTGAAGGGTTGGGGTAATAAGTTGCAGCCGTGTCTGACAGCAGGAAGGTGATTTTATCAACTATGCTATTATACGCAAAATAGGGGCCAACATTAATATTCGTCGGAGAGCCCGCAGATAATGTTTCGATGGAATTAGGAGTTCCCAAAGAGTATCCTAAGGCGTTAGAGAACTGAGTTGCCAAGGATGAATCGCCCCACCAAGGCATCACCCCCCCTGGTGTCTGGGCAAATTTACTCTTATGGTCATTGTAGCTTCCTGTAAATGTGGTCACGTCATAATTTTGACCACCAATATTCACAACATAGGCTCGCGCCTGGCCAGTGGTAAGCGCCCCCATAGTTAGTGCAACGCCAAGGGCTGGTTTGGCCAGCGATGACCAGGAGGGTCTGCGGCAGGGATTGGATGTGTTGCCCTTGGCGCTGGAGGATGGGCTTGGGTTGAAGATTGGCATAGTTGGTCTCAGGTGAGTATGGAGTAGGCAATTAATTGATTACCTCGGCAAATTATCTGGTTCCCTGGGTTAAAGCGAAATCATCTGCCTTTGCGATCGCTGTCTGATCCCGAACCATCTCCTGTCAGTAGGCTGATCGCTTTTTGTCATTTAGGTGACAGATAGGCTGTCCTCGTTGCACGTATTGGGCCTGATTGATTCTCGAAACCACGCTGTGCAGCTCCAGTAAGAACATCCTCCGCCGGTAGGGGGCGCGGCCAGTAGCTCAGTGAGGGCTTGGGCTTGGGGCGCGCTCAGGGGCAGGGGCGGCACCCCCAGGGCCTGGCGTTCGGCGGCGGTGGCGTCAGGCCTGGGGGCTGGGGGCGCGGATCCGGCCGCTGGCGGGGACATCACTTCCATTTATGTCCCTGGCAGGCCCGTTCTTGGTGGCGAGGGCTGCAGAACGGGGGGCAGGTTGCCGCCGTGGCTTTCAGGGCTCCTGATCGCGCAGCTCCCGCAGCAGCTCCACTGCGGACCCCGCCGGCCCCGGCTGGTGAGCTTGGAAGCGGCGCAGGCGGGTGATATCACTACCCCCTCCCCGGTTTCCACCGCAGCGAGCAGGGCGGAGAGCCCTGCCTTGGCCTCCGCCAGATTGGCAGTGTCCCTTTGCGTGGTGTAAAACCTTTGGCCCGAATGCCCTGATCAGAGGGTGAACAGGGTGGAATGACGAGCTGTCATTCCGGAGGTGCTGATGCACCTCACTTCTCCACTATGAAACTAGACGATTGACTTGTCAAGTCTCTCGTCCGATTGCAATTGTGTTCTGAGCGGTAGTGGTCTGTACTGGCTAGGAGCGTGTTGCTCTTAGAGCCGATGCTCACGCCATCCACCTCAGCCCGGCA
>JBBASD010000252.1:0-3144 GCA_040399485.1 Cyanobium sp. | reverse complement strand
TGATCGACAGCCTGTATCAGCAGAGCAGTCGGCCCCTGGCGATCACGCCGATCGTCAACAGCCAGTTGCAGTCGGTATTTTGGCGCGAGCGAGATCCCAAACAGAGCACCAGCTTTTCTTTCACGCGCTTCCTGGTGCCCGCGCTGATGGGCTATCAAGGTTGGGCGATATTCATGGATTGCGACATGCTTTGTCGCGGTGATATCTCTGAACTTTGGGATTTGCGCGATGATCAATATGCCCTGCTTTGTGTTAAGCACGAACATGTGCCCAACGAGACCGTTAAATTTTTGGGCGAAGTTCAAAGCCCCTATCCCAAAAAGAACTGGAGCTCTTTGATGTTGTTCAACTGTTGCCGTTGTACAGCTCTGACTCCTGAGTATGTCAACAGCGCCAGTGGCTTGGATCTGCATCGTTTCCACTGGCTCGCCGGTGACCACGAAGTAGGTTCCCTCCCCAACCGCTGGAACCACCTGGTGGACGTGCAGCCCGCACCTCAGGCCAGCGCCGAGGATGGGGGCCCGATCCTGCTGCATTGGACCCTTGGTGGGCCCTGGTTCCGGGAACAGCGAACGATGGGGGGGGTGCTGGCTGCCGAGTGGTACGGGGCCAGGGATGATGCCCTGAGTTTGTGGGACTGAAGCAGAGGGGCGCCGGCCAGAACCGCCTCAGCGTCGTGACCGTGTGCATGAATCGCAGCGAGCATCTGAAGCGTTCCGCCCCCTTGGTGGCCCGGCTCCCCTGGTATGACGAGCATCTGATCGTCGATTGGAGCAGCCGCGAACCCCTGCGCCGCGATGACCTCCCCCCTGATCCCCGCCTGCGGCTGCTGCGGGTGGAGGGCGAGGGGCGTTGGAACCTTTGCCGGGCCTACAACTTTGCCTTCGCCCGGGCCACCGGCGAGCTGATCTTGAAGTTGGATGCGGATGCCTGGCCCACCGAGAACTTTGATCCGGCGGCGGCCCAGTTGCGGGGGCTCGCCGCTGACCCAAGCCAGCAGCAGGTGCTCTGTGCCTTTGGCAGCGGGCCTGAGGGACGTAAGGGGCAGTTTCTGATCGAGCGGCGCCTGCTGGCCGAGGTGGGCGGCTTCAATGAATTGCTGGTGGGTTACGGCTTTGATGACAAGGATCTGCAGGCCCGGCTGGGGATGCAGCTCGGTATCCAACCGGCGTCAATTCCAGAAGCTTGGTTGGCGGTGATTGCCCACTCCGATGGGGAGCGCGCCGAACGGGGCTCTGGCGACAGTGCCGACAGGATCGCCCGCAACCACGGCGAGGCGGCTATGCGGGCCACCCGGCTGGCAAACCGCCTGGTGGCAGCCCATTGCCCCTGGGGGCCCCGCAGCCGGGCCAGTTACTACCTGGAAGAGAACCCGGGCCGCTGGCGGGCGGAGCCCGCCTCGGTGCCCCATCCCCCTGGGGCCGTCGCCGCCGAGATCGAGCACGCCTGCCGCATGACCTTCTGGGGCCATTTCCTGGCGATTCCCGAGGTGTTCCTGGAGGTGTTGCCCTATCGACTCTTCCCCCCTTCCCGTGAGGGGGTGTGGGACGTGCGGCCTTGGCATCGCATCTGGTGGTACACCGGCCGGCAGCTGCTGCAGTTGCCGGTGCGGCTGGTGGTGGGGGCCATGGAGTTGGCGCGAGGACGCCAGGGCAGCCTCGGGCCGAAGGGCGGTGGTGCCCCAATGGCGGGTTCATGAGCCTCAGCATCGTCACCGTTTGCATGAACCGGAGCCACCACCTGTTGGAGTCGGCGCCCCGGGTCGCAGCACTGTCATGGCATAGCGAGCACCTGGTAGTGGATTGGAGCAGCAGCCAGCCCCTGCGGCGCGAGCAGTTGCCTCCGGATCCCCGCCTGCGGCTGCTGCGGGTGGAGGGGGAGCGGCAGTGGAACCTGTGTCGCGCCTACAACTTCGCCGTGGCCCAGTCCGAGGGCGAGCTGATCCTGAAGCTGGATGCGGACGCCTGGCCCTCGGCCCGCTTTGACCCGGGGGCGCCCCAGCTGGCGGTAGCGGGTCGCCCCTGCGCCTTTGGCAGCGGCGGAGAGGGACGCAAGGGCCAGATGCTGCTGGCCCGATCCCTGTTTGAGGCGGTGGGCGGATTCCATGAGCTCCTGGTCGGCTACGGATTCGATGACAAGGAGCTGCGCATCCGTCTGACCCGGTTCCTGGCCCAGGAGCCCGCCTGGATCCCTGCTGATTGGTTGGAGCTGATCAGCCACACCGATGCGGAGCGGGCGGGAGGCCAAACGGGAGCTGGTGCCTTGCAGGCCTCCCAGGGCCTGGCCGCGATGCGGGCGTCCCGGCTGGCCAACCGGCTGGTGGCCGCCCATGCTCCCTGGAGCGCCGAGGCCCGGCATTGCAGCTACGCCAAGGAGCCCGGGGGGGGATGGCGGCTGGTGGCCGGCTCCCGGCCCCAGTTGGAGGCAGAAAGCGCTGATGAGATCGACCATGCCCGCCGCATGACCTTCTGGGGTTGTTTCCTCGCCATCCCCGACATCTTTCTGGAGGAACTGCCGATCAAGCTGGTGCCGCCGCCCCGCGCCGGCCAGTGGCCGGTGCGCTGGTGGCATCGGCTGTGGTGGCACTCCGGACGCCGCCTTTTGCATGGGCCGTCGCTGCTGCTCTCCCTGGGCCGCGGCCGCCTGGCGCGGGTCCATCGCTCTGATGGGCGCGATTTTCTGAACCAGGGGCGCTGACCATGGTCCAGGTGGTGCTGGCTTTCAATGCCATCCACCTGGAGGCGGCGCGGCGGATTCGGCATGGCCAGCCTGCCGGTGCGCCGAAGTGGGAACTGCTGCTCTACGAACCCAGCCGCCTCGCCCTGGATGGCGGGGATCGGCGGCTCTGGCCCTGGCGCTGGCCGATCAACCCCCTCACCATGGCGGCCCTGGCCCTGGCGGCACGGCTGGGGCTGGTGGGGCGCCTGCGCCTGGCCCATCTGCGCGGCGCCGGCCGGGCCCTGCGGACGCTGGCCCGCCATGGCCGCCAACTGGAGTTGCTTGATGACGGACTCGACCAGTACCGGTTCCAGCCCCGGGCCCTGGATCCCCAGAAGTTTGCTGCCGGCCTTCCCTGCTGGTTGTTTTCCGATCGGCCGGCCCATCGCGCCCCCTGGTGCGCCCGTTTCGACTGCCGCGAGCTGG
>JBBASD010000251.1:0-3185 GCA_040399485.1 Cyanobium sp. | reverse complement strand
TTCGGCGAGCGCTGGGTGAAGGTGGCCAAGGCCTATGGCCTGGATGTGCAGGTGATCAAGGCGGAATGGGGGCAACCGCTGGATCCCCAGGCCTTCCAACAGGCGCTGGAGGCCGACACCGACAAGGCGATCAAGGCGGTGATTCTGACCCACTCCGAAACCTCC
Source organism: Cyanobium sp. (assembly GCA_040399485.1). Taxonomy (GTDB): domain Bacteria; phylum Cyanobacteriota; class Cyanobacteriia; order PCC-6307; family Cyanobiaceae; genus Cyanobium. The sequence continues at coordinate 3,020 of JBBASD010000251.1, read as the reverse complement.
ACCGGGGTGATCAACGACCTGCGCAGCATCGCCAGCTACGTCAAGGCCCACGGCACGGCGATCAGCATTGCCGACTGCGTCACCAGCCTGGGCGCCACCGATGTGCCCATGGACGACTGGGGCCTGGATGTGATTGGCTCCGGCTCCCAGAAGGGCTACATGATGCCGCCGGGCCTCAGCTTCGTGGCCATGAGCGACAGGGCCTGGCAGGCTTACGAGCGCTCCGACCTGCCCAAGTTCTATCTGGACCTGGGCAAATACCTCAAATCAGCCAAGGCCGACAGCAATCCCTTCACCCCGGCGATCAACCTCTACTTCGCCCTGGAGGCCGCCCTGGACATAATGCAGAAGGAAGGACTGGAGGCGATATTTGCCCGCCATGAACGCCACCGTCGCGCCACCAGCGCCGCCATGCAGGCGATCGGTCTGCCCCTCTATGCCGCCGCGGGCCATGGCAGCCCGGCCATCACCGCCGTGGCGCCGCAAGGCATCGACGCCGAGACCCTGCGCAAGGAGGTCAAAAACCGCTTCGACATCCTGCTGGCCGGCGGCCAGGACCACCTCAAGGGCCACGTCTTCCGCATCGGCCACCTCGGCTTCGTCTGCGACCGGGACATCCTCACCGCCGTAGCCGCCATTGAGGCCACCCTGCAGGACCTGGGCCTGGGCACGGTGGCCACCGGCGCTGGCGTAGCCGCTGCCGCCAAGGAGCTGGCGGCGGGCTGACGAACTGCTGGGCAGTCCGGGGCCGGTTTGGATCCGCCTCGGACAAAAGACCGGCCAAAGCACAGCCGTGGACCCTGGTGTCGGGCCCCAGTCGCTCCAGGCCGGAGCCGCCGGGCTTGCTAAACTAGATAAGTAACAGAAAATCGAGCCCAATCAGGCGATTCTGTCTACTCTGCGGGTGTAATTCAGTGGTAGAATGTCAGCTTCCCAAGCTGAACGTCGCCGGTTCGAGCCCGGTCACCCGCTTTCAGTTCTGGCTTTGCAAATACCCCGAAAAGCCAATTAGGCACTGTCTTTTCGGGTCGGCCAGTAGCTGACAAACCGTGCCTCAGCCTTCACGCCAGCGGGGGGTCGTAGGCGATGGTGAAGCGATTCATCTCAGTAGTCCCTACCCAGATTCTGGGCCTGGGCAGCCAACTCATCTAGGGCCGCGGCAAGCTTGCTTTTGGTGCCGCGTTGAATGGAGAAGAAAGGCTCCTGCTGTGGCTGTCCGGCTTGGCGAGGTCTGTGCTCGGCTCAGGCCTCCAACCGTGCCAGCCAATCCGCTGCGGGAAGCACCGCGATCGGCCCCCGCCGCTCCTCCTGCCTGGTATCGCGCACGATCTGCACAGCCTCGGCTTCGCCAAATTGCGCCGCGAAACGGAGCAGGGCCCGGTGGGGTGAGGAATCGGCCAGCTTGCACTCCACCAGTTGGGTGAGGGTCCCATCCATGCTCAGGCAGAAGTCCACCTCGGCACCATCCTTGGTGCGGATGTAGTGCAGGTCGGCCTCGCGGCCGCGGGTGTCGCTGATGAAGTGGGCCTGCTTGGCGAGCATCACCGCAACGGCGTTCTCGAAGCGCAGGCCCTCGTTGCCCTTCACCAAGCCGGTGTCGGTGAAGTACACCTTTGGGGCCTGCAGCAGGGCCCGGGCGATGTTGCGGTGCCACGGTTGCACCACGATCACCACATAGAGCGCCTGAAGAATGTCGAGATAGCGCCGCAGGGTGGTGGGCGACACTGCCAGGTCGCGGGCCAGCGATGCCAGCGACAGCGGCGAGCCAACCCTCCCGCGCAGCAGTTCGAAAAATACCCGCATCGTGTTGATCTCCTGCAAGCGAGAGAACTCGAGCACGTCTTCCCGGATCAGGTCGGTGGCGTATTGCCGGCGCCACCGCTGGGCGTCTTCGGCGCGATCGGCCAGGCAGGGTTCGGGAAAGCCGCCGCGCTCAATCAGGTGCAAGAGCGCTTCTTGTGGTGTTGTAACCCTTTGGGCGCACCACTCCCGCACGGAGATCGGCGCGAGATGCAGGTGCAGATACCGACCCGCCAGCGACTCTCCAGACTGGCGAAACGTTTCCATGCGGGCACTGCCAGTAACCAGCAAGGACTGGGCCGGGAGCTTGGCGTCGATCACGCCCTTGAGCCAGGATTTCCAGGCGGGCATCTTGTGGATCTCATCCAGCACCAGCAACTTCGCCGCCGGATTCCATGACTGGCGCAGCAGCACCGCCCGGTCCGCCGGCACATCCCAGTTGAGGTACTGGGCCCGCTCAAACCGCTCCATCAGCTGCCGGGCCAGGGTTGTCTTACCCACTTGGCGGGCGCCGGTCAAGACCACGGTCTTGCTGGCCAGATCCCGCAGTAGCTGGGGCTCCAAATAGCGCTGCATCCGACCAGATTCTCGCATGCTGGCAAAAAGTCGCGACTTTTCACCATAGCTCTGGCATGTGGACGCTTATGGGCCTGCGGTTGGAGCGGCTGGAGCCGTTGCAGGCCCTGGGCGAGGCTCTGCCCGCCATTGAAGTGGTGGCGACTCCCATGGAGATGCCGTAGCGCCTTGGGGCGCAGCGGGTTGCGGCATAGGGCGGCTGTGCTTTCTCAACCCCGCCTAACTTGAACCCCACGCCCCCACCGGGGAGATGACCTTCGCCCCCCCTGCTCCCGCCGCCCCCCAGGCTCCAGCCACCGGTCTGGAGCCCCTGCTGCTGCCGCCGGAACTGAAGCTCAGCCCCGAGCAGTTCGCCCTGGTGTGCGAGGCCAACCCCGAGGCGGTGCTGGAACTCACGGCCGCAGGCCAGGTGATTGCGATGACACCCACCGGAGGCGAGACAGGGCGCCGCAACACCCGCCTGCTGTTTCGGTTGCAGGCCTGGGCGGAGCGTCGAGGAGGCTGGGAGGTGTTCGACAGCTCCACCGGCTTCCGCCTCGCCGATGGCTCCGTGCTCAGCCCCGATGCGGCCGTGGTGCGGCTGGAGCGGTGGCAGGCGCTCACGCCCGAACAACGCCGCGGCTTCCCGCCCTTGTGCCCCGACC
>JBBASD010000250.1:0-3188 GCA_040399485.1 Cyanobium sp. | reverse complement strand
CTTGGGCCAGGGTGCTCGGCTCCCAGACGCCCACCATTTGGAGATGCAACTGACCTTCTTCCCGGGAGCGTGGATATACAACCCAGAGATGGGGCAGTGATAGATCAAGGTGCCGGCGCATCAAGGTGAGCAGCCGGCCCAACACGACCGCTTCAATGGCCTGACCGTCGGTGGTGCGGATTGCCCCACGGGTGAGCACGGCCGGATCGCTGGGTTCGTAGACCCCACGGACGACACCGATGGCCCGGTATTGCAACGGTTCGGTGACCGGGGGAATGGGGTGCTGACGCATGGTGTGGGAGGAGCTTGGGTGCGGCGCAGCAGCCCTAAGCGGCGGTGAGGTCAATGTAGCGAGCGTGAACAGTAGTCTCCCTGAGGGCCTTGCCCTTTCTGCTTCCGGATGTTGACCCAGCCCCGCCGCTTTGGAGCCTATGGGCTTGCTGCCGCCATCGCCCTGACGCTGCTGGCCATGGGGGCGGGCTGGTGGCTGGGCCAGCGCAGCGCTACCAACCGGCCGGCGGGAGATCCGCGTCAAACCATCCTGGAGAAGGAAATAAACGTGCTCGTGCAGCGGGAAGAGCGCCACGAGTCCAGCGATACCGATCGCCAGCGACTGCTCGAATTGCTTGTGGGTTTGGGCCGGCAGCAGGAGGCCATCGCCCTGCTGGAGCCCATGGCCGATAGGGAACCGGAACGGTGGTCCTTGCGGTTGATGCTGGCCGAACTGCGCAGGGACAGCGGTGATCCTATGGGAGCTGAACGGGAGTTGCGTCAGATCCTGAGTCGCCAACCCCACCAGGTGCAAGCGCTGCAGTTGATGAGCCTGCTGCAACTCGAACAGGGTAAGGGAAGCCTGGCTCTGCGCCAGGTCCAGGCGGCATTCAGCTCCGCCACCACCCCCGGAATCAAGCCCCAGGCCTTGGGCTTGGGGCTGCTATTGGCCGAGATTCAAGACCGTATGGGGCAAACGCCGCAGGCCAAGGCCACCTATCAAAAGTTGGCGGGCGCCTTCCCCCAGGATCCAAGGCCCATGGTGGCTATGGCCCTGCTGCTCCAGAAAAGCGGGGATACCCCCGCTGCCTTGACGGCCCTGACAAACGCAAAGCAACGCAGTGGCAAGACGGGCAGCGCCGATCCAGTGCTCGACCAACTGGCGGCGAACTGGTCGATGCTGTCGGCGCGCTCGCAACCGAATGCAGCAAAACCAAATCAAGGGGGAGGGGTGGCCAGTTCGCCTACGGTCCAGCCAGCCCTGGGCGGGGCGCTGCCGGCGCCGGGGCTTCAAAATCCTTGAGGGCCTTATCAACGGCCTGGCCTGGGGAGGTGGCGTCGTCCATGGCCGTGCCTCGGCGCAGCCGATTCATCAGGTCGATGGGATTGGTGGCATCCAAAACGGAGGATTTGGAAGCACCGCCGTCATAAACCTGGCGTTCCTGGGGGCTGGTGCCCATGGTTTGTCCGTAGCCGGCCACCTGGGCGCCCGCAGGCCCAGAGAGCGCCAGCGGGGCAGGGACGAGTGCTAGCAAGCTGATGGTCAGGAGGGAACGGGCCATGGGGTGGCGGAGTGCCTACGGCCTGGAAAGAATTTGGAGCATGCTAGGAGGCCCTGCGGAGAGACCGGCGTGAGGATCGCCACTTGGAACGTCAATTCGCTGCGAATCCGGTTGGACCAGGTGCTCTCTTGGTTAGCGGAGGAGCGTCCAGACGTCCTCTGCCTGCAGGAAACCAAGGTCAGTGATGACCTATTTCCTTGGAAGCCCTTCGAGGCCCTCGGGTATGGGGCAGTTTTCAGTGGCCAGAAGGCCTACAACGGTGTGGCGATCGTCAGCCGTCTGCCTTTGGAGGATCTTCGTATCGGCTTTGATGGATTGCTGAGCAACGATGCCGAGGCCGAGGGCTTGGCGGCCCAGAAGCGCTTCATCAGTGCCCTCATAGATGGTGTGCGGGTGGTGAATCTTTATGTTCCCAACGGCGCCTCCCTGAGCTCCACGAAGTACGCCTACAAACTTGAATGGCTGGCCTGCCTGGAGAGGGCCCTGGGGGTCCTCAGGGCCCAAGGAGATCCCCTGGTGGTCGTGGGGGATTTCAACATCGCCCTTGAGGCCCGGGATATCCACGCCCCCGAGCGCCTGAGTGGCGGAATCATGGCCAGTGAACCCGAACGTCAGGCCCTCAGACAGGCGCTGGGATCAGATCTCAGGGATGTTTTTCGGGTTTTTGAACCAGCCAGCGGCCATTGGAGCTGGTGGGATTACCGCAGCGGCGCCTGGGAGACGGGCCGGGGCTGGCGGATTGACCACATTTACATCGATGATCAGCTGCTGGACTTCGCCACCGGCTGTGTGATCCACCAGCGGCTGCGGGGCAACCCCCAGCCAAGTGACCACGCGGCGGTGGTGGTGCACCTGGCCTGGCCCCCCGCCCAAGCAGACCACGACGAGACGGCGGACGAGTTCTAAATGCCTGGGCGGCGGATCCCCTTGTGCTCTTCAACGTTGGCGTTACAACGCTCCCAGGGGTTTGGGTTGGCATGGCTTGGCAAGGAAAGGATCGGCAAGGCAGGGACCGTTTTGGCGCCTCCAGGGCATGGGCGCTTCAGGACGGACGGTGGCGCCTCCTCCGCTGGATCAGTTTTGGGAGTTGCTTTGGGCTGGCATGGTTCACGGTGCCACCGGCTCGAACCAACGGAGCGGCACAGGGTTTCCCGGTTCGACCCGCCCCTCCCGCTGCCTCTGTGGTGGCCAACCTGGCCCCTGCCACCCTCAGTGGTGTGGCTGAGCCAGGCCGTTGCCCGGCGGCAACGATGGCCCAGGGTCGGCGCAAGGTGGCTGGGGCCAAACTCCGGTATCCGTTGACCCGCTGGGCCGGGGAAATCTCTCCCTTCGGCTGGCGTTATTCCAGTGCCCGCGGCGCCTGGCGCCTGCATACCGGCATCGACCTGATCAGCCCTCCGGGCACACCGGTGTTGGCGGTGATGGCGGGCCAGGTGGCCCGGGTTGACACCATCGGCGGCTACGGGCTTGCAGTGATTGTGGACCATGGCAATGGCTGGCAAAGCCTGTATGCCCACCTGCAGGCGGTGGCGGTGCGTCCCTGCACACTGCTCCCGGCGGGGGGCCAACTGGGGTGGGTGGGCCGAAGCGGCAGCGCCAGCACGGACCATCTACACCTGGAACTGAGGAGTGGTA
>JBBASD010000249.1:0-3210 GCA_040399485.1 Cyanobium sp. | reverse complement strand
AGCGGCGAGCCCTGGTTTGATCGTTTTCTGGGCCTGCCCGATGAAGCCCTGGCATTGATGCGCTGTCGTATCACTGTCGATTCATATTGATGACTAGTAGGTGTCATATTGATTACATCAGCCAGGGGTGTAACAAGCAAGCTAAACTGCACACCAGACACCCAGCAAAACGAGGCCATCACGATGGGCAATTCCTGGATTGATTTCTGCGAGCCCCCCCGCCCTCGTCCCCCAGGCATCGACTGGGATGTATTTGTCTCCTACCGCTCGCTTGATCGCCTGTGGTCGATCGCCCTGTACGACATGTTGACCCAATGTGGTTACAAGGTATTTCTGGATCAGTTCGTGCTCGTGCCGGGGCAAGGGCTCACATCCCAGATCGGGCGCAATCTGCAGCGCAGCGCCAGCGGGGTGTTGCTCTGGTCTGAGCGAGCCGAAGATTCGAATTGGGTGGAGAAGGAGATTGACCTGATGAGCACGAAGCAGACCGATTCGATCGGCGCAGATTTCCCCTTCAACTTTGTGGTCGCATCGTTGGACGGCAGGGAGCCACCGGGACTGTTGGCTGGCAAGCTCTATGTGGATTTTTCCGCCTATCCGGATGGCCCCATGGGCAGTGATCTGGTGCGGCTGACCTGTGGGCTGCAGGGCAAACCCCTGAGCCCCGATGCGGTGCGGCAGGTGGTGGCCTTTGATGCCACCCTCAAAACAGAGCCGACAAGCCTGAAGGCCATGGCCAAGGCCGGTCTCTACGCCAAGATCGTGGCGCGTCTCAACAGCGACGAGCCCGCATACACCACCTCCGCCCAGATCGCCGCGATTGCGATCGATCTGCTGATCCGCGGCAAACACACCAAGGAGGCGATTGAAGCCTGCGAAGCCATGATCAAGCGCTTTCCAGGTTCGATCCGCCTGAAGCAACTGTACGGACTTGCCCTGCGCCGCGAAAAGCGACTGGATGAGGCCAGCTATGAACTGAATCTGCTGCTCGAAAACAGCCAGGGGGATACCGAGACCCTGGGAATCCTAGCAGCCGTATGGGCCGATCTATGGGAGAAACGCAAGGGCGAAGGAGATCAAGCCGGCGCCCGTGACGCCCTGGAAAAGTCGCAGCAGCTGTACGCGGAAGGCTTCAAGAAGGTGCCAACTGACACCTATACCGGCATCAATGCGGCCTCCAAGGCGGCCCTGCTCGGCGATGGCCCCAAGGCTGCCGAGCTGGCCGGCAAGGTGCTCGAACGGCTCAATGAACAGGCGGTTAAAAGGGGTGGCGAACCCTCCAAGGATTACTGGGAGCGGGTCACCGAACCGGAAGCCTTGCTGCTCCAGGGAAACGCTGAACGGGCCCTGGAGCTGTATCACGCCGCCCGGGTGGCCCACCAGGAGGAAACTGGCAGCATCGCCTCCACCGCCACCCAACTGCAGCGCCTGCTCGGGGTTCTCAGCCTGCCGCCGGAGATCAAAAACCGGCTTGCCGCCGAGTTCCAGCTGCAGCTCGCATAGTCACAACCCCGGCGCCCCAGCCAGCGCCGGGATCGTCACCAGTTGCAGTCGCGCCGCCGCCTCACCGCGATCCTTGAGATTGCCATCCCAGAGGCGGTTGTAGCCGAGTTCTGCGAAGGGCACATAGGTGCGCAGTGTTTCCACCTGCACCGCCACCCCCTCGCCACAGAGCCGCTGCGGATCGCTGTCCTCGCCGTCCTCCTCCATCAGCTGCACATACACAAACGTCCCCCTGGGGAAGGAGTTGCAGACGGGTTTTACATCCAGCAGGCGCAGCTGCTGGGATGGGGCCAGCTGGGGCCGGGCGAAGCGCTCCAGTGAGAGGGCGTTGAGGGTGTGGCGCGACACCGCAATCGTGGCCAGGTTGCGATCGCCAGCAGCCGCCAGGGCGTCCCGGGCGATGGCGGCAAAGGGAATGCGGGAGTAGAGGCGAAGGGTGGGAAAGCTGGCCTGCTGCAGGTTGGCCAAAGCCACCGCGATCAGACAACTCCAAAGCAGCAGCACCAGCGGTCGGCGCTGCTCCTGGATCAGCCGTTGCAAGGCAAGGGCCAGGCTCAGCAGCAGCAAGAACTGCGCTGGCAGGAACACCCGAGTGACGGCCAAGCCAAACGGCGCAGCCACCAGCCAGCTGAACGCCAGCAGCAGCACCAGCCGCTGCCGCCCGTCTCCCCCCCGCCACAGCACCACGGCCGCCACGCCCACCGCCAGCACCAACAGCAGCCACAGCAGCAGGTTGAGCGCCAGGGGGTACACCGGTGGATAGACCAGATCGAGCAGGGGCCGAGTAGAAAAAAACAACGTTTTGGCCAGGGCGCCCAAATTCAGCCCCCCCGCCGCCGCCCGCGCCGACGAGGGCCAGGCGACGACCAAGCGCCAGACCGGTTCCCTGAGCACCAGGGCGGCAGTGGCGGCCAGGGCGCCAAGCACGGCCACCGTTGTGCCATTGCACCAGCCCCGGGCCAGCAACCAGCGGCGCCGCAGCAGGAGCAGCGCCAGCCAGGTGATACCCACCAGCAGCAGGCCCGGCCAATCCACCAGGGCACACAGCAGGGCCGCCAGCAGATGCCAGGCCATCGCGCGTCGCTTGATTGCGCCAGGCGTCAGCAGACGGAAAGCGGTCCACAGAAATGCCAGGGAGACCGCAAACAGCATCGCAAACATGCGGATGTTCGTGGCGTAAAAGATATAATTTGGTAGCAGAATTGTGAGAATCATCACCCCCCACAGCGCCCTGCCACGGCCCAGCAATAACCTGGCAATGCGCCAGCAAAAACCAAGGCCGATGCTGAAGATCACGGCATGGATCAGCCGCAGGGGTAACTCGTTGCCTGCGGGGAAAAAGCCAACGATTGGATGCAATAATAAATAATAGGTGGGCAGGTGGAAGGGATCGGCAGCTAAGTTCTCGCTTACCGATTTGGCCGCTACATTTAGGGAATAGGCCTCATCGCCCCAAAGGTTCAATGCCGCCCCATAGCGTACGGCGATTAGGAGGAAGAGGGCCAGCGGGCCCAACAGCGGCGCCATGGGGGAAATGACGGGCGGGATATGTTATCGCCAAGATCGGAAGCGGCATGGCTGATGCGGGTAGTTGCGGAACAACGTGGTTTCGCCTTAAGCCATGGCCAATTTGGAACCCCATGACTAAAGTTGCATTGACTACCATTTCCCTTGCCAGGACCTGCTGCCATGCCCAACGGCCAACCC
>JBBASD010000248.1:0-3211 GCA_040399485.1 Cyanobium sp. | reverse complement strand
GTTTCGTTGCCAGCCTTCTTTTTGTTTTGGTTCCGGCTGTTTTTCTGATTGTTCTTTATATACAGACAAGCAGCCGTCAAGGGGGTTGAAACCTGGCCCTACCGTGCTGATGCAGGACGCTGGATTGATTCTGGCTCCCTGACTAAGAGCACTGGGGCTGGTGCATGGACTCGTATGTAATCGCTGACGGAGCTGCCTAGCAGACGATCCAAATCCACCAAAGCTTTGGCAACCAGTGGTCTGCGGTCCTGGGAGGCAATGACCACCAGATCGGCTTTGATCTCCTCGGCTGCTTGGCAAACGGTTCGGCCGATGTCACCGCTGCGGTGAATGGGTACCATCTCAACACCCAGACCCCTGGCCCTTTGAACCGCTTTGTCCAGGACGACATCTGCCTGGTTTCGTCCGCCTCGTGAAGGGCTTAGCTCTTGGCGCGCTATGTGGACCCCCGTCAGAGAGCCGCCAGGAATAGCGGCAACCAATTCGCAGGCTAGCCGGATGGCGTCATCGCCGACGCCAGTTCCGTCCACGGTAACGAGTACACGGTTGATGGCCCTGACGTAGAGGTCGTCACGTACTAACAGCATGGGTCGGGTGGACAACTGAAACACGTATTGGCTGGCACTATTGGCCAGGATGGATTGCAGCCTGCCGAGCCCTCTGGAACCCATCACAATCAGATCAGCATTCACTTCTTCGGCGACCCCCAACACCGTCTGCTTGGTGTCTCCTTCTCGCACGATGGTCGTCACGTCAGCGGGGACCAGTCCCATACGACCGATGGCCTCGTTCAGCAGAATGGTGGCTTGATTGCGGTGGTCTTGGAGATTGTCACCTCCTTGTTCGTTGACCACGTGCAGAAGGTTGATTCTTGCCTGGCGACAGGGGGGGATGGCCCGCAACATGCGTACCATTTCTTCAACGTTGCCTTTGCCTGAATCGGCGATCAGAAGATTGCGGAACACGGTGGGAAGGTTGGCTCTTGGCAGCTTATTGCTCAATCTGTCTTTCTTTCCTTAAGTCGGTTTAATTCAACCTTCGGCCATGCCCCCAGCGCATCAATGCCAAACTTCTCAGCCCTGGTGCCTCCAGCGCCGTGTGCTACCTCAGCACACTGACCATGCCGGTGTGATGTGGCATGGCGCTTATGTGGCCTGGCTTGAGGAGGGACGAGTAGAGGCTCTGGCCAGGGTGGGCCTTGATTACGCCGAGCTTTCCAGCCGAGGCCTGGAGATGCCTGTGGTGTCGCTGGGGATCGATTACCGACAACCTCTCAGGCATGGAGACCAGGTGACACTACTCAGTGAGGTACTTCCTTTTAAGGGGGTGAAACTGCCCTGGGCCTGTCGGTTTATTGATCCAGATGATCGATTGATGGCAGTGGCCCGGGTCGAGCTGGTTCTGGTGGGCAGCCAAGGTGGCCAGTTATTGAAGGTGCTGCGGCGTTATCCGGAGGATCTGGAGAGAGCCGTGGCTCGTTTGCAGGCGGGACCAGGGCTGATAGTATAGTACTAATGTACTGCCTGGAGGTGCTTTGGGGCGGTTTATCCCTGGATTTGACTCTGGCTTCGGGGCTGTTCCGGCTTCTGATTTGCCTCGTCCCGCCCGGCTGGTTGCGGCGCCAGAGGGCGGGGCTTTTTCGAGTTTTTTGGATTCTGTAGAGCCCTCCATGGCGGCGCGAAACCATCGCCCTTGGACCCGTGAGCGTCGCTTGTGGTGGCTGCTCTGGGCGGGTTGCCCTGGCATCGGGTCTGTGCGTTTGCAGACCCTGGACAGGGCATTTGTCTCCTTAGCCGCTGCCTGGCGTGCTCCCTGGGAAGCGCTCGCCAGTCTGCCGGGGTGGCATGCGGGTCTTGAAGAAGCCCTGACCAGCTATCGCCGCCGGTGGGGGGAGGATGATCCCCTGCCTGCCTGGTCACGACATTGTGGAGGCGGGGTTGGGGTGCTGTTGCCTGGGGATGCGTCATGGCCACCCGCCATGAAACACCTGGCCCGCCCTCCCCTGGCCCTGTACTGGAAAGGTCGAGGGACCCTTTGGGCTTCCCTTCAAAGACCCCAGGCCGTGGCTGTCGTCGGTACCCGTCGGGCCTCAGATCATGGCTTGTTCATGGCCCGCCAACTGGGCGCCGTTTTGGCAGAAGCGGGTTGGCCAGTCGTCAGCGGTCTGGCCGAGGGAATAGACGGTGCCGTCCATCGAGGTTGCCTTGAGGCGGGAGGGATTCCGGTTGGTGTCCTCGGCACCCCCCTAGAACGGGTCTATCCCCGTCACCACGTTTCCTTGCAGGCCCAGGTGGGTGCCCAAGGATTACTCATCACCGAGCTTCCCCCTGGATGCCGGGTTCAGGCGGGCCATTTCGCCAGTCGCAACAGGTTGCTGGTGGCCCTGGCTGCTGCCCTTGTTGTAGTGGAGTGTCCCGAACGCAGTGGCGCCCTGTTGTCTGCGGAGTTGGCCTGGAGGCACGAGTTGCCCATCTGGGTGGTTCCGGCCGATGCGGGAAAGAACTCGGCAATAGGCAGCAACCGTCTCCTGGTGCAGGGAGCTACCCCCCTCCTCAGCCCTGTCGACCTAATTGCCTCGCTTGGCGAAGGTCCCTTCAAGTCCACCAGCAGGGCGTTCCCCTCGTCTTCAGTGGCGTCCAGTAGTTCATTGGCTTCTACAACCTCCAGGGCGTCCAAACGCCAAGCCTTGCTAGATGCCCTTGGTAGTGGTTCCAGTCTGGATCAACTCAGTCTCGACCTGGGTTGGTCCAGCCGAGACATCACATCGGCCCTACTTGAGCTTGAACTGGCTGGGCTGGTGCTGGCCCAGCCAGGACTTCGATGGCGATTGCGGTGAAAACCGCAGCCCTCACAATTTTTTAATGTTGCTGCCATGGACATCGTCTATGAATCTGAGCCTGACGCGCTTCTCCCCCTCAAGGGGGATGTCGCACAAGGGCCATCGGCTGCGGAAACGATCCGTGGTGATGATCTCCTGGCCTGGCGCCGTGGATTACTGCGCATTGGCGGTGGGGCAGTTGATCTGGACTGGCTGTTGGAGATGACCGGCGGTCTGAGCTGGAGTCAATTGCAGATGGTCCATCTCCACCCGGAACGGGCCTACAGGCTGGGGGCTTCCCTGGAGGCAATCGAAACAATGTGGAACCATCACCTGCTGACGGCTATGCCGCTTCAATACCTGGTCGGATTGTGCCCCTGGCGTGATCTCGAG
>JBBASD010000247.1:0-3249 GCA_040399485.1 Cyanobium sp. | reverse complement strand
AAGGTGGGCCGGGTTGGATTTGAACCAACGTAGGCAGAGCCAGCGGATTTACAGTCCGCCCCCATTAACCACTCGGGCACCGACCCGAACCACACCCCCAGAACTTACCAGCCCGCCTGTCCCCCTTCCCCCATGCGCCTGCTTGTGCTTCACGGTCCCAACCTCAACCTGCTGGGCCAGCGGGAGCCCGGCCTCTACGGCAGTCGCAGCCTCGACCAGATCAACTCCGACCTGACGGCCAGGGCCCAGGCCCTGGGGGCCGAGCTAGAGTGCTTCCAGAGCAACCATGAGGGGGCCCTGGTCGATCGTATCCAGGCGGCCCGGGGCCAATGCGGGGGCTTGCTGATCAATGCGGGCGCCTACACCCACACCTCCATCGCCCTGCGGGACGCTCTGCTGGCGGTGGCGATCCCCTTCGTGGAGGTGCACCTCAGCAACGTCCATGCCCGCGAGCCCTTTCGCCACCACTCCTATCTGGCCGACAAGGCCCTGGGGGTGATTTGCGGCTTCGGGCCCGCCAGCTACAACCTGGCCCTGGAGGGGCTGGTGGATCACCTGAGGACCTCGTCATGAACCGGAGCGGGACCGCGCCGGAGCGGGTCAAGTGGTTGGCGGGCCCCTCCGGGTCCGCCTGGTTGGAGCAGGCCCTGGCCCACCCCGACACCGTGCTGATCGACCACGCCCACTGCGAGCGCAAGGCGGCCGGCGCCGCCCTGCAGCTGATGTTCCGCTACCCCTCCGATGGCGAGCTGGCCGCCGTGCTCAGCCCACTTGCCCGCGAAGAGCTGGAGCATTTCGAGTTGGTGCAGCGCCTGCTGATCCGCCGCCAGATTCCCTTGCGGCCCCTGGCCGCACCGCCCTACGGCGCCGGCCTGGCCCGCCTGGTGCGGCGCCAAGAACCCTCGCGGCTGCTGGACAGCCTGCTAGTGGCCGGACTGATCGAGGCCCGCAGCCACGAGCGCATGGCCCTGCTGGCCTCCCACAGCCCCGACCCTGATTTAGCTGCCCTCTACGGGGACCTGCTGGCCAGCGAGGCCCGCCATTTCGGGCTGTACTGGGTGCTTGCCGAGCGGCGTTTTCCCCGCCCCCAAGTCATTGAAAGGCTGGAGGAGCTGGCCCAAGCCGAGGCAGCCCTGCTGGCCAGCCTGCACCCGCAGCCACGCATGCACAGCTGATAGCCGGCGGCAGGGTTAGGCGGCAGGCCCCTGAGCGGGCCAACAAAATCAGGCGCTGATCAGCAGATCGCCCAGCAGCTCGTCGAGCAGCGGGAAGTTCTGAGCGATGGCATCGCCAGTGAAGTTCGCCACCCAACCGTCTGGATTGGCGAAGAAACGCAGGGCGCAGAACTGGGGTTCAGGCCCCATGTCAAACCAATGGCGGGTGCCAGCCGGCACCGCAATCCAATCGTTGCGCTCGCACAACACCTGCAGCACCTCCTCGCCGATATGCAGGCAAAACAGCCCTCGCCCCTCGACAAAAAAGCGCACCTCGTCCTCGCTGTGGGTGTGCTCGGCCAGAAACTTCTGCCGCAGTCTGGCCCGATCGGGGTGGTCCGGCGCCAGCCGAATCGCATCCACCGTGGGGTAATTGCCCGTTGCCCGCACCCGGGCAATCTCGGGCCCATAGGCCGCCAAAATCGTTTCCTGGTCGGCCTCGGCCGGCAGATCCAGCGCCGCCGACCAGCGCTCGAAGCGGATGCCGCGGCCGGCCAGTTCTGTCTGGATCTGGCTGGCATCCGCCGTGCGCCAGGCGGGGACTGGCGGCTGAGCCGCCGCGGGATGGATCACAAGCAGGCTCATAGCGGCAGGCGGCGAGGCAAAGGGGGGGAGCGGGGAGCGAGGAGCAGGGAGGTGGAAGAAAGCCCGCTCGGCCCGGGGAGACGCGCAGCCTAGAAAGGGTGACAGCAACTGGCCTTCGCCATCAACCGCTTCCCTGTGCCAGCTGAAGCGGCCAGCCCTGGCCTCACCCTGGTGGGGGTGGGTCCGGGCGATCCCGACCTACTCACAGTCGCGGCGGTGCGGGCCATCAGCGCCGCCGACACCGTCGCCTACCCGGTGGCCCGGCAGGACGCCGAGGGCATGGCCGCCACAATTGCCAAGCCCTGGCTGCACGACCGCCAGCGGCACCTGCCCCTGCTTTTGCCGATGGTGGCGGAACCCGCCAGCCTGCGGGCGGCCTGGGCGCTGGCCGCCGACCTCATCGCCGCCGAACGGGCCGCAGGTCGGCGGGTGGTACTTCTCTGCGAAGGCGATGTGTCCCTGTTTGCCAGTGCCAGCTATGTGCTGCTGGCCCTGCAGCAACGCCATCCAGCCCTGGAAGTGCGCCTGATCCCCGGGATCACCTCCGTGGCTGCCGCCGCCGCCGCCGCCGCCTGGCCCCTCGCCCTGCAACGCCAGGGCCTGCTGTTGCTGCCCACCCCAGACACCGCCGCCGAACTGGAGCGGCTGCTAGCTGAGGCGGCAAGTGGCGGCTGGGTGCTGGCCCTGCTCAAGCTGGGCCGTCGCTGGCCCTGGGTGCGGCCATTGTTGGAACAGCGGGGCCTGCTGGAGCAGGCCCTGTTCGCAATGCGGGTCGGTTGGCCTGACCAGCAGCTCCGGCCGGCAGCCGAGGTTGCGGCCATGGAGGCCCCCTATTTCTCCCTGTTACTCATCCGCCAGGGCTGGCCCGCGGTGCTTCCATGACCCCGCTTCAGCCACCGCCCTTGGCGCCCCAACCCCTCTCGGCCCTGCAGGGGCTCTCGCTGCTCCATCCCCTGCTGATGGTGCTGTTCGTCTATCCCGTCATCGGCGCCACAATCCGCATCGGCATCCACGTGCGGGAGCGGCGCTTGGGTCAATACCCCCTGCCGGCCTCGGTGGGCCCCGAACATATCGACCACGGCCGCTGGCTAACCACCGCCATAGTGCTGGCGGTGCTAATTGCCCTGGGCTGGTCCTTCCTCCACGCCGGTGCCCTCGGCACTGGTTTCTTAGGCACGGGCCCTGGATCGGACTGGCCCCACCGGCCCCTGGCCCTGGCGCTGGCGGCCGCCGCGGCCCTGGCCTCCTGCCTGGCCCTGTGGCGTGTCAAACGGCCGTGGTTGCGCGCCTGCTTCGCCCTCACCTGCTGGCTGGCCCTGCTGGGGCTCGGACTCCAGCCGGAGGTGCCCCGCTGGAGCGACAACCCCCTGGATTGGATCTTCTGGCGATCCCATTTCTGGGGCGGTTGGCTGCTCTGCGGCCTGTTGCTCTTTGCCATGGCGGCAGCCCC
>JBBASD010000246.1:0-3250 GCA_040399485.1 Cyanobium sp. | reverse complement strand
GCGTGATCACCGCCATCACGAACCCCGAAGTGGCGCCGAGGCAGCGGTGGAACGGCGCCTGAGCGGGCCAGGCCGAGTTTCTGTTGCCAATAGTTCCAGGAGCGGGGCGAGAACCAGCCCGCCTCGGCCCGTTGCAGCACCTGGGCCAGGCGCCGGTCGCCGAGCACCTGGCGCAGCCTCTGGCCAGCCTCGAACGAGCCGAGATCAAGCACCTGGGCGATCACCCGATCGGGGTTGCGCAGCGAATCCTCCGCCGGTTGCCACCAGATCAGCTGTGCAGCCAGGGGCCTGAGCAGGTCGTTCAGCTCGGCCGGGCTGGTGGGATCAGGCGGTTTGGGCATCGGCAGTCTTGCCGCGGTGTCAACAGCAACGATAGGGCCGCTGCCAGGGCTCATTCCTGCTCGCCATAGAGCTGGAGGAAAGTTGGTGGTCGCTGGCCCCATCGGCTGACGGGCAAGGGGGTGGCCTCAGCCGGCGGAGACGTGGAGGCGGGACAGTCCACATACGCAACACCTTGACGGTCTGCTCTACCTCCTGTAGCTGGTAGACCAGTAGGTGTTGAATGTTGATTCTGCGGCAACAGGCTCCGCAAAGGTCTGCCACCAAAGCTTCGTAGGCAGGGGGTTGCTGGTAAGGATTCTCGACCAGCAGATCGAGCAGGGCCTGGGCCTTCTGCTTCCCCCCGGCCCGGACGGCGGCTAGCACCGCCTTTAGCCTAAAAACCCTGCACTCGCCGGGCCCATGCTCGCTCCGCCCCGCCCCCTGGAGATCCCGTCCGGCCAGAAATGGGGCGCCGGGCTGCCGGAGTCGCTCCATCTGCCTGCCTCGCTCTGCGTTGGCCTGCGCTTCACTCCCGAGCAATTTGCTGAGCTGTGCGTGGCCAATCCCGAGGCGGTGCTGGAGCTGGCAGCCGATGGTTCCCTGATCCTGATGACCCCCACTGGCAGCGAAACTGGAGGCCGCAATGGCTCACTGCTTGTCGAGCTTGGCCTGTCGCTGCGGGCCAGCGGCCTGCCCCTGAAGCTCTTCGATAGCTCTTCCGGCTTCCGCCTGCCGGATAACTCCGTACTCAGCCCCGATGCCTCCCTGGTGGCTCTCGATCGCTGGCAGGCCCTCAGCGACGCCGAGCGCCGCGGGTTCGCTCCCCTCTGCCCCGATCTAGTAATCGAGCTTGCGAGTCCCAGCGATGAAGACCCCCGCGGCCTCTCCGCCCTGCGCCAGAAAATGGCCGCCTACCAGCGCAACGGCGCCCGCCTCGGCTGGCTGTTGATTCCAGCGGAGCGGGCGGTGGAGATCTGGGAACCGCTGGCCGATCCACTGGCCCAGCCCCGGCGGCTGGAAGCGGCCACCCACCTCGATGCAGCTCCCCACTTCCCCGGCCTGGTGGTGGAACTGAAGGAGATCTGGGCGGGCTGATCCTCACCAGCTCTCAGAGCTGGTAAGGATGCAGCACCCTGCCCAACGTGAGCGGGAAATCGCGGCTGTTGCGGGTGGCGAGGTTGAGATCGGCAAGCGGGGAAAGGTGTCCAGCCAGGCCTTCACACGGTCGCTTTCACCCCCGTGGCAGCCCACCAGCACCTCGATCCAGCTGATCACGCTGATGGCCGGGTGTTCCTGCTGCTCCAGCCAGGCCAGGGTGATGGCTTCGCCGCGCACCACGTCGATCAGGATGTTGGTGTCGAGCAGCAGCATCAGGGCGCGTCCCACTCCTGCCGCAGAGCCTCACGAATCATGCTTCCAGGAGCACGGGTCTTAGACTAGTTATCGGACTGGTCATTAGAGGGATTTGGTAATGGAGGTCTGGCCCGTGCAGCACGCCAAGGCGCGCTTCAGTGAGCTGCTCGATGCCTGCCAGCGAGAGGGGCCGCAGGTGGTGTCTCGTCGTGGCATCGAAACGGCTGTGCTGGTGCCGATTGAGGAATGGCGCAGGGTCCAGGCCCGTTCGCGGCCCTCCCTCAAGGCGTTGCTGCTGACATCGGAGCCCCGCATTGAAGCCCTGGCACCAGAGCGCGGCAGGGCGCGGCGACGGGCCGTTGTTGAGTTGGGAGGCAAGGGTGTATCTGCTTGACACCAACGTCATCTCCGAGCTGCGCAAACCCAGGCCCCATGGCGCCGTGCTCGCCTCGGTGAGCCTGGGCGAAATCCAGGCCGGCATCGAAATCACGCGGGAACAGGATGCCGCCAAGGCCAGCGCCATCGAAGCCTGGCTCGATCAGTTAAGCGAGAGCAGCACCATCTTGCCCAAATCTGCGTTGATCTGGGCAAAAACAGCAGCTGGCCGAGACGTTCAAGCGGGCCAATGGGGCTAGGGCCAGCGACTGGGAAGAGAGGCTGTTATTGTAATCACTTTGACCTTTAAGGACTGTGGTAGCAGATGGCAAAGGAGATAAATGTGCGAATAAACTATGCAATAAATAGACGTAACCTGTTGGTTAATTGATAGCCAGCGGTGGCTTAAGCCGCCGCTGGCTAGGGATTCAACAAGGCCAACCGCCCAAGGCCACTCAGGCTCTGGCAGCCGCAAAAGGTGCCAGGTATCGGATCAGAGGCTGTAGCTGTTGGGAACGGGGTTGGTGCTGCCTTTGATCCGCTTCCTCAGCTTGCGGCTGAAGCCGAAGGCAGCAGCGGCGCCGAAGATTGGCAGGGGAGCGGGGGCGACATTCGTTTCATCCTCGACGACGAACGCGAGTACCGGCCCCGTTCCATTAAACTCTATGACAGCATTGTCAATAGCGTCATTCCAGCCCCACTGATAAAGTGATAAAAATGCCAAGATGTTGCCAAAGTTATCTCCTCCCAGCGAATTGTTTGGCATTCCGGGAAGCCAATTGAAGTAGTCATTAGAAGTTAATGATGTGCCTTCAACCCACTGCTAGTTGCCTGCAGTTTCTGTGCTGCCAGGCGGTTGAAACAGCCCAATCCACGGACCGCTCAAGTATTCCCCTCCACCACAACACAAGGTACCTGTTCCCCACAATGTACCGTTAAGTGTTGGGACTATTTGATTGAAAATTGCTGTGTTTTCTTCTGTGGTATTTATAGAAACAAGGTCATAGCCCCCACCTAGGCTGAGAGCATAGTTCCGTGCTTATGTCCAACTTATGGGTTGGTCGGCAAGATAAGTACGATATTTACTGCTGCCGAAGCTAAATAAATTGTAAATGGAGATTGTTAAGGCCTGGGCCTGGCCGGCGGTAAGCACCCCCATCGCTAAGGCAACGCCAAGGCCTGGCTTGGCCAGCGATGCCCA